>DKEG01000013.1:0-13568 GCA_002452095.1 Bacteroidales bacterium UBA6828 | reverse complement strand
AAAGGACGTAGAAAGAATTGGGGTTTAGTGGGAGCATAAGCCGCCCTAAAGATAGTCAAGATTGTATATCTTTTTCGTACCCTATTGCTCTATTGGGGCGGTATAGACACCATTTTCTTTGGTCGGTTCGATATGGATGCCCACGTGTGTTTGTTCGCCGAACTGTTCTTTCAGACGGCGTTCAAGGTCGGTAGCGTGTTGGTGTGCTACATACAGCGGTGTATCACCGGGCATACGCAGGTGCATCTCTATGGCATAATGGTTACCCACACTACGGGTGCGAAGATGATGCAGTTCGGTCATAGCCTTGTCTTCGTTCACAATATCCACAATCTGTTGTTCCACCTCGTCGGGCAGACTCTTTTCCAAAAACTCCCCCATCGCACCATACACCAGTTTAGCCGCCGTTACGATGATTAAGATACTGACTATCAAAGCGGCTATCGGGTCGAGAATAGTCCATTTCTGCCCCAAGAGGATAGCCCCGCCGATACCGACTGCCGTACCGATAGACGAGAACGCATCCGAGCGGTGATGCCATGCATTCGCCACCACGGCGTCCGAATGAACCTGTTTGCCAACTCGCACAGTAACCTGGTAGGTGATTTCTTTGAGTACGATACTCACCAACGCAGCCCATAGAGCAATCCAACCGGGCTCAGGCAACTGCTCGCCATGCGCTACACGCAGTATCTTCTCCACTCCGTTTGCTGCAATCATCCCTCCCACAGCCAACAATGCCAAGCCGATACAAAAGGTAGCCAACGTCTCGTACTTGCCATGCCCGTAGTCATAGTCGTGGTCAGCAGGACGGTTGCTGATTTTTATAAAAACCAGCACTACGATGTCTGTGAGAAAATCGCTGAGTGAATGTACCGCATCGGCAATCATTGCCGCCGAGTGCCCCAGCACTCCCGCCAGGAACTTGAACACCAGCAGCACCATATTCACCACGCTGCCGAATATGGTCACCCGATAAATCCTCCCCTCCCGCTGTTTGTCTGCCTCTATAATTGTCTCTGCCATACATTAACACTTTATCGGTTATTTACCCATTGTTTCATAATAAGGACGCAGGTACTCTTGGGCGCGGGTGTGTTTGGCGACTTGTTTGGTATGGTTGCCGCGGATGCCACGTTCCAGATTGTGGGTCAAGTCGTGCCATTTGGTGATAATGGCAAGGCGGTTGCCCGATGTGGCGATACGCTCCAGATAGGTGTCGTAGGTCTCGGTTTTGGCGTGTGTGAGCAGGCGAAGAGTATCTACGATATGGGTGGGAATGCCCTGCTCCAAAAGATACTCAAAGGTATATCCGCTGTCCTCTACCACATCGTGCAAGAAACCCGCCACTATCTCGTCCGTACACGCACCCATCAGCCCAACCGCCAAAGGGTGCAGTATAACCGGTTTGCCGTCCAAATCCAACTGCCCCTTGTGCGCCCCTGTGGCAATCTCCAAGGCTCTTTCTATCAATTCCGAATCGGGCATAGTATAGTATATTTCTTATTGGCAAAGGCAATACAATGCTTTATTTTTTCCATACACTCAGTATTTGAGCATATAAATCGTCGGCTCGTTTAGTAATCTCATTCTCATCCCAATCAGTAATTTTCAGATACTTGTCTAAAGTAATTAGCCCAGAGGCTGCCTTTATAAGTCCTGGCTTATTGCCTTTACCATTCAATTTATCCTGCCATTTACTATTACTGATAGAGGTGTTTAATTTGCCAGGAATGATAGCCAAGTTACCTAACGTGTATAAAATATCATCACGCTTTTGGATTGTCGCATCATCCAATCCAGTAAATCCCCATGTTTGCTTCCACTTTTTAGGCATTAAGTGTTCCAATGTATAATACTTGATGCCTTTCATCACTGTCGCAGAATATGGGTCGGAGCGAAGACGTGTTTCTAGCATATAGAGTATGCCCATATTCTGTTCGTTGATAAGATACACTCCGCCATTGATTGACTTTTGTATATCCGCATCATCAACAGGGGCTGTCAACCTATCGCTATCCTTTCCGTTGACAAACTCCTGTAAGTCTTTTAATGCCAGGATGGAATTGGTCAGCAAACTATCAGAATACATCTTGCTATATGAACGAGTTTCCACATGACAAATCAAACGGCGCATCATATATGCTTCCAAGTACTCACATATATTTACTATCTCATTTTTGTCCTTTTGATTAACCAATAGATACAATATATATGGAATCATTGTGGACATTTTGAGTGAAAACATCATTACATTCAACCTGTCCAATCCGACTTCTTCTGTAAGGGCGTATTCTCCACAATCAGGCCTGAGGTTTTCCATAAAGAGAGTAGCATACTCTTTGATTTCTTTCATCAACGTATTCTTATCTCCTCCCATATACTTATTGATAAACTCCTTATAGGATTCGAATAATTTCTCCGTGCGTGCATAACGCTGTTTGTCCTCTGTAGTAACACGATACTTGGCATCGTGTACTTTCATATTTAACAAGGCAGAAAAGAATACATCAATTAAGTGAGGGCGGCTTGTTCCAGATACAATTTCCTGATTCCAATACTCTCTTTGTTCTCTATCTTTTTCAAATATAGGTTCCCAATATGTTTCAAATTCATTCAAGTTATTTTCATTAAACAGATAGTTCTTCAATAACTCAGATGTAGTCAATTTAATGCCAAGTGAATTGATTGTATCGAAAATCTGCTGTTCATCTTCATCATAATTTAAGTCTATCCCTACAAAAAGAATTTTATTCATAATAGATGTTACACTATTGATGTCAAGTACAGTAATGTCTATTTTACGAAGAAAATACTGATAGGCATTGATAATTTGGCTCTCACTTTCTACAACATTTCCTTTCTTGTCTACAGACAGATTCTCAAGAGTGGTAAGATTCATTATCTGCTCAAATGCCGGACGATCTAAACGATTGTGGTGAAATGCCAGAACTTTAGTACCATTGTTACTTCTACACTTGCACACATCTTCGTAAATCCATTCTTGTCCCAATTTAAGACTCAATACTTTGAAAAATATAGCAATTGTAGTCAGTCGTTGCTGACCATCAATAACGGTACGAATATCACTCACACCTCCCATAGCAGGTGTTTGTTGTTGCTTGAGAATAATAGACCCAAAGAAATGTGGTTTGGCAGATGGAGATGTTAAATCTATAACATCTTCCAAGAAGCGTTTCCATAGTTCTTCATTCCACACGTAAGACCGTTGGTAATAAGGTATTACCAATAGTCTTTGATTATTAAGGATGTCTGCTATCTTTTTCTCTTGCGCATTCATGTGTTTGGCTATTTATAGATTGAATATAAGGTTAATCATAATACGAGGGTGTATCAGCCAAAGTATCTTTGGTATATGGATACACCCTCGCATATTTACTCGTAAACTAGACTATGTTTACTTGTTTACTTGGAAGCGGGTGTTGCCGGTGGTGAAGAAGTCAACGATTTGGTTGGCGGCGGCGATGCCGGCGTTGATGTTCGCCTCGGCGGTTTGGGCACCCATCTTCTTCGGAGTGGCAAAATAACGCCCCTCGAACAAGGTCTTGAACTTCATATCCGCTGCGGGCATAATGTCCGTAACGTACTTGAAATCAGCGCGCTCCTGCATGAGTTGGATAAGTTCGTCCTCGTTGATGACCTCCTTACGGGCAGTATTGACCAAGACAGCCCCCTTCGGCATCTGAGACAAAAGGGCGTAGTTGATACTCTGTTTGGTTTCTGCGGTAGCAGGGATGTGCAGCGAAACAATGTTGCAAGTGCGGTAGAGTTCCTCGGCAGAGTGAACGGGCGTAACGCCTGCGGCAATCATAGCCTCATCGGGACAGAAAGCGTCGTAAGCGTAGATGTCCATGCCAAAGCCTTTGGCAATACGCGCCACGTTGCGACCTACGTTGCCGAACGCATGGATACCGAGTTTCTTGCCTTTGAGTTCGGTGCCGCTGGTGCCGTTGTAGAAGTTGCGGACAGCCATCACCATAAGTCCGAGAGCCAACTCAGCCACTGCGTTGGAGTTCTGCCCCGGGGTGTTCATAGCCACCACGCCGTGTGCGGTAGCCGCTGCGAGGTCGATGTTATCGTAGCCTGCGCCTGCGCGAACTACAATCTTGAGTTGAGGAGCAGCATCGAGTACCTCTGCGTCCACGATGTCGGAACGCACGATGAGGGCATCGGCATCAGCCACAGCATCCAGAAGTTGCTGTTTGTCAGTATATTTCTCGAGCAAAGCGAGGGTGTAACCTGCTTTCTCCACCACCTCGCGAATGCCGTCCACAGCCACTTTCGCGAAGGGTTTTTCGGTTGCAATAAGAACTTTCATACTATTGACTAATGTTGTGTAAAACACTGCCGTGCGCTTTTCTTCACGCTTGGGATTGCGAAACCAATAGTCCATAATGGTATCCATAATCGTATAAATTTTGTTAATTTATGATTGTGCCATACCTTGCCTATCCTATGCGCATCCTATGCGTATCCATTGCTGAAAAGTTGCGGTTTGACAGCATTAAAACACATTAATGAAACGATTGGATCATTAGAGTTTCTTCTCGTAATCGTGGATGCAATCAACGAGTGCCTGTATGCCCTCAACGTCCATTGCGTTGTAGCACGAAGCACGGAAGCCGCCTACGAGACGGTGCCCCTTGATGCCGACCATGCCGCGCTCGGTAGCGAACTTGAAGAAGTCGTCTTTGAGTTCCTCGTATTCGGGTTTCGGCACGAAGCAGATGTTCATACGGCTACGGTCCTCCTTGTCGAGGATAGTGGGAACGAACATCTTGGAGTGGTCGAGGCAATCGTAGAGGAGGTCAGCCTTCTGCTGGTTGCGGCGGTCAATCCACTCGACGCCGCCGTGCTCTTTGAGCCAACGGAGGTTAAGGAGCGCGGTGTAGATAGGCAGGACGGGAGGCGTGTTGAACATACTGCCGCCGTCGATATGCGTCTGATAGTTGAGCATCGTGGGGATATAGCGCGACACGTGACCGAGAGCCGACTCCTTGATGATGACGAAAGTAACGCCTGCGGGGGCGATGTTCTTCTGTGCACCGCCATAGATGACGTCGAACTTGCTTGCGTCGATAGGACGGCTGAGAATGTCGGACGACATATCGGCAATCAAAGGTACATTGCCCTTCTTGGCGTAGATTTCCTGCAGTTTGCGCTCGGAAATCTCGGTACCAAAAATGGTGTTGTTGGTGGTGATATGGAAATAGTCAGCGTCCTGCGGAATGTCGTAACCGGTCGGGATAGAATTGGTTGACTCTGCGACCACCTCTACCTCGCCGAAGCCCTTCGCCTCTTTGATAGCCTTCTTCGACCATACGCCCGTGTTGAGATAGGCGGCTTTCTTCTCGAGGAAGTTGTAAGGCACCATACAGAACTGGAGGCTTGCGCCGCCGCCGAGGAATATGACACGGTAGCCTTCGGGTACGCCGAGGAGTTCCTTCATCAGGGCTTCCGCCTCGTCCACAACGGGCTGGAAGTACTTGGCACGGTGCGAAATCTCGAGGATACTCAAGCCTTCGCCTTGGAAATCGAGCACTGCATCAGCCGTCTGCTTGATGACCTCTTTGGGCAGGATACTGGGACCTGCGTTGAAATTGTACTTTCGCATAAAGATATTAGTTAATTGAATTTGAATATATTATTTTTCTACTAAGAAAAGATATTCCTTATAGGCATTATCGGAGTTAATCCACTCATTCGTCCAACGCATACCGCTCATTACATTCTTCTTGTAATCAATCTCTTGCGCCTTTATCAGACATCCGGTAGAATGGAGAATGTCGTTCAGTTCCTGCTTGGTAGCCCGTCCGCCAGAACTATAAGACAAAAGAATATAGTGCGCATTGGTCTTGCGAATCAAGTCGTCTATCGCCTGCATAGCGATGAAATTGCCGTCCTCATTCTTTCTGTATTCCTCAAAGACGGAAGCAGAGACGGTGTCCCGTGTGTCCTCCCGCCGATTGGCTTTCCCGAACAATTTCGGCTTGTCGTTCAGAATGATGGTCTTCCATATATGATAGTAGGCGGCATAGCGCACACGACTGGGCGGCATTTTCTCGTTGTTGGATCCGTAAGGAGGGTCAAGGTACACTAAATCATGGTATGTGCTCACCACATCAAACACATCCTTTTTCGATACACTATTGCGTGTGTGAATAGGAAAACGTTGCGGGACTTTCAGCACCATATCATTATAGGAACGGGGAGACCAGCCCGACAAATAAGCAGCATAATGCCCCAAGGTATTATCTACAGCGTCCAATGCCAGTATCAAACTGGTAAGCAACACGCACTTGTCTTCCCAACTCAGTTTCAGCGTATCAATCCTATCACGGATAGCGTCCAGACGCATCGTATTTTTCAGTTGGAAAGGACGCTTGCCTTCCTCGCCCTCACCACCATAATGTTCGGAGAACCAGCCGTAATATCCGGGCAAGGCATTCAGTTCGTCAATAATCAACTGATAGAAAGAATCGGGCTTGTCGGCTACCAAATAGCAGGTGGCAAAGACCTGAGACCATTCGGAAATATCGTTGGCTGTGGTATCCAACCCTATTTGCGAGAATGCCTGTGCCACACGCGTAGTACCCGAAAAAGCGTCCAAAGCCGTATGAACATCGCCCAAATCGGCAACCATAGGGAGAATATACGGCAACATCTTCAGTTTAGAACCCGTATATTTTATTCCCTCCGTTGTCGGCATTGTGCAACAACGAGTATCGCCGAATATGTTCAATTGTTCTGCCATTTACAGAGTTTGCAGCAAATTATTGATGTCATCCTGCAAGATGATGTTGGCTTTCTTGTGTCCCTCCTCCGAAGCATTCAATGCCAAACGGAACAACTTTACCAACGTCAGATTGTGTTTGTACGTTATCCAACCGTTGGTAAGGCTGTTGAAGTAGTTCGCAGCATGGATAGTGTGCGTCCAAAAGCCTCGTTGCAAAGCATTAGCGGCAGCACCCCCATAGCGCACCTCGCAAATGTATCCGTCCTGCTGATTGAGGAACATATAGATAGGGTGCGAACGCCCTTTTCCTGCTACAACCTTGTGGTCTTGGAAATCGTAGCGTTGCCCTTTGTTAATGAATACAATTTTGTCGGTATCTGCTTTCATCTTGTTGAAATCAAACACCATTATATTGCACTCCATATCTTTCTCGCGATAGATAAGAGGCATCACATTGACACTATTCAACGAGGCAAACTCCTGCGACAGGAAAAGTTCGCTAATGGTATGCTTATCGCTTATACACGTACCCAATTCTTGTAATTTCGGGAACATCAACGCGTCCTTATCCGTAGATAATTGCAAAGGACCATCGCCATACGCCTTGAGGCTGATAGGAATCTCCTGCTTCGTTAATTCGTTGATAATCACAATGTCTTCTTCGTGTTCTTTTGCACGAAAAAGGTCTTTACCCACATGCCGGCTATCGTAGTCGTACATAAACTGGTGAATAAACTCCGCTATGCCGATTTCAGCCAAATCACCATGCGTCTTGTTTCCGATAAGACGCATAGTGAATATGTTCGACAACGTGTTTATTATCCATTGCGGATGTTTCGTTGCCAACAATTGAAACCGCTGTTGAAATTCCTTATAGCCGATATCCATATCCGCACGTGTTATTGCTTGGCGATCATGCCGTCTTTCCACTTGCTGCGCTGCTCGGGGAGGACTTCGGTATCAGGCTGTTTGATGGCGTCCTTGATGGCGTCTTTTACCTTCTGGGCAGCGTCCTTGATACCCTCGCGGACATGCTCCACCAAGTCGGCATGCTCAAACCACGCGATGGCATCCGCCTTGGTAACGACAGCACCTTGGGCTTTGTCCACAGCCACGAGACGGCAGTTGTCGAAAGCGGTCAGAGGCTCAATGCCGTGCTGCGTCTGGAGGTAGCAGATGACATCACCTTTCTTATAGAACGTGCCGAAAGCAGGTGCGTGGCTGTCCTCGTTGTAGTCGAGTTCCCATAGCACTTTGCCTGCCAGCGTAGCCTCCAGCGGTTCGGCATTCGGGTGCAGGATAGCACGTTTGTCGGCAGCCGAGATGAACGTTACTTGCTTGCCACCCTGTGCGGCTTTCTCCATACGCTCGAGGAGGTCTTTGTTGAACTGCTCCTTCGCCTGACCGGACTTGTACTCGCGGTACTGCTTCTCGTGCATAGCGAACTCGAAGAGTTCCTCGTCGTCCTGCCCGCGGTCCCAACCGAGTTTCTCCATCTCCTCTATATAGTGCGGCAGCACATCGGGATAGAGTGCCTGCGGGTCGCCCGTGTAGAACTCCATGCCTTTTTCTTTGGCGAGTTCGATGATTTCGGGAGCCAGTTCGCCCGGCAATTTGCCCGACTTGCCGAGAATCATACCCCACATAGCGGGGTCCATACGGGTGAACGGTTTCTCGCCCATCGACTTCGAGAACAGGTTCATCAGGGCGGCATTCTTCACGTACTGCGAGAACGGCGTTACGAGACACGGCGTACCGAGCATAGGCCATATACGCTGCACTTCCTCGAAGAGTTCGACGAGCAGTTCGTCCTCGCTAAGGGCTTTCTCACCACGCTTGACAAGATTGGCGTTGATAGCGGCGTGCATACCCTTGAGGTCCGCCATCAGCGAGCCCATCATACCGCCCGGCAGACCGCAGCCGACAAGCAGAGAGGTCATTCTTGAGTTGCGGGGGTCGATCCAGTAGCCGAGGAAATCATCGATAAACGACTGCGTCAGGCTGCGTGCCTCCATGTAGGCTTTCATATTGATGTCTTTTACAAGGAAGCCCGCATCACGGAGCATCGCCTGAATGGTAATGACATCAGGATGCACCATACCCCAACTGAGCGGCTCCATAGCCACATCGAGTACGTCAATACCCGCTTGGGCAACCTCGAGCATCGAAGCCACCGAGAAACCGGGACCCGTATGTCCGTGGTACTGGAGAATGATGTCGGGGTGTTTCTCCTTGATAGCTGCAACAATTTTGCCCAACATAACCGGGCGCCCGATACCTGCCATATCCTTGAGGCAGATTTCCTGTGCGCCGCCCTCGATGAGTTGCTCGGCAAGATTGATGTAATACTCCACGGTATGCACCTTGGAATAGGTGATACACATCGTCGCCTGGGCAGTCATACCTGCCTCTTTCGCCCATTTGATGGACG
Source organism: Bacteroidales bacterium UBA6828 (assembly GCA_002452095.1). Classification (GTDB taxonomy): domain Bacteria; phylum Bacteroidota; class Bacteroidia; order Bacteroidales; family Paludibacteraceae; genus Colicola. The sequence continues at coordinate 4,380 of DKEG01000013.1, read as the reverse complement.
GGATGATATTGCGGGGGTCGTTCAGACCACAGAAAATACGGGTGATGTCCACGCCCTGTGCGTGCTTCACTTTGTACATCAGTTGGCGCACATCGGCAGGCACGGGGTTCATACGGAGGGCATTCAGACCGCGGTCGAGCATGTGGGTCTTGATACCGACCTCGTTGAAAGGCTTGGTGAAGGTACGAACCGCCTGATTGGGGTTCTCGCCATAGAGGAGGTTCACCTGCTCACTCGCACCGCCGTTGGTCTCCACACGGTCGAAACAGCCCATATCGATGATAACGGGTGCAATCTTTGCCAACTGGTCTTTGCGGGGAACGTACTTGCCGCTGGACTGCCACATATCGCGGTAAACCAACGAGAATTGAATTTCTTTCTTCATATTGTAGTTTAGATAAAAAAGTCCGGTTGTTTATTCCGCTGCAAAGTTACAACTATTTTTCCGGTTTCGCAAGGGGCGGACGCTTTTTGCAGGATTGCCGGCAATGTCGGGTCTATCGCCCTACCACTACCCTATCACTCATTACCCATAGAACACTCCTATAAGGCGTTTACCCTGCATCCTAAATGGAATAACCTATTAATCACCTATCAATCACCTATTGTTGATAGCACAATGATATAGGATCGGGCAAAGCAGTTTATTTCAAAGATTCAAGGAAGGCGGTTTTGGAAAGGGTATCTTCCGCACCGTTGCAGAAGCGGGTGATGTGCCATGTGTCGTATTTGAGGACTGGGAGATAGAATAGGTGATTATTGAGTTTCTTGGAACAAGCCGCATAACAGGCTTTAAGCGCACGGATTTTGGCGTTGTATTCCTCTGTATTGATATGCGAATCGTTGGCTATATTGACACTTTTGACCTCGAACAGGTGTATTCTGCCACGGCGGTCTTTCAGCACAAAATCGGGATAGGAGACATGTATGCCGTCGGTGTAGTACTGGTAGCATATCTCCGAGCCGGGCAGGAAGTTCTTGCCCCACAGGTAGCACTGTCCTTGCAGCAGGTCGGTTTCGGACAGTACGGCACCATACTGCTCCGCAGCGTCTTGCAGTAGGCTTGCCCATTCGCTCTCGGCATCACTATCGAAGGCAAAGGCATGGTTGTCCGCCTTTTTGCGCCACACCCAACTGCGGATATTGTTTCGGTTGCCGCTGTCAAGATAATAGGACTGCACAGGGAAGGAGACGGGTTTGTCCGAGACCGCCATACTCTCATCATAGTTGCAGATATATTGGTTGTATTGCTTTTTAAGTTCGCTCAGGTTCTCCGTAAAAAGCAGCCATTTCCGGACGCTGTCCGCATATTGGTAGCATAGGTCTTGCAGGTCTGTTTCGGCGGCTTGCAGGCGGCGGTAGATAACAAAGATGCTCTCAGAAGCGTTGCTCTGCGCCTTGCCCTCCATATAGCGGTTTACATCAAAATCTTTGCGGGCGGTGAGCGGGAGCAGACAGGTGGTTCGGACAGCGATGTTTTGCCGGATATCCGCTCCGTCATGCCACAGCGCAACAGGATAGGTCTTGCGCATCGTATCGGGCGGAATACCCCATACCCAAGCGGTGGTGGCGAGTTCTTTCTGTGCGGGGGTAAGCGTCTCGAAGTCGGTCAGCCGAGGGTTGCGGCGCACACGTCCCATGACCTGCTCGTCCAACTGCTTGCTTTGGCTGTCGCGCACCTGGTAGAGCATACACGCCCGCGGAATATCCCAGCCCTCGGAGATAGTCATCTTGAAGATGATGACATCTATACTCGAAGTACTCCGTTTGGCGTAGTCTTTCCATTTGTCGGGTTTCAGTTTCTTGAGGTCGTCGTTGGTATCACACATCTTGGGGTTATCCACGATGAGCATCCATTTCAGCCCCTGATGCCGGTCAAGCGCAGGACGGATTTGCTCCTGCCACTCCCTGTCGGCTTTGTCCTTGTTGGAAATCTGGATGATGAGACACGGATTGACCTCCAAAGAGGTGTAGTCCTGCTGTATCTGCTCAAAACGGCAGAGAGCATCCTCCACCGCATCGGTGTCAGCACCGAGTTCCACGCGCTTGATAAGTTTGGCTTGTACCGCCTCATCGTCGGTTATCTGCACATCGGGTGTCTGTCCGCGGCGGAGGTTAGGCGTGGCGGAAAAATTGACGGTCTTACTGAAATACTTTGCCGAGAGGGTGTCGAGGTTGTTGGTGGCTTGGTGGCACTCGTCTTTGATGAGATAGATACGCTTGTTCAGTCCGCCGAACAAACCGCCTTCGGTCAGTCGGGCAAGAAAGTTATTCATCGCCCCTGCCATCAGTTTGCCGTTTTTCTTGAATAGGTCGCGCGGCAGGACATAGACATTATGGTCAGTGGGGATAAAAAGCGTCTCCTCGCCGCTCACCTCGGTGGAGATAAGATAGGGGTTCAGCAGAGGAAATACCCCGCTTTGCACGCAATCGCAGAAAGAAAGGTAGTTCTGCCGTGCAAGGTCGCCTTTGGAGAGCGAAGAGACGAGGAAAACAACGTTGTTATCTCCTTCTTTCTCCAATACACGGTTCATCATGTCTGCCATCATACGGGTCTTGCCGCTGCCCGTCGGGGCGCGGAAAGTCAGTTCGGTCTTGCTGCCGTAGAGGCGTTGGAACAACTCCGAGACGGCTCTGTTTTGCAGGTCTTGTATCTCTTGTAGCATCTTATTCTTGTGTTCGTTGTGCCCATTCGTGGTCGTCCTCCACGCGTTTTTGCGTGTTGGCAAAGCGGGTGCATACCCATTCTATTTTCTCGCGCAGAGTGGCAAAACGCTTCTGCCCGTAGAGGGTCTCGTCTATCACCTCGAAGGGGGACTTGCCTTCGGTGTATTCAAAACTCGGGACGTGGTCCATCTCATACACATCAAGATTGCCGCCGTAAGGGGTATTGCTCTGCGCCCATTTGAAGTCCGTGGTACCGTCGTAGCAACTGCCTGTCATAATGCGTTTCAGGCGTTTGGCGGTAACATCATAGGCTATGCCGTTGGGCGTGGTGTCGGTCTGTTCGTTCAACTGACAAAGGATAAATGTACGGTTGCCACCGTCCTGCTTGTTCAAATCCAATACCGCATGCCCTGTAGTGCCGCTACCTGCAAAGAAATCAAGGACGGTGGAATTTAACTGTGAAGAAAGTTCAATAACACGTTTCAATAAAAACATTGATTTGGGATAGTCAAATACTCCATAGCCAAGAATGTCTTTTATCATTTCAGACCCTCTTTCATTTACAAACTCTTTCTCTTCCCAAATACTACGTTGCATTTTAGTAGTTTTACGATATTTTTGCACTATCATATAACCACCATTCTGATTCTCTTTTCCAAAAATTTCTTTGTTTAAGTTAGCTCTTGATTTTTCTTCCTTTCCCCATCTCCACACAGTCTGAATACCTTGTGATATTGCAGGTAGTACCTTTATCGAAAATTCTGCACTTGGTTCCAATGCTATTTGAAACAATCCGTTTATATCTTCACTATTGGGATTCAAGTAGAATGGATAGAATAAATTTGGACGATTCTTATTATTGAATTTTACATTACGATTTCGTAACTCCATTAAGTTAAAACCACCTTGCTCATCTTGATAGAAAAACCTTTTATCAGGATCTGCAATTTCATTTAGTTCATATTCATAGGTATCTTTAGCATAAATAAGCAAGTATTCATGTTGTATTGCAATACCTCCATAATCACGCCCTCCTCTATTATTCATAATAATTGAGGTCGAAATAAAATTTCCTTCCCCAAATACCTCGTCAAAAAGGCATTTTACGTAGGCTTGATTTTTATCGTCTATGGAGCAGAATATGACACCGCTGTCAGACAACAATTGTTTTGCAAGCATCAGGCGCGGATAGAGCATAGATAGCAAGTTGTCGCGGCTGATAGCATTGGCATAGTTGGTTTTGGCAAACTCCCCCATACTGTCTTTGCCGTAAGGTGGATCTATATAAATTACGTCCACTGCACCACGGTATTGGATAAGCAGATTCTGCAACGCCTCGTAGTTGTCACCGACAATCAGTTTGTGGATAGGTTTGTGGTCGTCGGTATGGAAACTCAACTCAGTATTGCGGCGGAAATAGGAGATGTCGTCCGTCATACGTTCAAAACGTTTGTCGAAATGCAACCCCGTGCGCTTGTAGGTGGTACCGAGTGCCGCAATGGCGATGGCTTCGTTCTCGTTGTCGGCTTGACGGATGAGTTTGCGCAGCAAGTCCGCATTGCTGGGCTCAAGGATACGGTCTGCAACCCGCTGATTGATTTCCTCTATGAGGTCTTGCTTGAGACGGTTAAGATTAGTCTGTTCCATATTGAGTAGTTTTTGTTTGCCTAACAACCATAGACACACAAAAACAAAGCGTGAACTTTTCTCGTT
>DKEG01000045.1 GCA_002452095.1 Bacteroidales bacterium UBA6828 | reverse complement strand
TGCGGAGAGTGCTTTGACAGCTGCTTGTGCGTTTTTGAACTTGTTTTTCTGTGCGGTCTGCGCTTCGGAGGGTGCGCCCGTGTAGGGGTTGCAGATTTGTGAGGTGAAGCGTGTGCCGTACATCTGCTTGAAGATAATCTGCGAGTGTTTGCAGACTTTGCCCCTGAAGGATTGGAAGGGGACTTCGAGTTTGATTTTGGACATAGTAGTTTAGGTTTCAGACCCCCTTAGTCCCCCTTCAAAGGGGGAAATGCAGAGCGGGTCTTGTGGTTTAGGTTTGTTGGTTGGGCTGTTTCTTTGACATCGCGAGCCTCGTTTGCGATGTGGCGGAAACAAATGCACCGCCATTCTTTCGAAAGACGGTGCAAAGGTAGTGTGTTTTGGCGAGAGGGAGTGGCTGTATAGGCGACCAATCGTGCAAACGGAGTGTTTTTTAGTACTAAAAGCCTAATAGTTTGGAAAGGAGACCACCTTTGGATTTGTTGTTTTCAGCAAACACGGCTTGTTTGAATGCTGTCTGTTGTGGTTCTGCCTGCGGGTTTTCCCTGTCTTTGAGTGCTTGCTTGACAGCATCGGTAAAACTTGCGTAGTTGGGATAAAGATTGTCGAAATCAGCCGAGTAAAAAGATTGTGTTTCATTGAAAGCGATACCGTCTTCATTCCAAGCCATTTTTACTTTCAAACCATCTTCTTCAAGCCAAATAGCAGAGATTGTAGCCAAAGTGACAGTTTCGCTACAATCCTGTATATATTTTGGGCGATGTTTGGTGAAAGAGATTTTTTTGCGCGGTTGGGTATTGAGTATGGTAACAAGGGTTTCCTCAAATTTGGAGTTGAAAGTGTTGCTTATCTCATCCAATTCGCGGACGGCTTTGTTAAATTCTTTTCTTTCGGGAGAAATCATAGTATGTGATTTTTGTAGTTAAAAAGTTGGCGCAAAGTTAGTAAATTTTAGCGAGACTTGCAAATGCGGCATTTGCGAGGGCGGTATATTAATATATTACATATATCGGTTTAGTAGGTTGATGATGTGTCGGATACGGTCTTGTGACATATCGAAGCGGGCGGCAAGGATGTCATATTGCTGCATAGCGGGGATGGGTTTGGTCTTACTGTTTTCGTGCGGGTCGTTGAGACGGATATAGGCGAGATAGAGGTCGTACCATGTGAGGTACTCGGGTCGCATGAGACAGGCACGAGTAAGGAATTCGATAGTCTGGCGCGGAATGAGAATAAAGTTTTGTCCTTTGGTCATATTGTTGAGGTTTTTGGTTTTTACGTTGTTGGCAGTGCGTTTGGCGGTGTAAAATTCTATTAAAAATTAGCGGGTTTGGGAGGCGGATTTGGTGTGGAGTTCCTTCGGAGTTCTTTCGGAGTTCCTTCGGTGGAGACAGGCAGATGGAATGATTAAGATATTTTTTATACACGATGGGAACTGTATGGTTTAATGGGTTTGATACATTGTTTTGCTTATTGAAAAACGGTGCAAAGGTAGTGCGGGTGTGTGAGGTGTGCAAAAAGTACTGCCAAAGTTGCGGAGAAAAGACTCAACGAGCAACAGGGACGTGTCGCAGGGGAGTTGCAAGGCTGTGGGTGTGATAGCACGGAGCGGGTTGAGTTTCTACGTGTGCAAAGTGCGTGTGGACACGATGTCCACGGCGCATTTCGTGGGGGCGTTGTTCGACCTGTACGAATGGGCGGCAAGGCAGGGTGCGGAGAATGTGCGCGTGTGGATAGAAAACAACAGTCTGCAAGCCCCGTTCTATGAGCAGGTGCTTCAGCCTGCCATCTTCGAGGAGTCGCACCGCCGCGGAGCGTTGCTGCCGGTGGTGCCGGACACGCGCGACAAGAAAGACAAATACACCCGTATAGAGGGCACACTGGAGCCCGTCAACCGCGCTGGGCTGCTCATCTTCAACGAGGACGAGGCGGGCGACCCGGATATGCAGCGTATGAAAGCGCAGATGCGCAACGTCAGCCCGAAACAGAAACGCATGGACGGTCCGGATATGCCGGAGGGCGGGGTGTGGCTGCTCAAACAGAGCGCGGCACTGAGGGCAAGCGAGGGGGTGTATTTTGTGAAACGGAGTAATAAGAAAAAGATATAGACGACAGTATTATGATGACAGATTATGGATTATTAAATTTTACAACCCTTAACGGGGGGTAAAAATAAATTAACGCCACCAGACTTGCCGAATTTCAACAGGAAAGGAGGCGGGTATGAATGAGTTATTGCTGCGCAGGAGAGCGATGATGGGGGCAAACAGACCGACAACGACCCTCACATTTTCCATTCCCGCCGATACGGAAAAAAGAGTCAAGATACTATCAAGAGGGGCGAATGGGTGGAAAACCAAATACGTTGATTGGGGAGATGGTACCTGTGACACAGTTCCCGCATACGCGAATCTGCAACATACTTATGCCCCTGCGAGTACTGCACGTGAGATAGTAGTGAAGATTGTAGGATTGTTGTCGTACTTAGAATGTACCAACCAAGGCATTACCTCGTTGTATGTCAGTCAGCAAACGGAGTTAAGTGATTTGAGGTGCAACGACAACCAACTGTCCTCGCTTGACGTGAGCAAGAACACCGCGCTGACGTACTTGCAATGCAACAACAACCAACTGTCCTCGCTTGACGTGAGCAATAACTCTGCGCTGGTTTCGCTGTACTGCTACAACAACCAACTATCCACGCTTGATGTGAGCAACAGCCCCAAGTTAAGTACGCTATGGTGTTACAGCAACAAGGTCTTCACAGAGAAAATCGGTGGCATAGACGGCTTTACGCGTGCGATTAAACAATACCAATTGTGGAAATCGACAGGCGACTATGACCTCACCGGCTATACTTTTGACACCACCACAGGCGATTTGGCATTGGAAACGGACGGTGTTGTCAAGGTCAATGCCTCCATCAACAGGCAACAAAAGTATTCAAAAGATTGGGTCAATAACGGTATCAACAGTTGGTCTATCAAAGCCAAACAGGTAGAGGTGCATTTCGAGGACGGAACGGTCATATCCGACAAGGCGGCTTATTATGAGAAGATAGCCCAAATAGTAAAAGACGAGAATTTGTATGAATACCCGCAGTTGTGCAAGATACATACACCGACATTCGGACTGCAAGAGACACGGGACAACTACGCTACGCACAAAGTGCTGCTGTGCGACAGCGGGAATAACAGTCTGTGGCAGAACGGACGTGGTACTTTTGGTGTAGAAACGCCTGCAAACCACATAGATTGGACGTCGAGCAAGTCCGTTTACAAGAACTACGTTACAACTCCGCTGATAAAGTGCAGGATAGTGGTCAGTCCGAATGCGTCTTTTTACATAACTGTTATGTCTGTGAGGTATTATGCGTATGACAACAGGCAACGGGTTGTTTGTACCAATGGGGAGTTGCAGGTTACAAACGGTGCTACGATAGTATCAGAGACGACTGACAGCACCACCAATCAAACGGAGTATATTGTGCAGTTTGATATTTTTGCCCCTGTAAACGCCTCATATTATACTCTTATTTATCGCCTGTACGAGGACAAATACCCCGATGCCGAAGACCCATACGAGACAAGGGTGCTGACCTTTGAAGAGGTGAAAGAGGATAATGAAACCATTTAGTCCACCAACAATATGTAAGAACTCTTTTGAAATATCCTTTGCTTGCCGCTGGGCACGAAAAACGCCCTCGGCTGTGCAGACCAACTCTCTGACCTTTTGGAATGCACACTTACCAGCGAAAGCCCCGCTACCATTTATGGGGCAGAAACGCCGTTGGAACGACGCTTTCAAAACCGCACTCTGCAACGAGTTCGGCGATTGCACCACTTTCGTTGACCTCTTTGGCGGCAGTGGTCTGCTATCCCATTTCACCCACACCATCCGTCCCGATGCCGCGTCATTTACAACGATTTCGACAACTACACCGGGCGTCTCGCAGCTATTCCCGCCACCAACGCCCTCCTTGCCGAATTGCGCACCATTCTCAGCGGCTACCCGCGCAACAAACGCATCGTCGAACCCTACCGCACCCGCATACTGGACGCGATAGCCCGCTACGACCGCACAGGTTTCGTGGACTACATCTCCCTCTCGGCTTCAATCCTGTTCAGCAGCAACTATGTCACCAGCCTTGCCGCACTCCGCAAAGAGCACCTCTACAACACCGTCCGCCTCGGCGATTTCAATGCCGACGGCTACCTTGACGGGCTTACCGTCACCCGCAAGGACTACCGCGAACTCTTTGCCGAATATGTGAACACCCCGCACGTCTGCTTTCTCATTGACCCGCCATACCTCTCCACGCAGGCACTCACCTACGAGGGGTACTGGCGGCTGTCCGACTATCTTGATGTGCTGCACACCCTCAATGGTACCAACTATTTTTATTTCACATCGGATAAAAGCAGTATTGTAGAACTCTGTGCGTGGCTTGACAGGGAACACCGCCTCGCCAATCCGTTCTGCGGTGCCACTCGTGTCGAGCAGACCACGAACCTCAACTACAACTCACGCTATACCGACATTATGCTCTACCGCCACATCGATGCCGGAGCAAACGCCCAAACCAACCCCGTTACTAACCACCAAACCGCTGCATAGTTATGAACAAGTATTATTCCATGCTCTCCACTATTATGTCCGAGGGCAAACAGCAAACCAACAAGAAAGGTTCTATCAAGTATCTCTCCAATCAAGTCCTGCATCTCACGCCTGCCGACCTGCTCGACATCTTCGAGACGCACGGCATCGCCCGCAAGAAACTCCGCACCGAACTCCAAATGTTTGAAGCCGGCATCACCTCTACGGAGCAGTACCGCGCCGAGGGCATTACGTGGTGGGATTATTGCGGAGATACGCTGCACAACAGTTACCCGACCTATTTCCGGAAACTGCCGGCACTCGTGGAGAAAATCAAAACGGAAAAGAAAAGCAGCAAGAACTATGTGCTGTTTCTCGGAGAGACGGGTGCGGAAACCAACCAGCAACCGTGCCTGTCATTGGTGCAATTCCAGATAGAAGACGGCGGTGTGATTGTATCTGCCTACCAACGCAGCAGTGATGCCAGTCTGGGCTTACCGTCGGACATCTACCACCTTTATCTTATGGCACGTGAAATAGAACTGCCGCTCAAGTCCATCACCTTGTTTTTGGGCAACGTACACATCTACGAAAGCAACCTTCTCAACACGTTCCGCCTCTTGCAAGGTGAAAAAGATGTCAAGTTCGTGCTCAATGTGTAGTTGCAAGGCATGACTTAATACGCTACAAAAGTACTAAAAATCTGCGATGTATGCAAGGCTTTTGAACGAAAAAACATTGTAAAAACGTATTTTTCTGACAAGTGTTTATAAGAGTTTCAAATGTTGTTCAATCAGTATTTGAATAGCGGTTGAACTCGAAAAAAATATACTCAAAAGGCACATCTAAACAACAGAAGCGGACACCGAATTGATGTCCGCTTCTGTCAATATATAGTTTGAATTTTTGTGTACCTTTCGTTTTGCAAAAAGTGCACCTTTCGTTTTGCCGATTATACACTTGACAATACCTTGTAGGTCAAGTTCTTCTTCATTTTTATTACATAGGTAATGTGCTGCTCCGTAAAACGTTGGAAGACAGAGTAGTCTATATAGGCTCGGTCGATGGCTAAAATAGAGCCTGCGGGCAATGTCAGATACTTGAGCATTATCTGGTCGTGCGTTGCCGCTGATGTAAAGCGTACCAGACATGGCATATTTTCATCCGCTTTGATGACGGTATGTGCTTTTATCCCGCCCTTCTTTTTACCCATTTTGGGATTGCGTCCTGCGCCTTTGAGGATGTCCGAGAACAGGCTGATAGTCGTTGAATCCATGATATACAGGCGTTTGACCCATTATTCACTTCGGCTGTCCGCTAAAACAGCCTTGTATTGTTGGTAGAGGCTTTGGTATATCTCTCCAAAGAAAGAACTGCTTTGGCGGTTATTGGCTTCGGACAGCGTGCTGCGTCGCACCAGATAATTAATGCCGAGGTGTTGGAATTTCTGAGCCTCTGCCATCAGACCTATAACCGTTTCGCGCAGTGAGTCATACCGCATAAGAACAGCAAACAACAATGCCACAAAATGGGTGTAACCGTCTAATTTCTTGACATAGCGGTCGTAGTTGTTTTGTTTACTGATTTCCTGTATCTTGGCACGATTTGCCAAATTGAGTATCTGCAGGTATTGCGGCTGTCCGGAAAAAGTTGTAATTTTGCTCATCGTTGTTAGTTTTTTTGTTTGACGACACAAAATTACAACGGACGGTCGGTTCCTGCAAAAGAACCGACCGATTTTTTTGCATACGAATTAGAGGTTTACCGAACAGTAATAATAAAAAACATAAATAATAAAAACAAAACATTCAAAACCCGTCTTGCGGCGCAACACGCGCCGCGCTGCATTGTTATCAATAACTTGGTCTCCACTGCCTGGTAAACACCATTCTAGTCAGCCTGCGAGGCTTTCGTTTCGCTTTGGCACTCAGTGTGCCTGTGGCGCATAACGATGCGAGACAATAAGGAGTTCTACTCAGCCCACAGGGCTTCTTATCTCGCCGTAGGCTCGAACGATGATTCCGTGTCGCTACGGCACTTAGTGCGCGATGCGCACCTGCCTTACGCTTCACGTCCCCCATACATAGCATAACGACGCGAGCCGCGTCGTCTCCCATACGAGCATAGTCATACGGTTTGTGCCAAATCGGCTGCGGACGAGGTGTGACACCCTATTTCGCCTATGGCTTGCAGGGAATCCGTAGTGTCTGCGTTCCCGGCAGAAAGCTGGTGCCAACTCCTGTGTAAACATCGGCAAAGACGGTATTATCTACCGTATATCTACCGTATATCTACCGTGTATGTACCGTATATGTACCGTAGTTGGTAACGGAAGGAGAACGGAATGTCTTGTCCTAAATAAGGTTGACTATTTTTGTCGTTAGTACGGAGTTAAGTTGACTCGGGGTTAAACTTAGTCCGAGGAGAGGTTGACTATTCCTTTCGGAAGAGATGTCATTTCCTAGTCAGATGCCCGCGGGCACCTGACTAGGAAATGGTGCTCGTGTTCTGCCTACCTGCTCATCGCGTACGTATTTTGCGTGCAAAGATATGTATTTGGCGCATTGTACGTATTTTGCGTGCAAAGGTACATATCTTTCTGCACACTACCAATCATTTTCTTACGTTGCCGACTTTTTTATCGCATTTTCGCGATAACTGCGCCATTTTTTCGGTATCTCGCTCTCTTGCTGCGCGGCTTCCGACGGCGTCATACCATTCAAACTCCAATGCGGACGGCACGTATTGTAAAACACCACCGCTTTCGCCACCTCCTGCTGCACTTGCTCCTGAGAGGTAAACTGCAGTTGGGCAAAAAACTCATTCTTTATCGTATTGTTGATACGTTCCGCCACCGCATTATGCTTCGGATTGCCGTTCTCGGTCATGCTAATCGCTATGCCTTTGGCACTCAATGCCTGCACATATTGGTTGCTTGCATACTGTACACCATGGTCGGAATGGTGCGTCAGACCGCTGTAGTCAAAGTCCGGAGGCAAGGTGGACAATGCCATTTTCAACGCCCCCAACGGGTGGATGGATCCAACGACTCGCCCACGGCATACCCTACAACCATCTTGCTGTAAGCATCCGTTATCAATGCCAGATAGCAAAAATGGTATAGCCCATGCTCCATATCGTCCCACACTTTGATATAGGTAATGTCGGACACCCAAATCCGGTTGGGACGCTCGGGAATGACTGCCCATACGCGATTGGGATAGGTGGGCATATTATGCCGCGAATCCGTAGTGCGGGGTACTTTGGACTGCCGCCTGCGCAGTTTCAGACCGCGCTGCTCCATGAGACGCAGAAAATGGTCTCTGCCCAATGGATGCTCATCACGGAACTCTTTCGCATACATCATATGGAGTTTCTTGCAGCCAATGCACGGGTCAATGGCGCGGATGCGCTCTGCATAGTCCAATGCCACCTGTTCACGCAACAGAAGGTTTTGAAGAAACTGTTCATCATGCCGATAGTAGGCTTGCTTTGTAGCACCAAACAACGAGCATATTTCGACCATTGTCAGTCTGAACTTATGCCCCGATTTGAGCCTACTTATTGTTTGGTGCCGGCTTTTTTTCGTATCTCAATACCGAACATTTATTCTGCTACATCCACCATTGTCTCCCATGCTTGGGCACGGGCTTGGGCTTTGTCGCGCTCCTTGGTTGCCTTTACTAATTCGCGCTTCAGTTGGGCTACCTCTTCTTCCAAAGCGCGGGTCTTTTCGTCTTTTGTCATAATGCTGTTTACTATGGCGGGTTGAGCCTCTTTGAACGCTGTTACCCATTGGTGTAGCGTCATAGTTGGCAAACCGACCTTTTTACTAAACGCCACAATTCCCATACCGGACTGAAAGTATTCACACACTTTCTGACGCTTAAACTCGGTGGTATAACTTGTCCTTTTTCGAGATTTTGACGCAGAGACTCTCGATAACTATTCTTCTTTTTGACTCATTTTTTTGACTTTTTTGAGTCAACTTTTTCTGTACCAAGACAGATACTTTTTTGCGGGGCAGTAGAAAGCGGTTGTTGCGTATATGGAGAAAAAGCAGTATCTTTGTCCCCGAATTGGCGAAAGGGCATTTGTTCGTCCCGAGCCGTAAACATTTGTACGTTTATTATGATTAAAATTTCGTTTCCGGACGGTAGTGTCCGCGAGTATGAGAGCGGCGTTACGCCTCTCCAAGTGGCTGAGAGTATCAGCAGTCGTTTGGCGCAAGACATCCTTGTGGCAAGTATCAAACCTATTACCAACCAACCCGAGACCATCGAGGAGCAGGGCGAAGGGTGGAGTATTGTGGAACTCAACACCCCTATAACCGAAGACAGCCAAATCCGTCTCCACAAATGGGACGACCCTGAGGCAAAGCACGCTTTCTGGCACACTTCGAGCCACTTGATGGCAGAGGCTTTGCAGGAGTTGTATCCGGGTATCCAGTTCGGTATCGGTCCCGCTATCGAAAATGGTTTCTACTACGATGTCTATCCCGCCGAAGGGCAGACTATCAAAGAGAGTGATTTCCCCGCTATCGAGCAGAAGATGATGGAGTTGCGCAACCGCAAAGAGCACCTCGTAAAGAAGAGTATTTCCAAGGCGGACGCCCTCAAAGAGTTTGGCGACAAAGGGCAAATCTACAAGTGCGAACTCATCTCCGACCTCGAAGACGGACACATCACCACTTATACACAAGGTGCATTCACCGACCTCTGTAAAGGTCCGCACCTCCTTTCTACCGAGCCTATCAAGGCGGTGAAAGTGCTCAGTTGTGCGGCTGCCTACTGGCGCGGCGACGAGAAACGCCCGATGATGACCCGTATATATGGTATCTCGTTCCCGAAAAAAGCCATGTTGGACGAATACTTGGCTCTCCTGGAAGAAGCCAAGAAACGCGACCACCGCAAGATCGGCAAGGAGTTGGAACTCTTTATGTTCTCCGATATGGTGGGCAAGGGACTGCCTATCTGGTTGCCCAAAGGTACGGCATTGCGTCTGCGTCTTGAGGATTTCCTCAAGAAGATACAGAAACGCTATGGCTATCAGCAGGTTATCACTCCGCATATCGGTAGCAAACAACTATATGTAACTTCCGGACACTGGGACCACTACGGCAAGGACTCGTTCCAGCCTATCACCACACCGGAGGAGGGCGAGGTGTATATGCTCAAGCCGATGAACTGTCCGCACCACTGCGCTATCTACAAGAACAGCCCGCATTCCTATAAGGAGTTGCCTTTCCGCTGTGCGGAGTTCGGTACCGTCTATCGCTATGAGCAGTCGGGTGAGTTGCACGGACTGACGCGTGTGCGCTCGTTTACGCAGGACGATGCCCATATCTTCTGCCGCCCCGACCAGGTGAAGGACGAGTTTATCCGCGTGATGGAGATTATCGAGATTATCTTCAAGGCTTTGGATTTCAAGAACTTCGAAGCGCAGATTTCGCTCCGCGACCCGAAGAATACCACCAAATACGTAGGTTCTGACGAGGTCTGGGAGAAGGCGGAAACGGCTATCATAGAGGCTTGCCGCGAGAAGAACCTCAATGCCAAGATTGAGTACGGCGAAGCAGCATTCTATGGTCCGAAACTCGACTTTATGGTCCGAGACGCTATCGGTCGCCGTTGGCAGTTGGGTACTATCCAAGTGGACTACAATCTGCCCGAGCGTTTTGAGTTGGAATACACGGGTGAAGACAACCAGAAGCACCGCCCTGTGATGATACACCGTGCGCCGTTCGGTTCGATGGAGCGTTTTGTGGCTGTGCTGATAGAGCATACTGCGGGTAAGTTCCCGTTGTGGCTCACGCCCGATCAGGCTGTGGTATTGCCTATCTCCGAGAAAAGCAACGACTATGCTTGGAAGGTGAAGGAGATGCTTGAGGCACAGGATGTGCGTGTCGTAGTGGACGACCGCAACGAGAAACTCGGGCGCAAGATCCGCGACAACGAGTTGAAGCGTATTCCGTTTATGCTGGTAGTGGGCGAGAAAGAGGCGGAGCAGGGTCTGGTCAGTGTCCGCCAGCAGGGTGCCGAGGACAAAGGCCTGATGACCGTGCAAGAGTTCGCTGACTTTATCAACTCGACCGTCAAAGCACAGATGAACGCTTATTGATAGAAGATATTTGCCCCTGACGGGCTACCTTAATTACAGAAACTTGTACCCGATTTACCTGTCTTGCGGTAAGGGGTTGCAAGTTTCTGTTTTTTATTGTAATTTTGCAGCGGAAAGTCATTCGTAATTCATTGTTTTTAATTCATACTTATATGAAAAAGGTATTTCTTTTCCTTTTGGCGGCAGCCGCAATGACGGCGTGCCAAAGCAAGCCTGCAGAGCAACAGGCGGCACCCGTGCAGGACACGGCTGTGGTGTATATGACGCAGGAGATTTCGCAGGAGTCATTGGTGCGCATCTTCCAAGCCCTCGGTGTGGAGCCGCAAGGCAAAGTGGCAGTGAAGGTCTCCACGGGCGAACCGGGCGGGCATAACTTTCTCAACCCGCAGTTGGTCAAGCCGTTGGTGGACAAAGTGCAAGGCACGATTGTGGAGTGCAATGTGGCATATCAGGGACCGCGTTTCCAAACCGAAACCCACAAGCAGGTGCTGGTTGACCACGGCTGGGCAGCCATCGCCCCGTGCGACATTCTGGATGCCGACGGCGAGATAAAAATCCCTGTTCGCGACACGGCACACATCAAGTACGACCTTGTCGGCTCGCATATCCGGAACTACGATTTCCTTATCAACCTTGCCCATTTCAAAGGGCATACCGCAGGCGGCTTCGGCGGCGTGCTGAAGAACCAGAGTATCGGCTTCGCCTCGAGCAACGGCAAAGTGTATATCCATACCGCCGGCGAATTGGACAAACCCGAAGGGCAGTTCTGGACAAAAGCCAAACAGGACGATTTCCTTGAGTCGATGGCTTCGGCTGCCGACGGCGTGCATCAGTATTTCAATGTAACCAAGAATAAAGAACTCGGTACGGACTGCGTCCGCACGGTGTATATCAACGTGATGAACAATCTGTCTGTGGATTGCGACTGCAGCAACCACCCTGCAGCCCCCGAGATGAAGAATGTCGGTATCCTTGCCTCGCTTGACCCCGTGGCACTCGACCAAGCCTGTGTGGATTTGGTATTCAACTATCCGTCCACCGAGGACGACAATGCTGCGGCGCTCATTGAGCGTATTAACTCGCGCCACGGCATCCATACTATTGAGCGTGCGGCGGAGATTGGTCTCGGCACACGCAACTACCATATGGTCAGCATTGACGGCGAGGATATGCTCAACTACCTGAAAGAGAACCAACTGTCGCTTGTGGTGCGCAACCGCGGCGAGCAGACTACCTACACGCAACACGGTGTGCGCGATCTGTACGACCTGCAGAACTCACGCACATTGCAAGGTGCTGCCGTGGCGGACAAGATTATCGGCAAAGGTGCTGCGGCTCTGATGATTGCCGACGGTGTCCGCTATGCCACCACGGAATCCATTTCCAAAGAGGCACTTGCTATGTTGCAAAAAGCGGGCGTTGAGGTGCAGTACAACGAGATGCTTGACTATATCCCTAATCACGACCATACGGGCGAGTGTCCCCTTGAGCAGCGTCTCCACGGCATCACTGACCCCACCGAGTGTCTGCCCATTGTGAACGCCTTCGTGGAATCCCTCAGCAAGTAAATGCATACTCCTGCAAATAGTCTGCTATGTTGCAGTAAAACAAGATACAGGATGTAGATATGTGGCAGATAAATATATTGCAAAGATAGAGTAATTACAAACACAAAACGCAGTCTGAAAAATAGGCTGCGTTTTGTGTTTATGGATTTGGCGAAAGGAATATTTATAATTTGCATACATAAGAATTAAATCGTAATTTTGCAGCATAATATAAAATAGAAAAGTATGGGATTAAAATTTATCGATACAAGCGTTTGTAAAACAAAACTTAAATGTACGATACAATCAAGCGGAAAGTTAGGGTTCCCTGCAGGGACGGCAGAAGCGTTACAGTTGAGAAAAGGAACTTTGGTAAAATTTGCACAAGACGATGAAAACGAAGATGTGTTGTATATGGTCTTTGTAGCAGAAGAAGACCCGCAAACACTGAAGGTTGCAACGGCGGGAGTATATTATTATATTCCGACACAAGCAATGTTTGATTTGCTGAAATACGCTTATAAGACTTGGACCTATATTTTTGACCTGTCTCGCGAAAATGATTTGGATAGTATAGCGGGCGGAACGGTATATAAGATGTCGAAACGAATAACACGGAAGAAAAAAGGAGGTGCGGCAGAATAATGGAGATTATCTTGGAAAAGAAATCCCGTTTCAATCTTGCACATTGAAACGGGATAAAGACAGCGCGAGAAATAAGGTTTTAGAAGTTGTGGAAGATACTTACAGAGCCTTTACCATCACACCATCTATGGGAAAATCGGTTTGCAAAATTACTGCTTTTTTCATAGTTGGGCAAATTTGGAGTGATAAAAATGCGTTTTTTGCGCTATAATGTGCAAAAAATCACTTTATAAATTATAAACCCTAACTTTCTAATGAAGAAAGCTAATGTTATTCCATTCACCAATGGACAGCGAAATGCAGAAACGCTATGGCTTGCGTGCCAGAAAAATCTGCTGTTGGAACCCAAAACAAAGGTGCCGATGATTGCATCGTATTATGTGGGCAAGTTACCAAATCAGTTGCTGAATTTTCAAGAAGCAATGAGTAAGAAATGCACGAATTATGATGCCGTAGTGCATTTTTATATACACGACTGGCGGTTTGTCTCGCTCTATCGGACACCCGAAAAGTATGTTGAGCGATTGCGGCAATTCAAATATGTGATTACACCCGATATGTCGCAATATCGTGATATGCCGTATTTTACACGCTACCACAATAATTGTATGAATAATGCAATGGGAGCATATTTGCAGACGCACGGTGTGAATGTTATTGCCAATGTGAGTTGGTCGCTTCCCGATAGTTATGAATATGCTTTTGCCGGTATCCCAAAACATACTACCATTGCCATTAATAGCAATGGTGTAAACTCGGATCCGGTGGCACGAAATCTCTGGTTACGCGGTTATGAAAAGGCAATAGAGACACTGCAACCGGAGCGTATTATCCGCTATGGCACGAAAATGCCGAATGAAAATGAGGCGATAAGTGTCTATTTTGAGAACCCTATAATCAGGAGGATGCGCTATGGGTGCTAACGGAAGCCACGCTTCGGGCGTACTGGAGAGCACTGAAAATAGGGAGTACTATACTTTGTTTTCCATAGGAGATAATATCAAATTTTTGGAAATGCAGGCAAATGGACGAGGTGGTAAATTGCCGGAGGAAAGCCATACACCAAACAGAATTTACGTGTCATTCTATAAGGACGGAAAGAATGTGAAAGAGATAGCGGAGTATGATGAAAATGGTAAAAAGAAGTATTCTATCCATACTCACGACCACTATGGCTTATCCCCGCATTTCCACTATAGGAAAGAAGGGAGACAAGATAAAGAAGGGCATCCGCTAACATCTGATATGCAAAAACTATACAAACAGATTATAAACTATGGCACTTTCTAAAGTAGAACAAGGTGTAGTCGGACGGGATTTGTTGGGCTATCCATACAATATCAAATATCCACCGCATATGGCTAAGTACGGTGGTGAAAACTTGGGCTATGCCACGTGGAACCAACAGGTTTTCTTTTATGAATTCGCTGTACAAGGAGCAGATGTATCGTTTTGGTACAACGGAGTACAATACTTTATTCGGGTGTACGAAGATTGTGCTTTTCGGACAGACGAGACAAAGAAACCTTTATTAGAGACTTTCCCAACTACTAATGCACTGTTAGAGCAAATGGACGTGGACGGGCATAAGTTGATAAGTCTTATTGACAAAGTGGAGGACGTTGAACTCTGTTAAAAATTCAATGTAATACACACAAACGGTCAGTAGTTTTAGGGCTACTGACCGTTTGTGTGTATGCTATCCTATCCACCTTACATTTACCTTGCTTTTGGAATATGAAGGGGGAATAAGAATGAAAGGGGGGGATTCTATATTTTATTATTCTATAGTTCTATTTTTCTATTGCAGGTTGTACTCGTTGCCGCCACCGAGGGAGTGGTAGAGGGATACGAGGGACTGGAGGAGAGCCATACGGTTGCTGATACGGGTGAACTCGGCAGTGAGGAGGCTGTTTTGGGCTGTCAGGACTTCGAGATAGGTGGTGCTGCCGTACTGCATCTTGAGCGCAGTGGCACGTTGGGCACGGCTGAGTGCCTCCACCTGCTTGTCGTATAGTTCGCATTTGGCATACGCCGTCTGGTAGGTATGGAGGGCGTCATTCACCTCGTTGCCCGCCGTAAGCACCGTCTGCGTGAACGTGAGCAGGGCTTCCTGTTGCTGCGATTTCGCCATCTTGACCTGCGCGATGTTACGCCCTGAGTTGAAGAGGGGGACGACGAGACTTGCGGCAAGACTGGATACCATAGTCATCGGGTCGATGATAGTGCTGTAACTATGGTTGGTCCAACCGAACATACCGCTGAGGTTGAGCGATGGCAGGCAGTTGCTGCGGGAGAGATTGGCGGCATAGAAAGCGCGTGCCATATTCTGCTGTGCGGCGCGCACATCGGGGCGGTTGTAAAGCAGTTGTGCGGGTACACCGACTTCGATATTCTGCGGCAGGACCTGTGCATCGAGCGTGCTGCGCTTGACAGGGCGATAGGTGGTACCAAGCATAAGACAGAGGGCGTTCTCGGTCTGGCGTATCTGCTGACGGAAGTCGAGTACCATCGTCTGTATGGAATAGTAGGTGGCTTCCATCTGGGTAACCGCCGCTTCGTCGGACATACCCGCCTCTTTCATACGGCGTATGGTATTGATGGTCTTTGCCCATGTCTGCTCGTTCTCCTCGGCGGTCAGCAACTGTGCATCGAGCATAAGGAGGGTATAGTAGGCATTCGCCACGCCGGCGATGAGTCCGCAGCGGGAAGCCTGCTCATAGTCGAGTGCCTGCTGCTTGGCGGCTTTGGCACCACGGAGGGAGTTGAGCGTGCGCCCGAAGATGTCTATCTCCCATGAGGCAGAGGCTACGAGGTCGTAGGTGCCCTGCCGGATACTGTACTGCGGCGAGAAACCGCCTTGCGGGGCAAGGCTGACAGACGGCAGATAGGCAAGTTGCGCTCCGCGGAGAGACGCTTCGGCTTGCAGCACATGCTCGTGGGCGATGCGCAAGTCGAGGTTGCTATCAAGGGCTTGACGGATAAGGTCTTGCAGGAGCGGGTCGGTGAAGAGTGCGTCCCACGAGAGATTACCGAGGCTCTGCGTGGTGTCGGACAGAGCCAAGTCGCCATAGAGTGTGGAGTCGATGTCCTGCACAGGTTTATACTTGCCGTAGATACCGCAAGAGGACAATAGGAGGGACACCCCCAAGCCCCCTCCAAGTAGGGGAATGTACAGAGCGGATTTTAATATATGTGGTAGTTTCATTTCTGTAAAATCTTAATAATTGATACTTTTTGAAAGGTGCGTAAGGGTAGCCTATCCTATGCTCATCCTCCTCACATCCACCTTACTTTTCAATGCACAATGCATAATGCACAATGTACCATGGAATCTTAACAAAACGCACTTTTCCGTTATTCCGTGCGGCGGTTCCTGCGGCGTTTCTCGTCGAGGCGTTGGAATACTACGAATAGCGAGGGTACGAGGAAAAGCAGCGCGAGCGTACCGACGATACTACCGCCCACGACACCCGTACCGAGACTGCGGTTACCATTGGCGCCGACACCTGTGGCAACCACCAGCGGGAGCATGCCGAAGATAAGCGTGAGTACCGTCATGAGGATAGGTCGCAGACGCACGGAAGCCGCTTCCGAAGCCGCGTCCACCAGACTCTTGCCCGCCTTGCGGCGCTCGGCAGCATACTCGGTGATGAGGATGGCGGTCTTGCTCAGCAAGCCGATAAGCATAATGACACCCGTCTGGAGGTAGATGTTGTTCTCGAGACCCGCCCATTTGGTGAGCAGGAACGAACCCATCAAGCCCACGGGTACTGCGATGATGATAGCCAGCGGGAGCCAAAACGATTCGTACAAAGCCGAGAGAATCAGGTAGATAAGCACGATGCAGATAAGGAAAATCATCGCGGTGCCGCTGCCTGTCTGTTGGCTCTCCTCGCGGGTGATGCCGCCGAAATCCACGGCGTACTGCGCGGGAAGTACCTGTGCCGCCACCTCCTGCACTGCCTTGATAGCGTCGCCCGATGAGTAGCCGTCGGCGGGCATGGCACTCACGGCAATGGAGTTATACATATTGAAGCGCGTCAGTTTGTCGGCACCATACACGCGGCGGAGCGTGATGAACTGCGACAGCGGTGCCATCTCGCCGCTGTGGAGACGCACAAACGTGTTGTCGAGACTGCGCTCGTCCATGCGCTGCTTGGGGTCGCCCATGATTTGCACCTTATAGACCTTGCCGAAGCGGTTGAAGTCGCTGACGTACTGACCGCCGTAGTAGCCTGACAGACAGCCGAGTACCTCGTTGGCGGTGATGCCTGAACGCTGGCATTTGGCGGCATCGACACTCACCTCCCACTGCGGGAAATTGAGGTTGAACGACGTGAACGCCACGCTGATTTCCTTGCGTCCGTTCAGCGCACCGATGAACTGCTGCGCGTAGTCGTAGAACTGGTGCATATCACCGCCTAACTTGTCTTCGAGGTTGATATCCAGCGCGTTACCCGTACCATAGCCGGAAATCTGTGCCGGTGCCATAGCAAAGACGGTGGCATCCTTGATGTCCTCGGTGAGGGCATACACCTTGCCGATGACGGCGTTCACGCTCTGGTCGCGGCGGGTGCGCTCGTCCCACGGACGGAGTTTCAGGATGATACAGCCTGCCGCCGTCGATTCGCCCGAGATGAGTCCGTAGCCCGACGTGCGGTTGAGTTCAGCCACCTCGGGTATGGTCATCAGGCGCCGTTCTATCTCCTGCATAATCAGGTTGGTGGTCGCTAGCGAACTGCCGGGAGGGGTGTCGATGTTTATCATCACGGTGCCCTGGTCTTCCTCAGGCACCAGACCGGTCTTGGTGGTGCGCATCAGCAATGCCATCAGTGCCAAACCCGCAATGGCAATCACGAAACTCAGCCACGGACGGCGGATGAAGAAGTCCGCCCCGTGCTGATACCACGCCACCAAACGCTCGAAACCCCTGTTCCAACGCTCCGAGAAGCGGAAACGCCAGCGTGCATAGCCCGTCAAGCCCTCGCCGTTGGTCTGCTTGGGACGCAGCATCAGCGCGCACATCGCAGGGCAGAGCGTCAGGGCGTTCACGGTGGAGATACCCACTGCCACCGCCATCGTCAGACCGAACTGGCGGTAGAAAACACCACTCGTGCCGCCCATGAAACTGACGGGAATGAACACCGCCATGAACACCAGCGACGACGTGATGATAGCCACTGCCACGTCCTTCGTACCGTACACGGCGGCTTGGAACGGACTCTTGTAGCCCGCGTCGAAGCGGCTGTGCACTGCCTCCACAATCACAATGGAGTTGTCCACCACCGTACCGATGACCAGCACGAGGGCAAACAGCGTGATGAGGTTGATGGAAAAGCCCGCCACCACCATGAACGCAAACGTACCCACCAGCGACACAATGATACTCACAAACGGAATCAAGGTCGAACGCCAGTCCTGCAAGAACAGCAGTATCACCAAGATAACCAGCAAGATAGCCTCTATCAGCGTGACCACCACGTTCTTGATGGACGCAAACAGGAAGTCGTTGCTGCTCATCATTTGGGTGATTTCGACACCCTTCGGAGCGTTCTTCTGCACCTCCGCCAGCAGGGCGTCAATCTGCTCGTTCACCTCCGTGGCGTTGGAGCCTGCCGTCTGGAACACCATACACTGTACACCCGGGTGCCCGTTCTGTGCGCCTGTGTAACTCTCTGTACCCAATTGAATATCAGCAATATCACGCAGACGCAGCACTTCGCCGTCGGGCGTGGAACGGATGACTATCTCACCGAACTCCTCGGGGGTTTGCAGACGACCTTTGTATTTCATAGTGTATTGGTACGCCTCGGGGGAGTTCTCACCGATAGCACCCGTAGCCGACTCGATGTTCTGCTCTGCCAGAGCCGCCGTCACATCGCTCGGCACCAAGCCGTATTGCGCCATCACATCGGGCTTCATCCACACGCGCATTGAGTAACTGCCGCCCAGCACTATCAATTGTCCCACGCCCTGAATACGGAGCATCTCGGGCTTGATGTTGATATACACGTAGTTGCTCAGGAAATCCTCATCGAAACTGTCGTCGGGCGATGACACGGTGAATATCTGCAGCATACTTGCCTGACGCTTTAATGTTTGTACACCAACCACTTTCACTTCGCTTGGCAACTGTGCTGTCGCCGAGGCGATACGGTTCTGCACGTTCACTGCCGCCATATCGGGGTCGGTGCCTTGTTTGAAATAGACGTACATCTCCACCGAGCCCGTACTGGCTGCAGTCGAAGTCATATATATCATGTTCTCCACACCGTTGATAGCCTCTTCCAGCGGGGCAACAACGGATTTCTGTACCGACTCGGCACTTGCGCCGAAGTACTGTGTCATTACCATAACGGTCGGCGGCGCAATGTCGGGATATTGCTCGATAGGGAGCGTTTTGAGACCGATAAGTCCGAGCAGGGCTATCACAATGGATATGACTGCCGACAGCACCGGTCGCTCCACAAAAGTTTTTACATTCATAGGTTGATATAAATAAGTCGAATTGGACTAATTGGGCTAATAAGCCAGATAAGGCAAATGGGACACTCTGTTAATTCCTAATTCATCATTCTTAATTCATCATTATTTTCACGCCTTCCCGAAGCATTGCCACACCTTCGGTAACAATGGTGTCTCCCGCCTGCAAGCCGCTCGCCACGATATACTCCTTGCCGCCGTTCAACCGGCTGACAACCACCTGTGTAGCAGCGGTCTTGCCGTCCTTCACACGATAGACAAACACTTTGTCTTGCACCTCGTAGGTGGCGGTACGCGGAATGAGGAGCGCACCCTGCTGCGGCTTTGCGAGAACGATATTCCCTGCGCCGCCGGAGGTGAGCAGACCGTTCTTGTTGCCAAATGCAGCCCGTACGCTGACGGTGCCTGTGGACTGGTCGATGACGCCCGACACGGTCTCAATTTTACCCTGTTCGGTGTACTTGCTGCCGTCGTTCAGCACCAACTCCACAGCGGGCATGTTCTTCAATGCGGCATCTTTGCTGCCGTATTGACGCGCGAGGGCAAGCCATTGGTTCTCGGTCATAGAGAAATAGACGTACATCACCGAGTTGTCGCTCACGGTGGTCAGTGGGGTAGGCATCTGCGGCGACACCAACGCACCCACGCGGAAAGGCAGCGTGCCCACTACGCCGTCGCTCGGACTCTTCACCTCGGTATAGTTGAGGTTGTTTTGCGCAATGACCAATGCGGCATTCGCCTGTGCCAAACCTGCCTTGGCACTCAGGTAACTGTTCTTCGCCGTTTGCAGGTCGAAATCAGAGATGACGCTGTCGGCATAGAGTTGTTGTTTGGATTGATATACCAGTTCGGCAGTAGCGACACTCGACTTGGCTACCTCGACGTTGGCTTCGGCAGTCTCCAACGATGCGCGGTACGGCACCTGGTCGATGATAAACAGCACCTGCCCTTTGCGCACGCGCTCGCCCTCAACGACGCATAGTTTGGTCAGCGTACCCGCCACTTGCGGCATGATGGCGATGTCCTGACGCCCGCGGATAGAGGCAGGATAACTCTCCTCCACCACGCAGTCTTGCGCCTGCACCACTATGGTCTTGTTGTGCGCCACTTGTTCTTCTTGTCCTTGTCCGCCTTTGTGGCACGCGCTCAGCGCGCACATACACAAGGCAATACAGATAAATACCTTCTTATTCATATAGTTTGTTTTGTTATTTGTGAACCCCTAAATGGGTACTATTCTTCAGCGTTGTCGGCATCTACGCAAAAGCCGCCGCAGTTGGTTAATGCACTGATACAATTCATCTCTGCCTCTGTGAGTGTAAAATCGAATATCTGTCTGTTCTCTGCCATACGTTGCGGGTTATTCGATTTGGGCAGCGGACAAATTGATTGTTGTATGAGCCAGCGCAGGCATACTTGTGCCACACTCTTGTGGTGCGCTCGGGCTATCTCTGCCAACTGCTTGTTTTGCAACACTTGCCCGTTGCCGAATGGTCCCCACGCCTCTATGGCAATACCATATTGGCGACAGTAGTCGCGAGTTGTTGCAGATGTGAAGCCGGGGTGTACCTCTATCTGATTGACCATCGGCACAATCTCAGCCTCGGCAGTCAATGCTTGTAAGTGATGGGGCAAGAAATTGCTCACTCCAATGGCACGTATACGCCCCTCGTGGTACAATCGCTCCATAGCCCTCCATGTTGAGAGGTTTATTTCCGCCCAATCGCTGTGCCATTTGGCTACAGCAGGGGTGTGAATAAGGTACAAATCCAATACATCCAATCCCAACGCACTCATTGAGCGATCAAACGCACGCAATGTCCGGTCATAACCACGGTCAGTATTCCATACTTTTGTGCTGATAAACAATTCCTTGCGTGTCGTCGTGCCATCAGCAATGCAGGACTTTACGGCTTCTCCTACATATTCCTCCGTACCGTATATGGCTGCGGTATCAATGTTGCGATACCCTGTGTGGATAGCCTGTATCAGCGTATCTACGAACTCGTGTCCGTATCCTTTTGTCCAATCTGTGGGCATTGTACCATAGCCCAATATGGGCATTTGAACGCCGTTGCTCAGCGTCAGATAATCTTTTACGTTTGTCATAACTTTTTCTTTTTTGCAGTTGTTGATAGTTTGGGCTGATGTAAAGCCCTAAAAATGCCTGCAAAAGTACTCTTTTTTTCGTTACACTGATTTGACATATATCAAATAGTGTGTCTGATGCGGCTCAATGTCTCTTGCGAGATACCGAGATAAGACGCGATGTATTGCAGCGGCGCACGCTGTACCACAGCGGGTTCGGTCTCTTGCAGTTCGCGGTATCGTTCTGCGGCACTCAGTACCTGAAACGAGTAGATGCGGTTTTGCAGAATGATGCAATACTCTTCGGCCATTTTGCGGTGGATGGTGTTGATACAGTCGTATCGGCGGCACAAGTCTTGCATATCGTGGTTGGTGATGTACAGAAAACGGCAATCTTCGATACACTCCACTGTCTCGCACGAGGGCTGGTCGTTGTATAGCGATGAGGTGGAGGCTGCAAAATCATTCTCGCTTGCAAACCAGATAGTTACCTGCTTGTTGTCGCGTTGGTAATAGGAACGTACCATACCCCTTTCCACAAGAAAACAACTGCTTGCCACCTGTCCGGTGCGGATGATAGTCTGCCCTTTGGTGCGTTGCAACGCCTGCACCCGTCTTCGCAAGTCCGCATCGGCTTCAGCCGTCAGCGTCCCGTACCGCCGCATAAAATCTACGTATAAGTCTGTATCTATCATACTTGTTAATTATTAACTATTACTTATTACTTTTTATGTGCCAACGGCACATAAAAAAGCCCATCTATATGGTATAGATAGGCTCTGTACATGTTCGCTTTTTGCCACGACTATAGTCTCATTCAATCGCTCACGCGGACGGACTACGAACTCCCTCTTCAAGAGTCATTTCCATGCACCTATTAGGTGGAAAAAAGTATGCTATTGTTGCTTTTAGCGTGTTGATTATCTTGCCAAAAGTATTCTTCTCCGCTAAAAGCGGGCGCAAAATTACTGCTTTTTTGCGACCTGTACAAATGTTTATGGCAGGAAAATGCAAATTGTAAAATGCTATTTGGCAACTGTACTGTCCAATAACAAA
>DKEG01000016.1 GCA_002452095.1 Bacteroidales bacterium UBA6828 | reverse complement strand
TTTGATGCGGTTGCCCTGTTAGTACGGAGTAATTTTTGACTTTTTGAGTCAACTTTTTCTGTACCAAGACAATTTTTCCAGCCTGCCAAATGCCCCATACGCCTAATTTTTATATGCCGATATTGTATAATCCGTGGATTTTATGTAATTTTGCGGACTGATAAGATGTATGTTCAACCCACAGACAACACAACAATATGAAAGACAGAAGGGAATACATCATTACAAAGGCGATGGAGTTGTATGCACTCAACGGCTACAACAACGTTTCTATCACCGACCTACAGATTGCGCTTGATATGGGGCGTGGGACGCTCTACTACTATTTCAAATCACAGGACGAACTGTTTCAAGTCTGTATGGAACGTTATTTTATGCGCCCCAAGCAGCAGGCGTTGCAACAGCCCGATACCATTCTCATTCCCGATATGATACGGGCTATGCTCGGCTATTTGGATAGTCTGCAGGATGCCCTGCAAACATTCGAGAACAAGAATATCAATACCACCAATGTAGTCAATCTGATGTTTACCGCCTACAACCTTTTTCCCCTACTCTCTCGCAAAGCCAAACGGCTCTATACTGCCGAAATCGAACTATGGAAAAAGGCCATTCGCAACAGCATCCGTGCAGGGCAAGTGCGCTCGGGCGTAAATATCGACCTGCTGGCACTGATGTTCACCCACGTCAAAGACGGTTACGACAGCGGACAGAACGGCGAAACTATGGATTTTAACATTTTCCCCCAACAATACAACTACCTGTACGAGTTAATCCAACCGCTGCCGGTTAATCAGTAAGGTGCTTTAAGAACCTTGAGGTCCGCAAGGACTTTAAGGTCTCCAACAACCTTAATAACCTTATAGATATGCGGTTTGTATGTCGTATTTTTTCACCTGAACGCTCGTTCAGTTAAAAAGCAGTACCTTTGCGGCTGTATGATGCATAATTCATAATTCGACATTCATAATTATATATAAGTATGGCAACGAAACATTATTTGGAGTTCCTGCAAGGAACAATGAAGAAACGTTGGAACGAGTTGGCACTTACCGACTTGGACAGCGATAACAAGTACACGTATGCCCGTTTGGCTGAACAAATTGAACGCCTGCACGCTATTTTTGAGGCTCTCGGTATCAAAGAGGGTGACAAAGTGGCTCTTTGCGGGCGCAACTGTGCCAACTGGGGCGTTACGTTCCTCGCTATCGAAACCTACAAAGCGGTGGCTGTCAGTATCCTGCCCGATTTCACCGGTGAGGGTATTCAGAACCTTGTCAATCACTCCGAGGCAAGTCTGCTCTTTGTTGGACCGAACGTAAAAAAGAAAGTGCAGTTTGATACAATGCCCAACCTCAAGGCGATGATCTTTATGGACGATTTTTCGCTCGTAGCAGCAAAAGACGAAAAGACCGAAAAAGCCTTTGCACAAGCAGACGACCTCTTTGCTAAGAAATACCCCAACGGCGTACAGAAAGAAGACATCAACTACCCGACCGATAACCTCAACGAGTTGGCACTGATCAACTATACATCGGGTACCACCAGCGCACCCAAGGGCGTTATGCTCAGCCACTTGAACCTCAGCGGTAATGTGGAGTTTGCCTGCAACCGTATTCCCCACCGTCCGGGCGACCGTGTTCTCTCGATGCTGCCTATCGCCCATATGTTCGGCTTGATGTTCGAGTTCCTCTATCAGGTGTGCGATGGTGCTGAGGTCTATTTCCTCACCAAAGCCCCCACCCCGTCCACGCTGATGAAGGCTTTCGCACAGGTACATCCATTTATGATTCTAACAGTGCCTCTTGTTATTGAGAAAATCGTCAAGAAGAGCGTGCTGCCGGTTATCAACAAACCCGCAATGAAAGTACTCTGGCACACTCCGGGTATCAACCTCATTATTCGCAAAAAAGTGAATGAGAAACTGATGACGGCTTTTGGCGGACAGTTGCGCCACCTGATTATTGGCGGTGCGGCTCTCAATCAGGAGGTGGAGCAATGCCTCAAAGACATCAAATTTGTCTATTGCGTAGGCTATGGTATGACCGAGTGCGGACCGTTGATTTCCTACGAAGACTGGTTCCGCTTCAAGTTCCACTCCTGCGGCAAAGACCTGCCACAGTGCCGTGTGCGTGTCGATTCGGAAGACCCGCAGCACAAAGAAGGTGAACTGCAGGTGAACGGCATCAACGTTATGATGGGCTACTACAAAAACGAGGAAGCCACCAAGGCGGTATTCACCGAAGATGGTTGGATGCGCACGGGCGACCTCGGCATCATTGACAAAGACGGCAACATCTTTATCAAAGGCCGTAGCAAGAATATGATTCTCGGTCCCTCGGGTCAGAACATTTACCCCGAGGAGATTGAGGACAAACTGAACAATATGCCTTGCGTGGTGGAGTCGGTGGTAGTGGATCGTGGTGGCAAACTCGTGGCTCTTGTATTCCCCGACAACACCCCCGAAGGCAAGAAACTGCTCCATGGTGCCAACAACTTCAACGAATTGATGGAGCAGAACCGCAAGGAACTGAACAAACAACTCCCCCAGTACAGCCAAATCACCGCTATCGAACTGGTAGCCAACGAGTTTGAAAAAACTCCAAAACGCTCTATCAAGCGTTTTATGTACAAGTAATTTCTGCTTTTTTATAATTTCTTCGTAAGGCGTATCCTTTTCTCATAGTATTGGCAGCCTAGGCTGCCAATACTATGAGCGGGGTATGACTACGCCCGTTTCGTCCTTTTTGATAGTCTCCTACGTCGCAAACAAATCCTATCACCGTTTTCCGAAAGAATAACCATTCATAGCCTTGCCACAAGGCGCATTTTCTTACTCCCTGTTTCGGGGGCTCGGAACAGGGAGTTTTGTTTTGAAATCAATGCTATAGCGGCTGTTCGCTATAGACACAAACTATAAATAACATAGGTTCGATTATTATCTGACTTTGCCGCCGTAGGCGAATAAGATTCATAGCAATTTATGGATGCAAAAGCAAAGATTTATTTAGATTTCTTGCCTATGAGGGCAAAGGATTTTATATTTCGAACTTACAAAAAAGGTATTAGTTATGACAAAGATTAAAGGAAAGAATGTCCTCATCACAGGTGGGGCATCCGGTATCGGAAAGATTATGGGGCGCATCTGCTTGGAAAAAGGTGCAAAAAACTTGATTATCTGGGACGTAAACCCTGCTTCGCTGGAAGCAACAAGCAAAGAACTCAGCCAATACGGCGCAGTAAGTACATATCAATTGGACATCACCAACGACGAGTTGGTCGTAGAGACCTATCACCAAGTGCTAGTGCAGTTTGAGCGCATCGGCGTACTCATCAACTGCGCAGGTATCGTTCGCGGCAACAAAACCTTCAACCACAACACCATCGCCGATGTGCGCCTCACGTTCAATGTCAATAGTATCGCCCCGATGGTGCTTTCGCTCCAAGCCCTGCAACCGATGCTCGACATCAACGAGGGGCATATTTGCAACATCGCTTCCGAGGCGGGTATGATTTCCAACCCGAAAATGACGGTCTATGCCGCCAGCAAATGGGCGGTCATCGGCTGGAGCGACTCGCTGCGTATCGAACTGAGCGAGATGAAAAAGAACGTCCACGTTACCACCATCGCACCATACTACATCAATACGGGTATGTTCGACGGTGTGGAATCGCCTATATTTCCTATTCTCGACCCCGAAAAAACGGCAAAGAAAATCATCCGTGCCATTGAGCGCAACCAAGACTTCTGCGGACTGCCGTGGGGCTTCCATTTCGTACGCTTTATGCAGGGAATCTTGCCTACCAAACTATTTGATTTTGTGTTTGGTACGGTTTTTGGTATCTTCAAGGCAATGGATCATTTTACCGGACGGAAATAAACCCGTTCCATGGCAATTTACCAATTTCCCAATTTACACACTTACAAATTTACCAATTAAACACCGATGGATATAGAGCAAATACACGATGCGCAAAAGGCGTTTTTTCGCTCGGGCAAAACGCTCGACTATGCCTTTCGCCGACAGATGTTGCAGCGTTTGGATAGTGCTTTGCACACCTATGAGAAAATGCTGACCGATGCGCTATGGACCGACCTACACAAGTCGTACGAAGAAGCCTATCTCACCGAGATCAGTATCGTCTATGGCGAGATACGCAACCATCTGCGCCACTTGCGCCGCTGGATGCGACCCGTGCGCAAACCGTCGCCGCTGAGTATTTTCCCCGCACGAAGCAAAGTTATCACCGAGCCGCTTGGCAACGCACTGATTATTGCACCGTGGAACTACCCCGTGCAACTCCTGCTCAACCCGCTTGTCGGGGCAATCTCTGCGGGCTGTACGGCTATGCTCAAGCCTTCGCCCTACGTGCCGCACGTGTCGGCAGTGTTGAGCAAGATGATTCGCACCACATTCCATGAGGAATACATCGGTATCGTGGAGGGACACCGCGATGTCAATACCGCTCTCTTGGCACAACGCTGGGAGCTGATTTTCTTTACCGGTAGCCCCGACCTCGGCAAGAAAGTAATGCTTGCTGCCGCCAAGCACCTCACCCCAGTGGTACTGGAATTGGGGGGCAAAAGCCCATGTATCATTGACCAAGATGCCGACTTGAAGATTGCCGCCAAGCGTGTGGCATGGGGCAAGTCGCTCAATGCAGGGCAAACCTGTATTGCCCCAGATTATCTGCTCATTCACGCCGATGTACGGGACGAGTTCCTGCGCCTGTTGAAACAGGAGTTTGAGAACCTGCTCGGTAGCAATCCGCAGGAAACCAAACATTTCGTGCGTATTGTCAGCGACCGTGCGTTTGAGCGTCTCTCTGGTTATCTGCAAGACGGCACTGTCTATTATGGCGGCAAGACCGACGCGCGTGAACGCTATTTCTCACCCACCATCCTCACCGGTGTACATCCCGACAGCCCCGTGATGCAAGAAGAAATCTTCGGTCCTATATTCCCCGTCCTTACTTTCACCGACTTGCAACAAGCCGTTGATTTTATCGCGAACAGGGAAAAACCGCTTGCACTCTACTACTTCGGCAAACAAAGCAAGCGAATTTTGAAATATACCTCCGCGGGCGGTACATGTATCAACGACACCATTATGCACATCGTCAACGACCATATCCCCTTTGGCGGTGTAGGCAACTCGGGTATGTTGGCATACCACGGCAAGGATTCCTATCTGGCGTTCAGCCATCGGCGTGCGGTCGTTACCACCCCCACTTGTCTCGACCTGCCCTTCCGCTATATGCCCTACTCGCTCTTCAAGTGGGTAAAAAAAATTCTGTAACAGCATTTGCCTGCAAACTGCTCAACGGGTTGCCCTACTCTCTTTTGGTAAGGCAACTCGTTTTCGTTTTTTTAACTAGTATGTAAAAAATATACATAATAAGCAAATTAAGCATACCACTATTCCTAATAATACAAATTACGGCAACGAGACGGCAACGACATACCCCTTTATGCGGTGCTTTTATACACTTTATGCACTGTATATGTTGCATAAATTGTATAGATGTTTTGGATGTAATTGCCCCGATAATTTGGCTTTGGGTTTGCATATATGTGTTTTATTTTGTATCTTTGCAGCGTTTTTTTAACAAATGTAAGTTCCAAATACATTTTATACCATGAAAAAGCAATTCTTATGGCTGATTGCGCCGCTCCTTGTGGCGTGCAATACCACTCCCGACCCAATCTTGCGTATTGCCACAGGGCTACCTATCACCCCTATCCGAATGACGAGCGACACCACGCATGTGGTGCTGACCGACTATGTGCCGCTGCTGATGGGACAACTCTCCACCAACCCCTCAAAGAATGGGATGTCTATAGACTGGGGCGTAAGCGACTGCTTGGAGGTGCTGCACCTTATGGGCGAAGGTGCATTACCCGAAGAAATAGACATCGTAAACTACAATAATACTTGCGAAGATTTGTTTATCTATGATAATAACATAGGCTTCGCAATACCGGTCTTGCCCAACAAACCGGTGAAACAAGGTTTGGTGTCTATGTGCAATGCAGACAACACAACAAATTGTATTACAGTTGGTTGCATTGAACATACAAAAGACGTACACCTGATGGCGTATGTGCAGAATATGCCTATTATCAGTACATCGTTCACCCAAAACGAGAACGGCACTTACACCCTCGACCTATCCAAGAGTGAGGAGGTAAAACTATGCTGCAAGGGGCGTGCCTACTTGCGTGTTTTTGCTGAAGACAGCACCTTTCTGTACAACGATCTACTTATCCCGTTGCAGGACGGCAAGCCCATAACTGATGCGGCTTTGCTCGACCGCCACGATGACCAAGCGCAGGTTCTCTACTCTATCCTGGTGGATCGTTTCCAAAATGGCAATCCCGACAACGATTGGAAAATGAACTCGCCGGAAGTATTGGATATTGTGGACTACCAAGGCGGCGATTTGGCGGGTATCACACAAAAGATTAAAGAAGGTTATTTCTCTGATTTAGGTGTTAATACACTATGGATCAGTCCTATCACACAGAACCCGTGGGACGCATGGGGCAAGTATGTATTCCATCATGGCAACAAGTATGACTCCACCAAGACCTACACCAAATTTTCGGGTTATCACGGCTATTGGCCTATCTACACCACGGCAATCGACAAGCGTCTCGGTACAGACCAAGAACTGAAACAACTCCTCGCGTGCGCACACGCGAACAATATAAACGTGGTATTGGATTATGTAGCCAACCATATGCACATCAACGCCCCTACCCTGCAAGAGCACCCCGATTGGCATACGGATTCCATCTTACCCGACGGACGACGCAATTTTGAACTTTGGGACGAGGCACGCCTGACTACATGGTTTGATACCCATATTCCTACATTGGATTTGGAGCGCGAAGAGGTGTGCCAACCGATGACCGACTCTGCCCTCTATTGGCTTGCCAACTACGACTTCGACGGATTTCGCCACGATGCATGCAAACATATCCCCGAACAGTACTGGCGTATGCTCGGACAAAAGATGGCAGAGCGTTTTCCCGACCGCCATATATGGATGATTGGTGAAACTTACGGTTCGCCCGAACTGATCAACTCGTATGTCAAAACAGGTATGCTCAATGCGCAGTTTGATTTCAATGTGTATTTTACAGCCATACACGCATTGTGCAACGATGGCAGCATGCAAAATCTGGACAACACCATTCGCACATCTCTTGCCACCTACGGAGCACATCACACGATGGGCAACATCTCTGGCAACCACGACCAGGTGCGCTTTGCATCATTTGCCGGTGGGGCGGTCAGTTTTTCGGAAGACCAGAAAGAGGCCGGTTGGACACGCTATTGCGGTATCGTCCCCAACGACCAATCCGGCAATACGCAACGGATAGAGGAAGCCTATCGGCGTGCGTTGTTACTTGAGGTGCTGAACCTTACCCTACCCGGTGTGCCATGTATCTACCAGGGCGATGAATATGCCGAAGTGGGCGCCAATGACCCGGATAACCGGCACATGATGCGTTTCAACGGACTGAACGAACACGAACAGAATTTCCGACGGCAGGTGAAGGACTTGATACACCTGCGCCGCTCGTCGATGCCATTGCTCTATGGTGAATATATCCCCGTTTCGGCAACCGATGATGTGCTTTGTTTCGACCGTGTATATATGGGTGAGACTATGCGCGTAGAGATTGACCGCAAAAACCTGACTTACTCAATTACTAAACAATAACCAGCAATGAAAAAACTTTTTATTTTTGCGTTAGGATTGCTGACGCTGGCTTCTTGCGCAAAACAAGAGCCTACAAGACACACCCAATGGGCGTATGATGCCACTATCTATGAACTTAACACCCGCCAACTGACTCCGGAAGGCACATTTGCGGCAGCCGAAAAACATCTGCCAGAACTGCGCGAGAACGGCATTGATATTCTGTGGATTATGCCTTGCCAACCGATTGGCGTTCTGACCCGCAAAGGCACACTTGGCAGTTACTATTCAATCATTGACTATTGTCAGTTCAACCCCGAGTTTGGTACACGTGCCGATTTTGAGCACCTGCTTGCTACAGCGCACGACCTCGGTTTCAAGGTCATTCTCGACTGGGTTGCGAACCACACCGCTCCTGACAGCAAATGGACAGAAAACGACGGATGGCATTATCGCGACAGTCTCGGCAACCTGATGGTACAATACGACTGGACGGACATCTCCAAATTGAACTACGACAACGAGGACATGCGTCAAGAGATGCTGCGCTGCATGCACTGGTGGATGGATTCGATTGGTATTGACGGTTTCCGTTGCGACGTGGCCGGTGAAGTACCGACCGATTTTTGGAACATGGCTATGGGCGACCTGAGAAAGACGCACCCCGATATGTTCACACTGGCAGAGGACGAGGCGAAGAACTACGAACTGACAGAGTCAGCATTCGATATGTATTATGGCTGGGAACTTCACCACATTATGAACAACGTGGCACAGGGCAAGAGCGGTGTGCAAGACCTGTGGAACTACTTCGAGAAGGCCGACACAACCACACGTGCCAACGCTATCCGTATGAACTTCACCTCCAACCACGATGAGAACTCGTGGAACGGCACCGAGTTTGAGCGTATGGGTGATGCAGCAGACCTCTTCGCTGCATTTACCTACATTGTTCCCGGTATGCCGCTTATCTACACCGGTCAGTTGAGCGGCAACCACCACCGTCTGGAGTTCTTTGAGAAAGACTGCATCGACCGAGTAGAGGGTGCTCCGCAATATGCTATGTATCAGAAACTGAACGGATTGCGGAAAGCCAACAAAGCATTATGGAGTCCCGAGTTGGGTGCAAAAATGCTGCGCCTACCGGCAGACAACGAGCATATATTTGCCTGTGTCCGTCCGTTGGAGAACGGCAAAAACACCGTTATCGCCGTAATGAACATGTCGGCTGACGAGCAGAGCGTGGCTCTCGACCTCACCGGCTACGAAGGCAGATACAACTGCTTCAACTGCAACGAAAAAAAGACTCTTTCTGCAAACGAGACGATGACGCTCAAGCCGTGGGAATACCGCATTTTGACAAAGTAGGCATTCTCCCACCCTACAGAAAAACAGACTACCTTTTCCGAGACAGTCTGTTTTTTTGTTTCTGCATCGGTCTTGCGTATCATCAGGGAAAGGTCAGGGAAGCCACAGGGAATTTTAGCGGACGGCACTTGCACATATCCTAAAAAAGCAGTAACTTTGCGGCGGATATGTGTCGGCATATTCCATATCCAACAAACATAAATCAGACAGACCATGACTATTGCTATATTCGGAAATGCGATGAAAGAAAACACCTTGGTAGAGGTGTCGCATATCCTGAATTTTATGGAGAAACGCGGTGTGAACATCCTGCTTTCGCAAGAACTGCGGCAGGAACTGAACCTGCGCGAGTTTCCGCCTTTTCCCGAGGACAGGACGGGCGAAAGCGAATCAGTCAGTCCGTACAACGAGCCCATTGATTTTGCTATGTCGATTGGCGGGGACGGTACGTTTCTGACCACAGCCGCCGCTATCGGCAATAAGAATATCCCCATCATCGGTGTCAACTGCGGGCAGTTGGGTTTTCTTGCCGATGTACAGACCAAAGATGCGGATATGATTATGAATCAGTTGATAGAGGGGCGATATACCATAGAGCAACGCTCCGTGCTGCGTGTCAGTTGCGGGCGTGAAGGACTGATTATGGCACCCAATGCGCTCAACGAAATCGCAATAATGAAACAAGGTATGAGCAGTATGATTTCGGTGGAAGTAACCGCCAACGGCGAAGTACTCCATACCTATCGTGCAGACGGTCTGGTCATCTCCACCCCAACCGGCAGTACGGCATACAACCTGTCCATCGGCGGTCCGCTGCTTGTGCCGCAGACCCGCGGTTTGATACTTTCGCCTATTGCCACCCATAGTCTGACCGTCCGCCCGCTGGTGGTACCTGATGACTGGAAATTTGACCTCAGAGTAGCCAGCCGTTACAGCAGTTATATGATTAGTGTGGACGGGCGCAGCCAGATACTCAGCACCGATGTGATGCTCCATGTCGAGCGGGCTCCCTATACAATCAAAGTGGTACAAGTGGGCGAAAACAGTTTTCTCAAATCGCTCCGCGACAAACTCAACTGGGGGAGGTGATTCAATTAAGAATTACCAATTAATATGCAATCCTGATAAACTCCATTACCCCATAAACCTATTCAACCACGCATAAACCAATCAACTCATAAACGTATAAACCAACACAAAACATGCTTGATTTTATTACTTGGAACGTAGATCCAATCCTTATACACATCGGCGACGGCGGCATACGCTGGTACGGACTTTTGTGGGCATTAGGCATCTATTTTTGCTACCTGATGGAGGTCAAGATCTACAAACACGAGCACTGCCCCGCCGACTGGGTGGACAAACTTTTTATCTGGATGGTTTTGGGTGTTATCATCGGTGCGCGTCTCGGCCATTGCTGGTTCTACGAGTGGCACGATGTTACCAGTCCCGCCCTTGCCCGCTATTGCCAAATGATGGATATTTCTACCAACCCCGTGCAGATTTTCGGTTGGACAATCAACTATCGAAACCCATACATAGAACACCCGTTGCTGCTTCTCAAAATCTGGGAAGGCGGTCTTGCCAGCCATGGCGGGGCTATCGGGTTGATGATTGCAGCAATACTCCTTAATAAAAAAGAGTTCTCCAAATATCCGCAGTATCAGACCTCATGGATATGGATTCTCGACCGCCTCTGTATCGGCGTTTGTTTCACTGCAACGCTGATCCGCTTGGGTAACCTGATGAACAGCGAGATTTATGGCGGACCTACCGATATGCCGTGGGGCTTCATCTTCGTGCGCGACGGACAGACCGTTCCTTGCCACCCCACGCAGATTTACGAAATGCTCTATTGCATTGTGGCTATGATAGTTACGCAGATAATGTACTGGAAATTCAAAGCCTATCGTCGCGAAGGATTGCTGCTCGGCGTGTTCTTCGAGATAGTCTTCATTACCCGTTTCGGGCTGGAGTTTATCAAGAACGACCAAGAGGCATTTGAAGCAAATCACCTGCTCAATATGGGGCAATGGCTCAGTATTCCGTTTATCCTTCTCGGTCTATACCTGATTATTCGCGCCTACCGCCGTCCGCTTCTCCCTGAGGTAGCACAAGCCCCAGACGAGAAAGCCGACAAAAAGAAAAAATAAGTTGCTTGCAGGCATAGAAAAATAGAACATCTTCGGTTGAGCATTGTAAGGAGGAATTAGTAGGATAGGCTTTGGTTGTCAGTTGAAAAAATGCAACATTTTAGGCACATAGTATTTGTTGCAGAGTTGTTTTTTGGAGCATCTTTGGTTTTTGCCGGCAACACCGCTTTCGGCGAGGGGCTGTTTCGATACAGCCCTTTCGGACACAGTCTCTATGCCGACGAACACCCCAATCTTGTGCGAATGGACGTGGCTTACACCCAAATGCACCCAATCTACGACTGGGAACATTCCGGCAAATCTTACCGCACACAGACGCTCGGTATCTTCGGTTTCCAATTGCCGCTTTGGTACGGGCAGCTCGCCGATTCCACTATGGCACTGAATGTTACCGCTGCTATGTCCGCCAATATATGGATGGACCTTTTCGGCGGGAAAACCTCACCCATCGTTGATACCGACTACCGAATTGCCTTGCCCACAGTGGCTTTCCTCCACCGAATCAACCGCAGCTTTGCCCGCAACTATGCCGTCAGTTGGTCGCCTTTCAAACACGAATCTACCCATATAGGGGACGAACTCCAAATACAGAAAATATCGGAAAACAGGGCGTTGCGACGTGTGAATGTGTCGTACAACTATACCGAATTCACGTTTACGCTCAATGAAGCGGAAAACCGCTATGCCGAAAATCACTGTTTCCGTGTGGGGTTAATGCTTCTTTGGAATTGGCAGAAAGGTTGGTACAAAGTGGACGAGGAAGACGGCGACCGCACACTTACCCGACCGCGGCTATCGCCGTGGGAAGCATATTTGCAATACCAATACCAGTCCCCCACTTCTCGTCACGGTTTTCAAGGTATCGTCTCCGCCGAGGTGCGCAACCGTGCCTTGTACGGCTACAATCTGTACAACAAGTCAACAGATACAGAGCCGGTTATGCAAAAAGAAGCACGTGTTTTCACCTACAATATCTTTCTCGGTGTGCGCTACAACACTCCCCGTTATGACGGTTATTTTTCCCGCGTGGCAGTGGGGCTTCGCGCCTACCACGGCAACTGCCCGTACGGACAGTTCCGCAGTATCCGCTCTTTCAGCCATATCGGTGTTTGCCTGATGGTTGAGTAATTTTGAAAGGTATGAAAAGCAAAAACCAAATAAAATTGGGTTTTATTTGGGGAGTTCGGAAAAAAGCAGTAACTTTGCAAGATGTAATGCGTTGTACGCAATGCACCCTTAAATTTGACATAATTAACCCATCTATTGTTTAACATAAACACAAATACACAATGAAACCAACTCACATTGAGCATCTTGGTATCGCTGTAACCAGTTTGGAGGACGCAATGCCGTTCTTCGAGTTCTTAACCGGTGAAAAATGCTACTCTATCGAAGAGGTGGCTGACCAGAAAGTGCGCACGGCGTTCTTCAAAGTCGGACAAACCAAGATAGAACTTCTGGAGCCGACCTGCCCCGAATCAACCATCGCCAAGTTTATTGAGAAAAACGGCGGTCGCGGCGGCGTCCACCATGTGGCATTCAACGTGGAGAGCGTGGAAGAGGCACTGAAAGAGGCAGAGTCAGCAGGTATCCAACTCATTGACAAGACTCCCCGCAAAGGTGCCGAGAATCTGATGATTGCTTTCCTCCACCCCAAAAGCACCAAAGGCGTACTGACCGAACTCTGTGAGCAACCCAAATAAATGTACAATTATGGATAACGATAAATTGCAAAAACTGATTGACAACCGTGCAAAGGCAGCAGCCGGCGGCGGCGAAGCAGCAATCGAAAAACAGCACGCTAAGGGCAGTTATACCGCCCGCGAGCGTATCAATATGCTCCTCGACGAAGGCTCATTCGAGGAAGTGAATATGTTCCTCACCCACCGTTGCCACGATTTCGGTATGGAGAAAAAAGTGTTCCTCGGCGACGGTGTGGCTGTCGGTTCGGGTACTATTGACGGTCGTCTGGTATTCGTTTTCGCACAGGACGCTACCGTCATCGGCGGTTCGCTGAGCGAAACAATGGCACAGAAAATCTGCAACGTCATGGATATGGCTATGAAACTCGGTGCACCTATCATCGGTCTGAATGACTCGGGTGGTGCGCGTATTCAGGAAGGTGCTTGCGCCTTGGCTGGTTACGCCGAAATTTTCGAGCGTAATATCCTCGCCAGCGGTGTGGTTCCTCAGATTAGCGTTATCTTCGGTCCGTGCGCCGGTGGTGCCGTTTACAGCCCCGCGCTGACAGACTTCATTATGATGACCGAGCGGAACTCGTATATGTTCATCACCGGACCGAAAGTAGTAAAATCGGTTACGGGTGAAGATGTAAGTGTGGAAGACCTTGGCGGTGCACGTGTACACGCTACCAAATCGGGTGTTACCCACTTTGTAGCTGCTACCGAAGAGGAAGCACTGCAAGAAGTTCGCCGTCTGGTTAGTTTCATCCCGCAAAACAATATGGAGGAGGCTCCTGTACTCAAATGCACCGATGATCCGCTGCGTATTGAGGAAAGCCTGAACGACATCGTGCCTAACGATCCGAACAAGCCTTACAACATGAAAGACATTATCAACCTGATTGTGGATAACGGCGACTTTATGGAGGTGCAGAAAGACTACGCAAAGAACATCATCTGCGGTTTCGCACGTTTCAACGGTCGCAGCACGGGTATCATTGCCAATCAGCCGAACTATATCGCCGGTGTGTT
Source organism: Bacteroidales bacterium UBA6828 (assembly GCA_002452095.1). Taxonomy (GTDB): domain Bacteria; phylum Bacteroidota; class Bacteroidia; order Bacteroidales; family Paludibacteraceae; genus Colicola. The sequence goes on along the minus strand of DKEG01000016.1, from coordinate 22,965 downwards.
GGATTGCGATGCCAGCCGAAAGGCAGCCCGTTTCGTGCGTTTCTGCGATGCATTCAACATCCAGATTCTGACCCTTGTGGACGTGCCGGGCTTCCTGTGCGGTACAGGACAAGAGTACGCCGGTATCATTGACCATGGAGCAAAACTGATGTTTGCTTACGGCGAAGCAACCGTACCCAAGGTTACCATTACTATTCGCAAGTCATATGGTGGCAGTCATATCGTTATGAGTTGCAAGCAATTGCGTGGTGATGTCTGCTTTGCATGGCCTAATGCGGAGATTGCCGTAATGGGTGCGAGCGGTGCCGTAGGTGTACTTCAGGCAAAAGCCATCAAGGCTATTGAAGACCCTGAAGAGAAAAAGAAATTCATTGCTGAGAAAGAGGCGGAGTATCGCGAACTCTTTGCCAGTCCGTACCAGGCTGCCAACCGCGGCTATATCGATGACATCATTGAGCCGCGCAACACCCGCAAGCGTATTATCCATGCTTTCGAGAACCTGCAGACCAAGCGTATGACCAACCCTCTGAAGAAGCATTCAAATATCCCGTTGTAATATGATCTTGCTTGAAGTAACCGCATCCACGTGGATGATTACCGGAGTGGGCTTCCTTCTGGTATTGCTGCTCTTGATAGTGTTTGTCTATATTCTCAAACTGATGGGTTGGATTATGCAACCGCGCGTCAAACCCCAAAAACAGGTTGAGGCACAACACTCGCAGACCGTAGCACACACCCAAAAAGAGGACAAAGAGCGTATCACGCTCACCGCCGACAGTACAGCCGCAATAGCATTGGCTCTCCATCTCTACTACAACGGTGTTCACGATGAAGAAAGCACCAGAACTATTGTTCAGCCCCACCGTACACAATGGAACAACAAAATGTACGGTATGAATAACCTTCATAGATAAAAGATGAATTATAGTGCAAACCGAACATATATACATCTTTTGTTGCGGGGCACCAATATTGTAACCTATTAAAAATATGAAATCATTTCAATTTACTATTGATGGTCGCAAATATGAAACGACTGTCAACGAGATAGAAGACAACGTAGCCGAGGTCACCGTGAATGGTACAGTATTCCATGTGGCTATCGATAAAATGAAGAATGTTTCTTCTGTCAAACCGGCAGTGTCCAAGGCTGCCACTGCTGCACCCCGTGCCGCACAACCCGCCGGAACCGTAGTAGTCAAGAGTCCGCTTCCCGGAAGCATCGTGAAAGTGATGGCTGCTGCCGGTCAAGCCGTTAAGAAAGGCGACCTGCTCCTCACTATGGAGAGTATGAAGATGGAGAACCAGGTTACCAGCGAGTACGACGGAACCGTCAAATCGGTGCTTGTACAGCCGGGGCAGAACGTGATGCAGGACGACAAACTCGTTGAGATTGAGACCGTTGCTGTGGCTGCTGCGCCTGCCGCTGCACCTGTTGCCCCAAAAGCAACACCCGCTCCTCAACCGGCTCCCGCACCTGCTGCCCCCAAGGCTGCCGATGTACCCGCAGGCGGCAAAAAAGTCGTTTCTCCCCTACCCGGTTCCATCATCAAAGTAGCCGTCAGCGAGGGACAAGCCGTTAAGAAAGGCGACCTGCTTCTTACGCTCGAGAGTATGAAAATGGAGAACCAGGTGCTTGCCGATTGCGATGGCACGGTTACCAAGATTGCCGTCAGCGCAGGGCAGAACGTAATGCAGGATGACCTGCTTGTTGTACTCGGATAAAGATTGCTATTATGTGGACTGACATATTAGATTTTTTCCGGACAATGGGCTTTATGAATATCGATTGGCGTCAGGTGGTGATGCTTTTCGTGTCATTCTTCCTGTTGTATCTGGCTATCAAGAAGCAGTACGAACCCTTGTTGCTGCTGCCCATCGCTTTCGGTATGTTGCTCACCAACCTGCCGGGTGCGAATATGTACCACCCCGAGTTGTGGGAAGCCTTCCTCGATGCCGACAGCCCTGCTTACCATAGTTATGGTGCTATCCTCAAGGACGCAGGTCTGCTTGACGTACTATATATAGGTGTCAAAGCGGGTCTCTATCCGTGCTTGATTTTCATCGGTGTAGGTGCGATGACCGACTTCGGTCCGCTTATCGCCAACCCTAAATCGCTGATTCTCGGTGCGGCAGCACAGATTGGTATCTTTGTTACGTTCCTTTGCGCCAACGCCCTCGGGTTCACGCCCGCAGAGGCCGGTTCTATCGGTATCATCGGTGGTGCAGACGGACCTACATCTATTTTCCTCACCTCCAAACTGGCTCCTCAGTTGCTGGGTCCTATCGCCATTGCTGCATACTCGTATATGGCACTTGTGCCGGTTATCCAGCCGCCTATCATGCGTGCTCTGACCACCAAAAAAGAGCGTGCCATCAAGATGAAACAACTCCGTTCTGTCAGCAAGACCGAGAAGATTGTCTTTCCGATTGTCATCACCGCTATCGTATCGCTCGTATTGCCCGATGCGGCTCCGCTGGTCGGCTGCTTGATGCTCGGTAACCTGATGAAAGAATGTGGCGTGGTGGATCGTCTGAGCAAGACCGCACAGAACGAACTGATGAACATCGTGGTCATCTTCCTCGGTTTGTCGGTCGGTGCTACGGCTACGGGTGCTACTTTCCTGAATGTCAAGACATTGCTAATTCTTGCTATGGGTATCGTGGCATTCAGTCTCGCTACCGCTGGTGGTGTCCTCTTCGCCAAACTGATGAACCTCTTCTCCAAAGAGAAGATCAACCCGCTTATCGGTTCAGCAGGTGTAAGTGCTGTACCTATGGCAGCCCGCGTGAGCCAGATGGAAGGACAGAAAGCCGACCCGAGCAACTTCCTTCTTATGCATGCTATGGGACCGAATGTTGCCGGTGTCATCGGTTCTGCCGTTGCGGCAGGTATCCTGCTTGCTTTCCTGGGTTAATCCCTTCGCCCCATTATCGGACTAATCCGATACGATACAAAAAGAGCGTTGCTCACATCTGGGCAACGCTCTTTTGTTAAAATACCATAAAGAAAAGTCCCCTCCAAATCTATACCAATTAGCATAGGATGCGCATAGGATAGGCATAGGATAGGCTAGCTTTGAATTAATGAAAAATTAATGATAATTAATTTTTCCTTAAAAGTGCATTATTATATTGATAATCGGTCTATGGGTCATTTTGCAGGCTGATTTCTTTGTATTTTACTGATAAAATGACCAATAGAGACATCTACCCACTTTCCGGTCTGCAAAATGACCTATATGCCATAATTTATTCTAACCTAACTTTTGTCAGGCACCGCAAAGAGAAATGAGCACATACAGGAGCAGACATACAGCGGGAGTAGCGAGCAGGATGGAATCAAAACGATCCAACACACCGCCGTGTCCTGGCAGGAACTTGCCCGAGTCTTTGACGCCGATAGTGCGTTTCATCAGGCTTTCCATCAAGTCGCCCAATGTACCAAAAACAACCACCACCAAGGCGAATACAATTCCCACAGCATATACATTCAGCGGATTGAGGCGATTGAACCAACCTAAGTAAGCCAGCATAGCACCTACTCCTACTGCTACCACAGCACCACCTATCAGTCCTTCCCACGACTTGCCCGGACTTACGCGGGGGAACATTTTATGATTCCCCCCTTTTCGCTTCGCCATCAGGCTGCCCACACAATAAGCACCGCTATCATTCAGCCAAATGAGAACAAACAATGCCAACAGTAGGTACGCATTCGCATACATAACAAAGCACATCATTGAGAACGGCAGGGCTATCATCACTTGGCTGACAAGGTAATTTCCCCAGTTGTGAATCGGGTTCTCGGCTTTGCGGAATAATTCGGAAATGAGAGTAAACAAGACCAAGTATAAATACAAACCTACCAATATGCTGATGATGATATCATTGTAATAGGTGGTTATCAAGAAGCAGAAAGCCGAACCGAAAAACATCACGCCTGCCGAAATGGTGGAAACGAGAGTGAGAAAACGGTCGGAATGTATCAGATGATGGTACTCGCGTACAGCAAGCATGGTTACAAAACCGAACAAAACGCTGAAAAACACGGGGTGAACCAGAATACTTGCCACCACCAAACCCACATATACGGCACCCGATAGAGTGCGCTGAACAAAGTTAGACATTTTTCAAAAAATAATTTTTGCAAAAGTACGAAAAAAACTGTACCTTTGCAAATAAATTTACACACAATATGGAAAATAACCCTATTGAGATGAGTTTGCTCGACTCCGAAGAGCGTGAGCAGATAGAGTACATTTGGAATATGATTTCCGCAGAAGACCGCCAAGGTATGAACCAAAGCGATGTGCTGCTCGTGCTTGATGCTATGGACGACTATCTGGAAGAGAAAGGACTGCTGCAATACGACGAGCAGACCGGCGAGGCGGAATATGCGGATGGTGAAGTGGACGAAACGGAGCAGTTGGACTACGTACTGCAAGCCGCCAAAGCACAAGGAAGCAAGATTACCGGTGTGCAGATACAACTGGTGATGGATGGTGAACTGCAGTATGGTATCGAACAGGGGTATTACGAGGAAGAGGATTGATGGAACAATTCATTAAGATACTGAGCAAAATTCCTATCGGCGTACATTATTGGTTTGCCGACTGGGTACTCTATCCGCTTATATATTATATTGTGCGCTATCGGCAGAAATTGGTGCACAAGAATTTGACGGAGTCTTTTCCTGAAAAAACGCCCGATGAAATACGGTATATAGAAAAGCAGTTTTACCATCATTTTGCCGATATGGTGGTGGAGACCGTGTATGGCTATGGTTTATCGGATCAAGTTATGCGGGAGCATATGTGCTTTTACAATCACGAGTTGGTAAAACGTATGGCAGACGAATACGGAAGCGTCATCGTTATGCTGGCTCATTTAGGAAACTGGGAATGGTTTACCGACTACAACCGGCAGTACCTCGAGGGAGAAGGATTAGTACAAGGGAATGTGTTTAGACACCAGGCGAACAAAAGGATGAACAAATTAATGCGTATTCTTCGTAGTAAAAGCGGTGGTATTTTGATAGATAAAACGACCATATTGCGGCAAATGCTAATCTTGCGCAAAGAGGGTAAAAAGATGGTATATGGGCTGATTTGCGACCAAAAACCGCGTCCGGAAGTTACCCGCTATTGGACAGAATTTCTGCACCATGAAACGGGATTTCTCGATGGTGGCGAGATGCTTGGGAAAAAATTTAGTTACCCGGTACTTTATGCGCATGTCAGTAGTCCGAAGCGCGGATATTATAAGGTGTCTTTCGAAACTATAGCCGAACACCCTGCTGAGACCGCAGAAAACGAGATAACCCGTATCTATGTGGAACGATTGGAACAAAATATAAAGGAGCAGCCCGAACAATGGCTTTGGACGCACAACCGATGGAAATGGGGAAGACCGAATAAATAATTTGTAAATGTGCAAGTGTGTAAATTTGTAAATGGGGCATTTCTAATTTTCTAATTTACAAATTGATATGTATATGCGTTGTAGTGTTGTTATATTAAATTGGAATGGGGCGGAAATGCTCCGGAGATACTTGCCGAGCGTGCTGCAATATACGCCGGCGGACTGCGAAGTGGTAGTGGCAGACAATGGTTCTAGCGATGAGTCTTTGTCTGTTTTGACACAGGAGTTTCCGTCTGTACGTACAATTATATTGGATAAAAACTATGGGTTTGCTGAAGGATATAACAAGGCTATTGCACAGATTGATAGTGAATTTATTGTTTTACTTAATTCGGATGTTGAAGTCGCACCCAACTGGCTGTCGCCGATGCTGGACTATATGGATACCCATTCGGAAGTGGCTGCCTTACAACCCAAGATACATAGTTGGCTGAAGCGTGATTATTTCGAACATGCTGGAGCGGCCGGTGGATATTTGGATATTCTTGGTTATCCTTTCTGTCGCGGACGATTGCTCAATTATGTAGAGCAGGACAAAGGGCAATACGACACCATAGCCGATGTGCTTTGGACATCGGGGGCGTGTATGTGCATACGCACACATATATACAAGGAGGTGGGCGGTTTGGATGGGGAGTTCTTCGCCCATATGGAAGAGATTGACCTCTGTTGGCGGCTCAACTGCCGGGGGTATCGTCTGGTATGCCTACCCGACTCTACCGTCTATCACCTGGGCGGCGGGGCTTTGGCTTATGAAAATCCGCGCAAGACCTACCTCAATTTCCGCAACAATCTGCTGATGATTTACAAAAACACACCTACGAATAGGTTATGGTGGGTTTTAGCGATGCGCTTCGTGCTGGATTATGCTGCAGCACTACAATTGCTGGTAACAGGCAAACCTAAACAAGCAAAGGCTGCCATCCAAGCCCGTTGGGACTATAGGCGGATGAAAAAACGCTTTGCAGGAAAGCGGAAAGAAAACCTTCAAAAGATGGCAATTCCCTATCCGTCCGGTATCAGGAAACGTTCTATTTTATGGGACTTCTATGTACGCGGAAAGCGGCAATAAGACCATTCATTAAAACTGCATTTTATCTCAATTGTCCATTAAATAGATAGCGAGAGCAACAATATATACTCGCTATATTTGCTTAGGCAAAAAACGCAACGAGGTTTTGCAGTCTTGCGGCTAGCCACAGAAAAAAATAATAAGCAGTTGCCCCGCCATCACACGAAGGAAAGTGGTGAACGGATAGACGGTGGCATAGCAAACGGAGGCTTGGTCATTGCCCGAAGAGAGACTCTCGGCATACGCCAACGCCGGTGCAGCAGTCATAGCACCCGCCAACAGACCGATAACTTTGAAATAATTGAGGTGCATAGCCTTGTATGCCACGATACCTATAATGAGCAAAGGTACCATCGTGATGATGAAACCATAGAGAATCCACATATAACCGCCGGCAAGAATGGTATCTACGAAATGTTCGCCCGCCTCCAAACCGAGTGCTGCCAAAAAGAGCGTCAGACCAACCTGACGAAGCATCATATTTGCCGACGTGGTGGCAAAAGTAACCATATTATAGTAAGGACCAAAACGCCCGATAAGCAACGCTACAATAAGCGAACCACCAGCCAAGCCAAGGCGGAACGTTTGATTCAGACCGGGAATTGGAATAGGCAGAATACCCAGCAAGACTCCCATCATAATCCCAAAGAAAACAGGTAACAGATTAGGCAAATCGAGACGTTTCAACTCATTGCCGAACGTTTCCGCCACCCGCTGTACATCGGCTTTGTCGCCCACAACAATCAGACGGTCGCCGAGTTGGAGTACCAGTTCGGGAGTGGCAAGGAGATCAATACCCGCACGATTAACCCGCGTGATAGTGGCGTGATACTGCGAACGGAGATTGAAAGAGGCTATACGTTTGCCGTTACACTCCGGACGCGTGACGGCAATACGGCGAGAGATGAGGTGGTCGGAGTTCTCCTTGCTGGAGAAACTATAGTTCTTGATCGTTCCAAGCAGGCGCAGCGAGGCCAGATGCTGCTTGTCGGTGAGCACCCGAATAATATCCCCATTGCCGAATGTCGTTTGGTCGCTGATCAATTCGTCGGTACCATTCGGACGAATGACCCGACTTACCACCATCTTGATCGGACAAATTTGTTGTAATTGACTGACATTCAGTGTCTCTATCTGCGGGTTTTGGAGGGTAATATCCACGCAAACTGGTTTTTCATCGTCCTCTTTGTTGTCGGTTTCCGCTTTCAGGCGTGCTTCCTCTTGCGGTATCTTGATGCGTAGGCATAGACGGATAATCTCGAAAGCCAATATCGTACCGACTATACTGAGCGGATATGCCACGGCATAACCCGTTGCTACATTGGGCGTTACATAGCCAAGTACATCACTGCATGCCTGCTGCACAGCCGCCAAAGCAGGGGTACTCGCTACGGCACCCGACAGGACACCAGCGAGAGTATCCATACCCAAATCGGTAGAATAGTAGAGACATATAGTACAGAGACAGCCGAGAAGGACAAATGCTGTGGCTAACAGGTTGAGTTTCAGTCCTCCACGCTTGAACGGCGAGAAAGAAGGACCTACCTGCAAACCGATAGAATAGACAAAGAGTATCAATCCAAAATCGTTGGCAAAATGCGCCACATCGGGTTTGATATGAATTCCAAATGCCGATACTGCAATACCGACAAACAACACCCATGTAACTCCCAACGAGAAATGTCCGATACGGGCATGCTCGCCAAGCCACAAACCCAATGTAATCACAAGTGTCAGCACCAAAATTGATTGGGTGATGGTTGGAGTGAACAGAAGTTGTTCTATTGCATGCATAATTTGTATAGAAACGTTAATTATTGTGTAATTAGACGTTCATTTCTATGAACATATAATTGATTTTATTTCTCACTTTCCAAGATACGAAGCATTCGGATAAGGGCGCGTGTGCAGGCACGGTCGGTAATCTGCTCACGCAGTTTGCCAAGGTGGAAACATTCGGCAGTAGTGCCGTCAGGCGTTGCCCACGCAATCCAGACAGTACCTACCGGTTTCTCTACCGTACCTCCGCATGGACCGGCAATGCCGCTGGTAGCCATAGCATAATCGGTCTTGCATAACCGGCGAACTCCTTCTGCCATCTCGCATACCACCTGTTCGCTCACTGCACCGTAGGTGTCCAGATTGGACTGGCTGACACCTAAAACGTTGTGTTTCACACTGTTATCGTATGCCACGACCGACCCATAATAGAAAGCCGAACTGCCCGAATGCTTATTGAGTAAAGCGGCGAGTTTGCCGCCCGTGCAAGACTCGGCGGTGGAGATCGTCTGATGACGCGTTTTGAGTATTTCGCCCAGATGCACCTCAAGAGGTATATCATCGGCTTCGACAATGTAGTTGTGTGCCAAAGCAATGAGTTGCCGCAACTGTGCCTCCACATCCTCCGCCGTTGCCTCACCATACGAACTCAAACGCAGACGGATCGTACCATCCTTGGGCAAATAGGCGAGGTGTATGGTCTGTGGGAGAGCATTTTCCCACGGCTCGAGCAGGATAGCCAGAGCGGATTCTGAAATTCCGGAAACGAGAATGGTGCGGTGAATAATGTTGCCTTGCGGGTGCAGTTGGCGCAAGATATAGGGCATTATCTGTTCATTCATCGCAATCTTCATCTCGTAAGGCACACCCGGCATAGCAAAAAGCATTTTTTCTCCTTTGCGGAATACCATCAGCGGAGCACTCCCTACCCGATTGGGCAGTATCTCCGCCGCCTGCGGCACAAGCCACTGGGTAGCGGTCAGACGATTGAGTACATCGGGACGCTCGCGATACAAATCATATATATGTTCGCGCACGTGAGCGTCTTCCACCAAACCGGTACCAAAATACTCGCATAGTACGTGTTTGGTTATATCGTCCTTGGTAGGACCCAGACCGCCTGTTGTCAGAACAATATCTGCATATTCAAACGCCTCGTCAAGGGCGGTGAGGATATGCCGGCGGTCGTCATGAATAGAGGTTATCTGATAGAGCGAGATGCCGTTCTCGTTCAGCCTTTCTGCCATCCAGGCGGAATTGGTATCCACCACCTGACCGATCAGCAGTTCATCTCCGATAGTTATTATTTCTGCGCGCATTGTTTTTTCCATTCTGTTGCGGTTATACATAATTCATCATACCATTCCTGCCCAAAACGGCGGACAAGTGGTTCTTTAAGAAACTGATAGATAGGCAGATGCATCTTCTTTCCTAATTGGCGGGCGCAATGGCATATGTCCCAGCGGTGGTATTCCAATCCGACCATATCCCCCACTTTCGACAAGCGGATCGGATAAAGGTGGCAGGAGATGGGTTTCTTAAAATCAATACGCCCGGCATTGTAAGCCTTCTCTATAAGACAATAGCACCAACCATTGTGGTCAGTGCGGGCAAAAACACAGTCTTTACCATTGACGATTGAGGTAACACGATCGCCGGTTGGATCATTGTAAGCAATGCCCTGCTCGGAGACCACTGCCCGTGCCTCTTTGGTCATATCTGGCAGCAAAGCAGGCAGTATCTCGTTGATTTTCTGCTCTTCTTCTGGCTCTATGGGCGCACCTGCATCGCCTTCTATACAGCAACAACCACGGCAAGTATTCAGGTCGCAACAAAAATCTTTCTCCAATATATCCAAACTGACCAATGTATTTTGTATCAAAAACATTCTGTTTCTTTTTTGGGGTTGCAAAGGTACTGCTTTTTTCTGATTTGTGCAAGATGAATTTTGCACATCCCGCATAGTCAAACGTATCCACTCTTTACAAGGACATATTCTCCTTCCGTTACCAACTACGGTAGATACACGGTAGATACACGGTAGATAATACCGTCTTTGCCGATGTTTACACAGGAGTTGGCACCTGCCTTCTGCCGGGGACGCGGACACTACGGATTCCCTTCAAGCCATAGGCGAAATAGGGTGTCACACCTCGTCCGCAGTCGATTTGGCACAAACCGTATCTCGTATGGGAGACGTGAAGCGTAAGGCAGGTGCGCATCGCGCACTGAGTGCCGTAGCGACACGAAGCCCTGTGGGTTGAGTAGAACTACTTATCGGCTCGCGTCGTTAAGTTACGAATAACATTTTTTATATGCCTATTGTGTAATCCGATAATTTTATGTAATTTTGCCCTACAAAAAAAACTTACTTCTATGTATGCTGATATTAAATGGTATGAATACCTGTCCGAAGATCGCGAACGCAGATCTCTTTTCACCTTTAATCGTTATTCGCACCCGAATGTGTCGTACGATATTTCCCCCGACTACCGTAATGATTTTGAAAGCGATTTCGGGCGGGTAGTATTCAGCAATGCCGCACGGCGTATGCATGACAAAACCCAGGTATTCCCTCTCACCAATGGCGACTCTGTCCATACACGCCTCACCCACTCTATGGAAGTGATGAGTGTGGCAGACTCGCTGTGTATAGGCGTATGCCGGACACCGGATTTCAGACATCTGTATCATTATGACGACCGTGATTTGGAACGCGAAATATCCGCCATTGTAAAAACTGCTGCCTTTGTACACGACATAGGCAACCCGCCTTTCGGACATTGCGGTGAAGCCATTATACAAGACTATTTCAAGCACAAAGGAGCGCATTGGTTGGAAGGAGTATCGGAACTGCAGCGGCTCGATTTTACCCAATTTGACGGCAATGCACAGGGATACCGTATCCTGACAAAAATGCCTTATCTCAACGATTTATATGGTCTGAACCTTACCTACTCCACCCTTGCGGCATACTTGAAATATCCGAACACAGGGAGCAAAGTCCAAGAAGGCAACGTGGCAATACACAAACACGGGGTTTTCACTTCCGAGCAAACGATTTTGGAGCATACCGCATCACATTGTCATCTCTACCACGAAGACGGCACCATCAAACGGCACCCGCTGGCATTCCTCGTGGAAGCGGCAGATACTATCTGCTATCGCGTGATGGACTTGGAAGACGGAATTTCCAAACAATTGGTCAGCATAGAGCAGACTCTTTCCTACTTGGCAGACAGCCTGCATTGTTCCGTTGAGGAGATTGTCAAAATGCTGCACTTGGAAAAACATTACAATTATGGCAACTACACACACGAGAAGATGGTCGTTGATTTGCGCGTGGCACTGATGAACTACCTAACCCATATTGCCAGACAAACTTTTATAGAGCATTTGGAAGAAATAGACCTTGGCACATATGGCAAAGAACTATTAGAAGACAACCCGCTATGCAATGCATTGGGTATCTTTGAATTGGAGTACATATTCCGTACTGCGGAAATTGCCCGTGCCGAAATGACTGGAGTCACCGTCCTAACCGGTATATTGGACAAGACCCTGCATCTGCTTATCGACAAGCAAGACTGGCGTATAGAAAAACTGATTTCCGCCTCTATGCAGCGTTTGGCTGTGGCAGAATACAAAGCACAACACCTTGAGATTCCTGCGGATAGCACCATTGACATTCTACACATCGACCGCTATCACCAACTGCGATTAGTAGTCGATTGGGTGGCAGGTATGACCGACAAATACGCCCTCGAAACATATCGTTTCCTATGTGGAATATAGCGGAACAATAACAACATTCGCCATACAAAAAAACACCTGTCGTTTATTCCGGCAGGTGTTTTTGTATCCACCCCACTAGGGCATACGCCAACGGAGTGGAACAGCAGATTTCAATCAGCACTTTGGCAAGCACTTGGAAAACAATCATCGTCATCACCTGAGTAAAGGACACAACACCGATAAAAGCAATACATACAAAGATAGTGGTATCTAATACATAGCCCACTATCGAACTGCTAATAGTGCGTGTCCACATAGGTCCGCCTATGTGTTCTTTCAGCCGGCTCATTACCCACGCATTAGTAGTCTCACCCGCCAGGAAAGCACACACCGATGCACACATTATGCGCGGCACAAAAACAAAGATTTGACGGTATGCCTCTTGCATATACGCAGTCTCTGCAGGCACTGGCACCAGGGTTCCAATCCACGCAAAGAGCGTAAAAAGTATTTGGCAGCAGAAAGTAAGCAATATCAACCTTCGGGCTGTGCGGAAACCCCATACCTCGGTTACCACTTCACCCAACATATATGTAATGGGAAAAATGATTGTTCCCGCATCAAAGATACTCAAATCACCTATACGGATGATTTGAGTAGCCATCACGTTGGCGGTCAGGTAGCCTGTAACCATCACGGCGGCAATGGCTACTAACATATTGCTTTTGCTGTATTTCATAAATAGGGATTATACTGTTTCTCCCGCCCGATGGTGGTGGGATAGCCGTGTCCCGGATAGACAATCGTATCGTTAGGCAGTTGCTTGAGTTTATCAAGCGAATGAATCAACGTAGGCATATCTCCGCCAGCGAGGTCGGTACGCCCGATAGAATCTTTGAAAAGGGTATCGCCGGTAAAGACACAGCCTTGCGCCCGCCAATAGTAACACACGCTATCTTCCTTATGCCCGGGAGTATGCAGCACCTCAATTCCATCAAAATTAGGTATCTGTAATGCACCTTCAGGCGGACAGATAATCGGTTCTACACCATACATACGTTGCATAAAATTTACCCCGCATATATGGTCGGGATGTGTATGCGTAATGAGCAAGGCTATAGGCGAAAGACTCTCTTTGGTTAGAAAATCAGCCATTCGCTTTTCTTCCGCCTCGCCGTACATACCCGCATCTACCAGCAGAGCCTTATGGTTCTGCTTCTGCTCGTCCCATACCACATAGGTACATTCGCGATAGGGATTGAAATAGAAAGGTTTGATTGTCATTGGTTTATAAAGACCGACACATTCGGGCTATTAATAAAGACCGACACATTCGGGTTATTAGGGATTAAATGATGGCAAAACAGGGCAACCTATAAGGGATCACCTATCAATCACCTATACATTATTAGGTGAAGATATACAGGCTACATAGGTAAGTAGATGACTTGCTTGGTTTCAAACCAGTCGCCTGCAAAGAGTTGGCTAATAGGCGTAACCTCCACACGTTTTTGGAACGGACGCAACTCATCGGTCAAATCGCCACCCTTGAGAACCAACAAACCATTTGGTACGGCATTCCGTTGTGTACGACTGATATTCTTCTGCACCAATTTGACCAAATCGGGCAAAGGCATTACAGCACGCGATACGACAAAATCGAACTTGCCCTTCTCCTCCTCAGCACGCTCTTGGATACAGCGTACATTGGTCAGTCCTATCGCATTGGAAACATTCTGCGCCACACGCACTTTCTTGCCTATCGAGTCAATCAATGTAAATTCGCATTCGGGAAACAGTATGGCCAATGGTACCCCGGGAAAACCGCCCCCCGTGCCAACATCCAACATCTTGCTCTGCGGCTGAAAAGGCAGTACCTTGGCTATTGCCAGCGAGTGCAGAATATGGTGTTCATACAGATTATCGATATCCTTCCGGGAGATGACATTGATCTTACTGTTCCATTCACGATAAAGCGCGTCAAGTGCAGCAAACTGCTGCTCCTGACGCGCTGTCAGCGAAAAGTATTGACGGATAAGTTCCATCGAGAAAATTTGTAAATTTATAAATTTTCTTAGTCTTCTGCCATATTGGTGAAGACATTCTGCACGTCTTCATCCTCTTCAATACGGTCAATGAGTTTCTGAACGGACTCTTTCTCCTCGTCAGTGAGGGTTTTGTAGTCATTCGGAATACGCACGAACTCGCAACTCTGGATCTCGAAACCATTGTCCTCAAGATACTTTTGGATCTGCGAATACTGGTTGAAATCACCATAGATAATGATGTTTCCATCCTCGTCGTTACCGAGTTCCTCTACACCAAAATCAATCAATTCGAGTTCGAGTTCGTCCAAATCCACCCCTTCTTTCGGGCTAACTGTAAAGCATGCCTTGCGGTCGAAAAGGAACTGCAGACAGCCTTGCGTGCCAAGCGTTCCGCCATGTTTGGTGAAATACGAACGGATATTGGCAACCGTACGCATATTATTATCGGTAGCCGTCTCGATAAAGATAGCCACGCCATGTGGACCATATCCTTCATAATTGATTTCCTTATATCCCTCCGACGACTTATCGGTGGCCTTTTTGATAGCACGATCAATGTTTTCCTTGGGCATATTCTCACGCTTGCACTGCTGGATCAGTGTACGTAAACGTGGGTTGCTATCGGGATCCGGACCGCCCTCACGAGCAGCAATGGTGATTTCTTTACCGAGTTTAGTGAATGTACGAGCCATATGACCCCACCGTTTCAATTTGGTTGCTTTGCGATATTCAAATGCGCGTCCCATATTTTTAGTTTATTAGTTTATTTTTGTTTATGCGTAGTTTAGTTGATTTATTGGTTTTGCACTGTATCCAACGGCAGTGCCTGAATGGTGTCCTGCTTGGGCAGTAAAGTAGAATCGGCGTGATCGAGAATAGTCTCGTAAGTAATCTCCTCAAATGTGATATTAAACTCCACGCGGCGGTTCAATGCACGCCCTTTGGCAGTCTTGTTGTCGGCAATAGGCACTTCCATACCATAGCCGTGGGCTGTCATACGCTCTGCGGGAACACCTTTCTTCACTAGATAGTCCATCACTGCGTGTGCACGTTTGTTGCTCAGATTCTTGTTAAAGTCCGCTTTTCCCACATTATCGGTATGCCCTTGCACCTCAATCATAAAGGTCGGGTTATCAATAAAGGTTTTGGCAATTTGATCCAGCAGCGGATAAGAAGCCTTCTTGATATTTGCTTTTCCGTTCTCAAATCGGATACCCTGCATCGCTTTCTTAAGCAGGTTGCGCACCTCGCGTTTTACCTCAGGACACCCCTTGTTGTATTTAGGACCTGCCACCGTCGGGCACTCATCTTTCCAATCGGGAACCCCATCACCGTCAGTATCTATCTCACAACCATTCTCGTCCACAAAGCCCTTTGCCTCGGCAGGCGTATTGGGACATTCGTCCAGATAATCGGGAACTCCATCGCCATCAGTATCTATCGGACACCCCTTTTCGTCCACCATACCATACGCTGCCTCCGGGGTGTCGGGACATTCGTCGAGATAGTCGGGTACACCATCCCCGTCGGTATCCAGCAAGCAGCCTTTCTCATCAATATAGCCCTGTGCTTCTATAGGTGTACCGGGACATTCATCGCGCCAATCAGGTATTCCGTCTCCATCGGAGTCAATCTCACACCCTTTCTCATCCACCATACCGAAAGCACCGGCGGGAGTGTTGGAACATTCATCCAAATAATCGGGGACACCGTCGCCGTCGGAATCTATCGGGCAACCGACGCTATCCACCAATCCATAAGCCGCTTCGGGCGTACCCGGGCAGCGGTCAAGGTAGTCGGGGACACCATCACCATCGGAGTCTATCGGGCATCCGAGCACATCCACCTGTACATTCTTGGGCGTATTAGGACACATATCCAACCGGTCATAGATACCATCTTTGTCGGTGTCTTTCTTGCTCTTGTTGGTTCCCCATACAATGCTGATGCCCATTGCCAGATTAACCCCCTTTGTCCGGTAAGGGATGGGGCAATGCATCGTTTTGCCATTCTCTTTCTCTATATCATAATAGGCATACGAAGTGGGGATATAATCCATTGCCAATGTCAGGTTAATGCCATCGTAGGGCATAAAACTGAGTCCTGCACCGATATTGCTATACTTGCCATTGTTCACCAAAGAATAACTCAATGCAAGGTTGAACCAGTTGCACGGGCGCAAAGCCGCACCGAGTGTAACTTCCTCATAAACATAGCGATTATAGAAGCGCGTCTTTGACAGCACGCCTACGCCTATACGATTATCCCAGAAATTGGCGTCAATACCTATATTGAGTTTGGCACTCAGCATACGGGCAAACCCGGTACCTGCCATAGTAGCGGTCGTACCCTCAACTATTCCGATCAGATTGTTTTGCACATCATGGAGCAGACTATCCGAGTCAAACTTTCCGTCCACTACATAGTGGTCGTACGTAAAATCTCCGACACCTGTAAAGGTGGTATCAACTGTGCAATTATAGCGGCGTCCGCCATTCCAATAGATAAATCCGAGATCATTTACAGCGGCAGTAATCTGCAGTTGCTCAATGGGTTTGTATGTAAAACCGAGATCAAAAGCCGCACCATAACCGCTCGAGGTGAGCAATGATTTAACCAGAGCCTTTGTATCATCAGTATTAACCAGTTCGTCTTTATTGAAATCGGACCAAGTATCTTTGTTTATTTCCTGCGGAACGGCATTCCAATTGATAGGAGCCGCAACCATCAGATTGCTCGTACCATGTATGCGCCACTCTGTGGCCGAAGCATCGATACCGAGATTGGAATTAGCCATACCTGCATACATCGTTCCGAGCAGCACTTTCAGTTTTCCGCCGACCGTCCATTGGTCATTGATGCGATGCGAATAGCCAAATCCGATTTCTGTATATAGCGTGGCAGTCAAACCTAACTTATTGAGATTGATATAGTTGATTCCGCCATTCAGGTCCTGCATACCTCCGCCCAGCGCAAAGCCGAACAGGTCGTAAGGTAATGCGACACCACCGTCGGCACGCTCCATAATATTGAAATGGAAATACCCTTTTTCGTTCTTTGTACGGAAACCGAAACTCAGCAAATCGGCAGTAACATCACCATCAAAAAGCGTAACCTTACGGAATGTACGCAGCAATGCCGCCTTATCGCCATTGGGGTGTAGAGCCGTAATAGTCTGCCCTGTCAGCGGGTCTATATAAATCAAATCACTCATAGTGAGGGAGTTATTTCCCACCCACATACTTGTATAGCCCAGAGGAGTAAAATTGATATACCCGTTGCTTACCGGCTGAAAAGCAGGGTTTACCAAGTGGCGCATAGGCGCATTTTCCAAAAAATAAAGCGTCGTTACCTGTTGCGCTTGTACGCTGACAGCACCCGTAAGGAGAGCCGCTACCATCAAATTACGAAATACGTTTCTCATTGGTCAGTTCTCCTTATTTATTATTTATATTACCTAAATCAAAAACAGCATCCACTTTGGCACTCAAACCTAATTGTATCTTGAGTTTGTTATCCTCTGCTATTCGCATATTGAAACCTCCGTTCCGATAAGCACTCTGCAATGACCCGTCATCTATGCTTGCCGTATAAACAATGCTTTTAATCTTGCTAAACGTATCAAAATGCCTCTTGTCAATCGACAGGATTTCAACCTGTTCACTCGCTGTAGGAATAGCCGAACCACCTTCAAAACGATATGACGGAGCCGTGATACGAATGGTATCGGAAGATGTCAAACGATAGATCTTTGTGGGGTCATCCGGTTCGGTAATCACATTTCCGTCCTCGTCCAACGCATAGAACACACCTTGAATATCCAACGGAATGGAGTTGGTTATCTTCATAATGAGTTTCAGGTCGCTTGTTTTGACAGTATCAATCATTTCCACCGATGCCAACAACGAATCCAAGGTATATCGACTGATGTCTATATCCTTTATGGTATCACTATACTCAATCCCCACCCCTTCATTAAAAATAAACGGCAATGTTGCGACAGCGTCCACATAGATACCCGTATTGGGCGTGATACGTATCTGTGGTGTGTACTGGCGATTGAAATCGATAGAAAATTTATAACCGAATATATCCGGACGGATGGCAAACAACCGGTCAATACGCCCGAAAGCCTCTGTATTGTCGAAACGCACGTGCATAGTAGCAGAATCGCCTATTGCACTTGTCAGCGGCAAACACTCATCGGGCGTAAAATCGCGATAAAGCGTCTGGTTGCCATTGAAAGTGGCATATCGTTTCTGCGATTTGTCCTCGGTCTCCACAAACAGATAATCCCCATGCATCATCAATGCACCAGCCACTTGGGTGGTAATCTGCATATCGACGACCGGTTCAGCAAACGGCAGTTTGGCTTTCTTGAGTTGCGTCCACGCAGCCCACTCTTTGGCTATGCTCACCGTATCCTCGTCATACATATCGCTTGAGGGAGTAAACATACCCCATATAGCCGCATAGTCGATAAACTGCACACCCAAATGATACTCAAATGCCGCATCATCGGCTATGGTTACCTTTCCGGCAGATGTAGGTACCGTAAAATTGAAATAGATGACAAAATCGCAGGTATCTATTACATTGCCGAAATACGCCTCCGGCGTGGAGGGCGTTCTGTTTTTCATCAAGTTGACTGTAAACTCCGTTACCTGAATAGGTATATCCTGACTATATCCGTATCCGTCGCCTTTGGAATACACCACCACATTTTTGCCCTGCGGGCGGGAAAAAGCACTGCCCAAATCAATGCTCACGCTATTGATCCACTCCCATTTGAGCGGCAGGTTCTTGGGTACAATAGTGCTGATAAAATTCGCATTCTTTATCAATGCGCTATCCAAACGCTCGTTATTCTCATCATTATTGATACCTTTCAATTTCAACGTAAGGGGGAACGCCAGCGTAATCTCTTTGTTATCATCACCCGTAATCTGATGATTGTCAAGTTCCTGATTTTCCCGCAACTTGTCATATACATTCATTGTAAGCGTTTTCTCCGAAACATACTGACTCAAATCTACTTGGTGGAACTTTCTATCTATACTGAAGGTGTCTTTGAATGTCAGGATTCCCTTATTGTCAAGCGAATCCACATAGATATTCGGCACTTGCCCATCGGCAAGAAAATCGCCGATAGTAGCACTCATCGAACCTACCGGCAGAGCGATACCCATATTCAACTCGGCGGCTGTACTGATGTTTTTCAAGTCCACATCCGCTTTGCAACCACTCATAACCAGACCGGTATAGCCTGCTATGACAAAGAATAGATGTCTTGCTTTCATTGTGAATTTAGTTTTATACGTACAAAATAGCGCACAAAGGTACACTTTTTTTTTTACATACACAAGCCTACTACAAAAAACAACAGGGCAACCGCATCAAAATAATAATGGAACAATGTAAAAACAGTGCAATCGTCATCAAAATAACATTCAAGTGCTATCAAAAAGACATATTGAAACATAATATATGGTTCGGCAAAGCCGATAACGACGCGAGACGCGTCGTCTCCCAAGTGCGTAGCATCATTATACAGTTTGTGCCAAACTGACCGCGGACGAGGAGAGCACCCCGCAGGGTGTCCGCGTCCCCTGTGGAACTTGGTGCCAACTCCCGGGTAAACACCGAAAAAAACGGCTTAATCACATATGAATCACATATGAATCACATACGAATCACATACGAATCACATAGACTTTCTACATACAAGTAAGGATATAAGAATGGTACACTTTCTTTGATTTTTCTTACTATTTACGGCATAAAAAATAAAAAAAATAAAAAAAAATAGTAAAAATTTTGGTGTATAAATTAAAAGCACTATCTTTGCGTTTGAATATCTACACTAATTGGGACGATAGAAAAATTACGGCAGGGGCAATTGTAATACACAAAGCCTTATCGTTGAATCTATGTAAAAAATATAACAGCGATATATCACATTAAAAGTTGCGCTTGACACGAATTAGAGTAAAATGTTATGAAGAAAATGTTTGCAATGATTGTGGTAATGTTGCTGACTTGCTCGATGGTGTCTGCCAAAAAGGTTGTGCGGTAAAATAGTAAAGACAAAATCAGGAATACATAGTGAGACATACTATTGACGAAGTAAGAGACATTCTGTATGGCGGCAAACAACTGACCATAACAGATGCAGAATATCAGACCGTAAACGAGAGTTACACGTTCCTCAAACGCTTTGCAGAGGACAAGGTCATCTATGGTATCAATACCGGCTTCGGACCGATGGCGCAGTGGCGCGTGGACGACCGGTATCTGAAGGACCTGCAATACAACATCATACGCAGCCACTCCACAGGGGCGGGCGAACTGCTGGAAGACCGCTATGTGCGGGCGGCTATGATAGCACGGTTGGGGTCGTTTTTGCAAGGCAAGAGCGGTATCCATACCGAGGTGATAGACTTGCTGACGGCATTCATCAACCGGAGTATCATACCGTTTGTACCCAAGCACGGCAGCGTGGGGGCAAGCGGCGACTTGGTGCAGTTGGCGCATATCGCATTGTGCCTGATAGGCGAAGGCAAAGTGCACTACAGGGGCGAATGGCGCAAGACCGGCGAGGTGCTGCAGGAATGTGGGCTGGAGCCTATCCATATCCATATACGCGAGGGGCTGAGTGCCACCAACGGAACGTCGGTGATGACGGGGATAGGTATGGTGAACCAGTTTGATGCGGAGAACCTGCTGCGCATGGCAGTACTGACAAGCGTATGGATGAATGAGGTGGCATCATCGTTTGACGACCTGATGGCTGCCCCGCTCAACGAGTACCGCCGCCACGCAGGTCAGATATACATCGCGGAGGAGATGCGCCGTATTGCCGCAGGGAGCAAGTGTTTGCAGAAGCGCGAACACGAACTGTATGACAATGGGCATAGCGGAGAAAGGGTGTTTGAACACAAAGTGCAGGCATACTATAGTCTGCGCTGTACACCGCAGATATTAGGTCCGATATATGAGACATTGCAAAACAGCCGCCGCGTACTGGAGGAGGAACTGAATGCCGCCAGCGACAATCCGATAGTGGACCCGACTACCGAGAATGTGTATCACGGCGGGAACTTCCACGGGGATTATATCTCATTGGAGGAAGACAAGGTGAAGATAGCCTTGGTGCGCCTGACCATGACGGCAGAGCGGCAACTGAACTACCTGTTCCACGACCGTATCAACGGTATCCTACCGCCGTTCCTCAACAAAGGTGTACTGGGACTGAACTACGGCATGCAGGCGTGCCAGTTTACCGCTACGAGTACGACGGCGGAGAGCCAGACACTGGCAATGCCCAACTATGTACATTCGATACCCAACAACAACGACAACCAGGACATCGTATCGATGGGTACCAACACCGCCGAACTGTGCAAACAGGTGATAGACAACGCTTATCAGGTGATGGCTATCCTGATGATGGCATTGGCGCAGGCGGTGGACTGCTTGGGCATAGCGGACAAGTTGGCACCCGCCACCCGTGCGGAGTACGATGCCATCCGCCGTCTTACCCCCACCATCGTGGAAGATACACCGTTCTATGAAGATATAGAAGCAATCATACAATACCTTAAAAACAAAGCATAAAGCATTATGAAAAGAAGTATTACTTTAGTGATTTGCGCCTTGTGTACATGGACGGCTATGGCACAAGACATCATCGTAACCAAAGATGCCAAACGCATTGAGGCAAAGATTCAAGAGGTTTCGAGTACGGAAATCAAGTATAAGAAGTTCACCTACCAGGACGGACCGGTGTTCGTACTGCCCATAGCGGATGTGAACTCTATCCTGTTTGAGAACGGAGACGTGCAGGTGTACCACCAAGAACCGGTCAAAGCACAAGACACCGACACAAATACGGACAAAGAAAGCGCAACGGCAAACAAATCCTCCCAACAAGACGACAATCAAGTGGGCTTAATAGAAAAACAGGACGATTATTATTACCTGAATACCGGCACAGGAACCACCCGTATGGATGAGCAGGCGTATCTGCGGTTTATACAGAACAACTGCCCCGAAGCATGGCAACGTTACCTGCAAGGCAACAAGTTGTGGAAAGCCGGTTGGGGACTCCTTGGCGCAGGTATCGGCATTGAGATGCTGATAGGTGTGCCGCTTTATTGCGCAGGATATGCCGACCTCTATGCGGATGCATACTATGGCGGCTACTACAGCAACTCCGCTTATGCCCTGTGGGCTTCCGGTGCTGCCTTTATCACTATCGGCTCTCTTATGGAGGCAGGCTCTATTCCTTTGTTGATAGTGGGCGGCATCAGGCGTAATAATACGCATGAGGTGTACAATGCCAGTTGCGCCAAACCCAATACGGTTTCTTTGAATTTGCAAAGCAGTGCCAATGGTATTGGTTTGGCACTTAAATTCTAATGTATGGGGACAGAGAAGTATGCCTTGGTAACAGGCGGTAGCCGCGGTATAGGTCGCGCTATTGCCGAGCGTCTGGCGCACGACGGATACATAGTGGTTATCAATTACCTGAGCAACACACAGGCAGCCGAAGAGACACTGCAGCATATAGAAGCGGCAGGCGGCAAGGCGGAGTTGCTGCCCTATGATGTATCCGATGCGGAAGCCACACGCTCTGCTTTGCAGAGTTGGGAAGAGAAACACGAGGACGCTCACTTCGATGTACTCGTAAACAATGCGGGCATTCGGCGTGACAACCTGCTGGTATTCATGGACGGCAAGGAGTGGCATGATGTGATGACAACCAACTTGGACAGTTTCTATTACCAGACACACTACGTGCTGCAGGGTATGCTGCGTGCACGCCACGGGCGGATAGTGAATATCTCCTCTATATCGGGTGTATCGGGGTTGGCAGGACAGGTGAACTACTCTGCCGCCAAAGCC
>DKEG01000053.1 GCA_002452095.1 Bacteroidales bacterium UBA6828 | reverse complement strand
TTTGATGCGGTTGCCCTGGTATATTCTTTGCATGTTTGTACATTTCGCTTATTCTTTGTATCTTTGCAGATAATTTGACGAAAAACCTATGAAAAATCATATCTTTGCTGTATTGTGTGCGGCTTTGTGCCTTGCGGTACAGCCCCTGTGCGCTGCATTGCAGGACGACTTGCGCTTGCTGGACAACGCCCTTGCGCAGAAACAGCAATTCGACCGGCAGAAAGAGGAACGCATACACGCGTTGGAAGCACGGCAACCGCTTACGTTTGCAGAGGTGCAGCAGTTGTTCGACGAGTACAAATCGTACAACTATGACAGGGGTAAACACTATGCGGATATGCTGGTGCAGTATGCCGAGCAGAGCGGAGACGCCCGCCAACTCTATGAAGCCCAATGCGACCAGGTCTTTGCTCTCCTGTCGGCGGGGCTATTCAAAGAGGGGTACGACCTGCTGCAATCAATACATATTCCCGCCGAAGACACTCTCGGGCGTGTCAATTACTATATTATCTCCGCCCGTTTGATGTTGGATCTGGCGGTCTATTCGGGCGACAAGTACGCTACCGCCTATCACGCCGAGCAGCGGCGGAATTACGAACAAGCCACCGCATTGCTTACCCCGAAAGATACGTTTCTCTACAACTATTGTATGGCTGCTGTCGCCGAGTTTGAGGGGGATTGGACCGGTTCTATCACCCACCACCGGCGTTCCCTGAAGAGCAGTGCCGCTTCGCCGCATGATACCGCTGTGGCATACTCTTCCATTGCCTTCGCCTACCAACAGATGGGCGACCGCAATATGATGATGCACTATAATATTCTTTCCGCCGTTGCTGACATCAGGAGCAGTACCAAAGAGACTATCTCGCTCCGCCGTGTGGCGCAAACGCTCTATGAGGACGGCAACCTCTCGCCGGCAGCCGGGTATATACGCGAAGCCAAAGAGGATGCCGAGTTCTACGGTGCACGCCACCGCGAGATGGAACTGATGCAGATCTTGCCTATCATCGATGCCGAGAACGCCAAACTCTTGCAGAGCCAGAACCGCCGTATCCTTGGGTGGGTGATTGTCTCGTTTGTATTCCTGCTCATTACGCTGGCAGCCGTGTTTCTGCTCTACCGCCGTATGCGCCAGATACGCGCCGCGCGTGCTACTATCGAGGAGATGAACAGCAGTCTATTAGTGGCGAACCGCCTCAAAGAGGAGTATATCGGTACGGCACTCTGTTGGCAGTCGCAGTACTTGGGCGAGATGGAACGCTATCAGCAGATGGTGCGCAAGCGTATTCAGGAGAAGCGGTACGACGATATACTTGCTATACCGAAGAATGCCGATGCCCACCGCCAGCGTGAGGAGTTCTACAAGCGTTTCGACGAGATGTTCCTTGGTATATTTCCCACTTTTGTTGCCGATTTCAATGCGTTGCTGCGCCCGGGGGAGCAGATTGTTGTCAAGAAGAACGAACTTCTCAATACCGAACTGCGTATATTTGCACTGCTGCGTCTCGGCGTAACCCATAGCGAGGTCATTGCACAGGTATTAGACCATAACATCACTACCATCTATACTTACAAAACCAAAGTGAAGAGCCGTTCCGATCTCTCCAACGACGAATTTTTCCGCCGCCTGATGCTTATCCCCTCTTTTGCAGCGGGCAAAAAGTATTGATTTTCTATAAAAATACGCTGAATACACCTATAAAATCGTTTAGATAAAACGATACGTATAAAAATACAGAACAAACTGATTGTTAGTCTGTTCTGTTTTTATTTCAGTCAATAATTATTTAGAAAAAATCTATATACATTGTGCGTATATACGATTTGCCGTAATTTTGCAACCGATTTTAGAAACAAGCCGGTTGCTGTTACCCGACGTGTATAGCGGTAACCGCTAATTACTAACCTACTAAAACAAATCAACATGAAAAAACATGCTCTCCTTGCGAATGTGTGTATTTTGATTTTGCTTGCATTATTCGCTACCCCCCCCACGCGGATTTGGGCAGCAGCGCAGTCTTTGCAAGCCGTTGAAGGTATCGTAAAAGACGCCCAAAACGAACCTCTGATCGGTGCCTCCGTTATGGTGGAAGGCACCAACACGGGTACCATTACCGATTTTAATGGGCATTATCTCCTCCCAAACGTAGCCACTACTGCCAAGTTGGTGTTCTCGTATGTCGGCTATACCACCCAAACCGTTGCTGTCAACGGGCGTAGCAAAGTAGATGTTACCCTCGAAGACGAAAGCCATATGCTCGACCAAGTGGTTGTGATTGGCTATGGAAGCCTTTCGAAGAAAGAGGTCTCCTCATCTATCGTACAGGTGGAAGCCAAAGATTTTAACCGCGGTGCGATGAACAACCCGATGGAGATGCTCAACGGTAAGGTGGCCGGTCTGAATGTGGTTACTTCCGCAGCCGCCAACCCGAACTCGAGCAGCGACTTGCAGATCCGCGGTGCGGGTAGTCTGACGGCAAGCAATAGTCCGCTTGTGGTGATTGATGGTATCGCAGGCGGCGACATCCGCAACATTGCCGCACAGGACATCGAGTCGATTACCGTACTGAAAGATGCGGGTTCCGCCGCTATCTACGGTACGCGCGGCGCGAACGGCGTTATCCTCGTTACCACCAAGAAAGGTGCGGGCAACGAGGCGGGCAAGTTCACCGTTACCTACGACTCCTATTTCGATTGCAACATTGCCAATGCGCACCCCGACGTGCTTTCTGCTGACGAGTTCCGCCGCAGCCGCCGTGGTACGGACTATGGTGCAGAAACCAACTGGTATGACGAGATTATCAAACCTGCCACCTACGACATCAACCAGTATGTCTCTATCAACGGGGCTACCAACCACGGCTATTATGCTGCTTCGTTCAACTTCAAGGATGCCAAAGGTCTGGATATCGTCAGCGCACGCCGTGAGTACGGCGGTCGTTTTGCAGCCGAGCAGAAGTTCCTCGGTGATCATTTGGTGTTGTCCGGAAGCCTGTCGGGCAGACGTGTGAACGAGACATGGGGGGCAGACGACCAAGTGGACAATGCCCTGCAACTCAACCCCACGATGCCTATATATAATGCGGACGGGTCGTACTACCAGCCTACGAATGTAACGGGTGCAGTGAACCCCGTAACGCGGTTGAAAGAGACCAAAAGCCAGGGGAAGCGTATGTACCTGCTCGGCAATGTGGATTTGAAATACAATATCTGGCACAATGAGCACCATAATATCTCGACCAACGTCAATTATGCGCTGCAGTACAACGACCTCAAATCGGACACCTATGCTTCGTCGAAGGCCAACAGCAGTTATTGGGACGGCGTGCGCGGTACGGCTACGCTGCAATACCAGAAATGGCAGACCCACCGTGTGGAATGGCTTGCCAACTATGGTATGCACTATGGCGACCACGACCTGAAAGCCGTTGTCGGCTACAGTTGGGAGCGCAGTATCTATGAGCAGATGTATGAGCAGAACCGCGATTTCTCCTATGACAACACCCTGTGGAACAATATCGGTGCGGGTTCGTATTTGACCAAAGGACTGGCTAACATGAGTAGTTATATGAATGAGGCGACGCTGATCGGTTTCTTCGGACGTATCAACTATAATTATAAAGATATGCTCTTTGCGTCGGTCAGTTACCGCCGCGAGGGCAGCACCAAGTTCGGCGCAAACAACAAGTGGGGTAATTTCCCGTCCGCTTCGCTGGCATGGGAGATTATGAGTTGCGATTTCGCTGCACCTGCCAAGGAGACACTACGCAGCCTCAAACCCCGTGTATCGTACGGTCTGACCGGTCGTTCCGACTTCGACCCCTATCAGTCGATGGCTACCTACGGCACCAAGGATAGTTATTTTATGGACGGTGAATGGGTAGTGGGCTATGCGCCTACCGCCAACAGCAACCCGAACCTGCAATGGGAGAAGAATGCCGCACTCAATGTCGGTGTGGATTTCGACCTGTGGGGACGCCTCCGCGGTAGCGTGGAATACTACAACCGCCAGTCGCAAGACCTACTCTACAACTACACTGCACCCCAACCGCCTTTTGTCTATAACAAGATTCTCGTCAATGTCGGTACGGTTACCAACCAAGGTGTTGAGGTGGTGCTGAACGGCGATGTTATCAAGCGTAAGGATTTCCTCTGGAATATGAATATCAACTACAGTTGGGGCAAAACCGTGCTGAGCAAACTCTCTTCTGATGTCTATAAAGCCGATTATCTCGAACTCTACCAGAAGGCGGGTGTGGGTACCAACGAGTACTATTTCCGCGTGGAAGAAGGCGGCGAGATTGGTCAGTTCTACGGCTATGAAGCCGCAGGCGCGGACGAGAACGGCAACCTGCTGGTATTGGACAACGAGGGCAATGCGCAACTTGCCAGCCAGGCCGACCTGAGTTGGAAACGCTATATCGGCAACGGCGCACCCAAGCATTTCCTCTCGTGGAACAACACGTGGACGTACAAGAACTGGGATTTCTCTATGATGTGGCGCGGTGCTTTCGATTTCGACATCTACAATGCCCGCAAATACGGTATGGGCTTGCAGGGCTGCGGTACCGACAATGTGCTCCGTTCCGCTTACCTGAGCAATGACGGCGTGAAGAGCCACGGCGGTGCTATCTCGAGTTATTTCCTCGAGCGCGGCGACTATTTCAAGTTGGATAACATTACGATCGGCTACAATGTCGTGGTGCCGTCCGCCAAGTATTTCCAGAATATGCGTATCTATGTTACGGCAAAGAACATTGCTACCATTACCAAGTACTCGGGCAACGACCCTGCTATCGTAACCCAGACGGGTATCACCCCGGGCGTTGATTCGTCGAGTGCCTATCCCACGGCTACCCAACTGGCACTCGGTATCACTCTTAACCTCAAATAAATTACTCGATTATGAAAAAGATAATCTATTCTTTGGCTCTTGCCATCGGCATACTTTCTTTGAGCGGTTGCGACCTCACGGAGAAAAACTACTCCAATATCGACCGCAACATCTATTATCAGAACGAGTCCAGCGTCAAAGGGGCGGTCGCTGCTATCTATGCCCGCGCGGCGTACGGTTTCTGCGAGTATTTCTACTACCTGCAGGAGTTCTCTGCCGACCAGATTGCATGGCGCACGTGGAACGGCGGTCAGTGGGGATGGGACGAAGGACTGAAATTCGTCCTCTCGTCGCAGACATGGACATCCGAATCAAAGATTGTCCTCCAGGCATGGGAGTCTGCTTGGACCACTATCGGTATGTGCAATCAACTCATCTCCGACCTTCAAGCCATCGACCCTTCTGCACTTGGTATGACCGACGAGGCTGTCCGCAGTTATATCGCCGAGGTGCGTACTATCCGTGCATGGGCATACTACAACAATTTCGAGTTATGGGGCGGTGCACTCCCGCTTTGTGTAACCGTCTCCTCCGAGGTGCCGGGCAGTATTGATGCTGATTTCAATACCGGATGCAAGAAAGTGTATGATTTCATAGCCACCGAGTTGGACGAGTCGCTTGCCGACCTGCAGAACAAAGGCGGCAACCGCGTAAGCCCCGCTATGAACCGTATGCTCAAGATGCGTCTGCTACTCAATGCGCAAATCTTCATCGGTGAGAACCACTACACCGACTGCGCTACACTCGCACAATCGCTCATCAACGGCGACTACGGCACCTACGACATCGTTTCCGACTATCGTCAGATCTTCTCGCTCAACAATGCCGACTGCCCCGAAGTGGTCTTCGCTTTCGCCGAGCAGCAGGGACAACTCAACACGGGCTGGATGCGCAATGTGCCGTTCCTCCCCTACAACTACAACGAGTTCCTCGATGTCTTCGCTACCAACCAGTCGGCATGGAACTGCGTCTGCCTTGTACCGTCCTACGACAACTCGGGCAACGAGAAAGTCTATCCCGACGGCAAGATGTACGGCGGAACCGACAACCCCGTCTGCTTCCTCGAAGGCAACTACAACGACCGTCTCGGTGCCGTCTATGAGCGTTTCGAGGACGGCGACATCCGCAAGCAGAGTTATGCTTTCGACACCGAGTGGAACGGCGGTATTTTCCTCAAAGGAGAAATCAAAAACATCACTACGGGCGAACCCGTTCTTGCTGATGCCGACCGCGACCAACAACCTCTCGTCTATATCGACCAGGTCGGGCAGTTCGCAGGTACCACCTCCGACCTCGGACGCTCCCTCGAGACCGTCCAATCGCCGCGCTGGGGGCAGACCAATTCGGGCTACCGCCTGATGAAATACCCGATGTACCGCGCGGCTACGGGTATTGACTATCAGGACATCTCCGAGGTCGAGTTCCGCTGGGCGGAAGTGTATTACACCCTCGCCGAGTGCAAGATGCGTGCAGGCGATTTCGCCGGCGCACAAGACCTCGTCAACCATGTCCGCCAACGCTATTTCGCAAGCGCAGGGGCTATGACCGACAAAGCCGCTTCATGGACACCCGAGCAGTGGATGCTCCACCAGTGGGGTATCGAGTTCCTCAACGAGGGCAGACGCCGCCGCACCGACCTCCGCCGCTTCGACCAATTTACACAGGGACAATGGTGGTTCTTCGGACGCGCTACCGACGATGCAGGGCAGACCTTCCCTGCCAAACGCGACCGCAAATACGAGTGGTATCCGCTTCCGCAGAGTGCCCTCTCTGTTAACCCCGGTCTCGTACAAAATCCCAACTACAATTAAATAGCAAAGGTATAGCAGATATATGTGATTCATATGTGATTCATATGTAATTCTTATGTGATTCTTATGTGATTTATATGTGATTCAGTATACCATACCGATTGCACACACCGGGGACGCGGACGCCTCGTCCGCGGTATCAAAAAACTACCTGAAAAAATGAAACATATTATGAAAAAGATATTTTTGAGCCTGATGCTCGCGCTGCCGATGCTCTTCGTCGGTTGCCGCAAAGAGGAAATCGTGTTCGAACACGAGAAACCGCAGTTTGAACTCAAAGAAAATGCCATCCTCCTCGAGGTTATCGTTCCCGCGGGTACGTCTGCCAAAGACCAGATCTATATGGTCGGTGCATTCAACGGACAGGACACTGTCAATTATGTCAATGCCGACTTCTGCTTGCAGAAAGCCGAGAAAGTGGATTCTAAATACGGTATCTACCTCTATCCCGAGGACTTCAAGGACGGCAAGACGCTTGCCGACGGGTTCCTCTTTGTCAGCAAGTTGCAGGGTATCGAGAGTCCCGCTACCCCGCATATCTTGGACAACTGCGAAATCGGCAACCGCTATACGATAAGCATTACTGCCTGGGGCGGTGCCGCACAGCAACCGGAAATCGAACACGATGGTCCTGTGGTCTTTGTCCTCGACTCTACAGGTTGGGACGCACTCACTCTCTATATGTGGGGCGATGTGAATGACCTGAACGGCGGTTGGCCTGGTATGCCTGTTACGGGCACGCAGACTGTCAATGGTGTTACCTACAAGTACTTCGATATGGGCGAAGCCAATCGCGGCAAAGCAGAGAACCTGATATTCAATAACAATGGAGGCGGGGTACAGTTGAAAGACGTAGCCTATACCATCGACCGTGATACCTTCCTCATTCTTACCGCCAACGGTGCACGCGGCTTGGACGCTGAACCTGTACCCACACCCGAACCCGCAGAGGAAGTGTCTTGCACCGTCTATGTAGAGAACGCCACGGGTTGGAACTGCTTCACCGTCTATAGTTGGGGCAACGACTATGAGGCATTCGGTGCTTGGCCCGGCATGACGGGCGATGCCACCGAGGAAATAGACGGTATCACCTATTATGTCTTCCATATCACTGCTCCCGAAGGCAACACCCTCAATCTCATATTCAACAACAACGCCTGCGAAACAGAAGAAACTGCCAAGGCGCAATACGACGCTGCTGCCGTTACCGTCGCCAAAGACGCTGTCTTCTATTTCCACGCAGACCCCACAAGTGCAACACAAAAATAATCATCCTGCCTTGAGCCCCTCCTTTGAAGGAGGGGACGGGGAGGTCTCTCTATCTCTCTTATGCATAAATCCCTATTAACCATTTTTTCTCTCTTCTTGTGCCTCACAGGGTGCAAGGGTGGGGAGAACACGCCCACTCCGACGCCTGACCCCGTCGAGAGTCTGCACAAAGCCGACACTACGGTTGTTTACGAGTGCAACGAGCGTCTCTTTGCCAAGCAGAACGCCTTCCGTGCTATCGAGGCGTATCTGCCTGCGCTACAAGAGATGCAGGTCAATGTCCTTTGGCTGATGCCCATTCATCCGCGCGGTACGGTCAAGACCGTCAATTCACCCTATTGCGTAAAGGACTACTATGCTATCGACCCTGCTTTCGGTACACTTGCCGACTTGCAGTCTCTCGTCAGCGAGTGCCACAAACGCGGTATTCGCGTGATTCTCGATTGGGTCGCCAACCACACCGCATGGGATAACCAATGGTATCTCGACCACCCCGAGTGGTACACCACCCCTGTGGACGACGAGAAGAACTGGAACGACGTGGTGCCGCTCAACTATACCAAGTCCGCTGTCTGTACCGCTATGCAGGACGCTATGCTCTATTGGGTACGCGAAGCCAACATCGACGGTTTCCGTTGCGACTATGCCCACGGTGTGCCGACCGCCTTCTGGCAAACGGCAATCGCTGCCATTCGCGACATCAAACCGTCGGCAATTATGCTTGCCGAGACCCACAAGGTGTCGTATTTCGATGCGGGCTTCGATTGGCTCTATAGTTGGGACTACCTCTCGGGTATCCAGTCGCTCTACCAAAAGCAGAAAGCCACAAGCACGCTTTACACCATAAGCAGCAAGGAAATGTCTTCCACGCCTGCGGGTAAGTGCCGCCTCCGCTATACAACCACGCACGATGCCTCGTCAGAGAATGCACCCGCTACGTTCTATACCTCACCCGAAGGGCAACTCTCGGCGGCGTGTCTCACGTTCTTCCTCGAGGGCGTGCCGATGATCTACTCCTCGCAGGAGATTGGCAATATGGACAAGATCAATTTCTTCAACTACAACATCCTTTCATTCGCGGACAACGCTACCCGCCGGGCATATACCGCTTTGCTCAAAGCCTATACGGCTACGGCTGAAGCACGCTATGGAGCCCTTACCGACTACTCCACCGACCATGTGGCAATGTTCTCCCGCTCGCAAGGAAGCAAAGAGATTCTGGTGATTGTCAATACCACCAATGCGGCGCAGGAGATAACTCTCCCTATGCGTTGGCAGCGCAACAAGTACACCAATGCCCTCACGGGTGAGCAACTCTATTCGCCCAAGTCGCAATCGCTGCAACCCTACGAATATATAATTTACTCTAAATAACCCGACCTCCCCAACCCCTCCAAAGGAGGGGCTTGCAGATACGCTGTTAGTCCCCCTCTCTGAGGGGGTCGGGGGAGTCCTATTTAATTATTATGAAAAAACTCTTTCTTTTTGCTTTGGCACTGCTCTCTTTCGGTTGGAGTACTGCCACCGCTGCGCCTCGCGCTGACGAGGTAAAGCACGACGGCTATGCCGTCTTCGTCCTCGACCAAACGGGCTGGGACGCTATTGCCCTCTATATGTGGGGCGATGTCAATAGCCTCAATGGTGCATGGCCCGGTATGCAGGTTACAGGTACCCAAACCGTCAAAGGTATCGAATACAAGTATTTCGATATGGGGGCTGCCAACACAGGCAAGTCCGAGAGCCTTATCTTTAATAACAATGGTGCAGGAAAGCAACTCAAAGACTTTGCCTACACTCTCAACCGCGACATCTACCTCGCTGTGGATACGGTTACAGGCGTACGCGAAATTACCAATGCCGACTCTATCCCCGATCCCGTCTTGGGCGGCATCGCACTCTATCCGTCCTACACCACGCTCCTCACCGGGCAACCTGCTGAGGTCAAGGTGCTGTCAATGAACAACTCGCTTATCCACTACGAGAACGAGTGGCAGGACGATATGTTCAACCAAATGGCAGCCGCCGAGGGCAAGAACGCCACATGGACTGCCCATACCAATCTCGGTAAGTCGCTCCAATACCACTACGATGAGGGCGAAGGACTGACCGACGCGGGTACTCCGTCTGCGCGTATGCTGGTGCGTACACAGGCGTGGACGCATATCATTCTCCAGGAGCAGACTGCCAGACCGCGTACCAACTTCAGCGGTTTCCGCAGCAGCGTAAAAGCATGGGTGGAGTATATCCGCACCAACTGCCCCAACCCCAATGCCGTCATCATTCTGCCTGTCAACTGGGCGTACAACACTGCAGCGGATTTCAAGGCGGATAATGCAGATATGTTGGCTAAATATCGCGCTGTGGCACAAGAGTTCGGCGTCGTACTCTGCCCTGTAGGAGTCGCCTACGAACAGGCGTATGAGAAAGACGCTTCTATCCTAAAAGACTGGTTCAAAGACGACCGTCACCCCAAGCAGAACGCCACCTATATGGCTTGCTGTCTCGAGTATGCCACCATCTTCGGAGTCTCGCCCGCTACTATCTCGTGGGCTCCTTCTACCCTCACTGCCGATGAGGCTGCCGCTATGCGCACCTATGCTGCCGGCACCTACAACGCTTTCACCCAAGTCGTCGATCAGCACAAACATTCCGTCCACTTCGAGATACACCAACTCGATGCCAACGGGCTCTCTGTCGGCGCACTGGCTACCGCCTGCGATACCGTGCTGACCACTGAAGGCAAGCATATAGTAAAAACTCTCTACGACGGCAAGCAATACACCGCTACCGTATCGGTCGGTGCTGCCAAAACGGAAGTCATCACCTATCCCGCTATCGCTTTCAATGAGGAGGCTATGGTCTATACCCAGGACTTCAACACCCTCGGCGGGGCGGAAGTTGATCCGTCCACCGATGCCAAGACGGGTATTCTCAAAGGCACCCGTCTCCCCGAAGGCTGGCGTATCGAGCGCAACACCGCCGGTCCGCGTCAGGTAGGTATGTATGGTACGGCTGCCGACAGCACAATGTATATCGGCGGTCAGTCGCTGGTATCAAAAGCATACAACGGTACGTGGAACTTTGGCGCAACGGGCAATATCGACCGTGCTATCGGTGGGCTTACCACGGGCGTTGCCGGCGGTACCCGCGGTATCAACGTGATGGCACACCTTACCAACAACGGCAAGACCAACTACGAAGGCGTCAAACTGACCTACGACATCGAGAAATACCGCAATGGTAACAACGCCGCAGGCTTTACCGTCCAACTCTACTATTCCTCCAACGGCAATACGTGGCAGAGCGCAGGCAACAAGTTCAAGACTTCTTTCGCACCCGATGCCGACACCAACGGGGCGGCTGTCGTACCGATGAACACTACCAACGTACACGACACGCTGGATATTGTCTTCACGGCGGGTACCGACCTCTATCTTGCATGGAATATCTCCGTTACTTCGGGCGACAACTGCGCAGGCGCACCGGGATATGCCATCGACAATGTCTCAATGACCGTCCTCGAAGCCGAGATACCCGAAGCCTCCTACTATATCTATGCCGACGACCAAACAGGCTGGGAGTCGCTCGCACTCTATACGTGGGGAACAAACGAACTCTATGGCAATTGGCCCGGTGTCTATCCCATCAACACCACCGAGGTGGAAGGCGTTACCTACAAGATATTCCCCTACGACATCACCGAAGCGGGCTCCTACAACCTTATCTTCAACAACGGTAACAACGGCAAGCAGACCCCTGATTTCACCGTTACCGAAGCCCGCGACTACTACTTGGTAGTCACTGCCGAAAAGGTGTATGAAGTAGGAACGGGTATCACGAATACGCTTGTTAAGCAGACCAATGCAACCAAGTTCTTGCACAATGGTACACTCTACATACGCCATCAGGGACAAGTATTCACAGCCATGGGTGTCAGAGTCAATTAAAGATAACGATAGAACAAAGTATTAGTTTGATTTAATATATAATTGTAGTGAACAGGGTGCGCAGGGATGCGCGCCCTGTTTTTTATTCTACCGACGGAGTTTATGGCAACCGCATCAGCAACGAATGAGAGTTCGGAGTCAAATTAAATATACACAATATGCAGTTCCTGTACCCTATAATACCATTTACGGCAAAAAGACGGCAACGACACGGCAACGAGATAGGCTTTTATGCGGTGCTTTTATACACTTTATGCACTCTGTACACCGCATAAAGTGTATATCTGTTGTTTTGATGCGGCTTCCATGACCGGTCGGGCTTTTTTTGTGCCGGACTTGTGTATGTGTGGGAAATGTTGTAACTTTGTGCCGATTTATGTATAACCACAAACAACATTATTACATACCATGACTCTGACTTTCCAAATCAATTATCGTGCGGAATACGGGCAGACGCTCTGCGTGATTGAGACCAAACCCTCTATCCTCGGCTGGACACCCGAAAAGCCGCTGCTACTCTCCTGCCATGGGCAGGATTTCTGGGCGGCAACCCTGCCCGTCTCCGATTTTGCGGGCGAGATCTGCTACAAATATGCTATCCGTTTGCAGGACGGCGGCTATATCTACGAGGCAGGCGAGTCCCGCACGCTTACGCTGCGCAATACGGATAAACACCTTGTGGTACGCGATGCATGGCAGGTGGAAGACTACGAAAAATCGTTCTATACAACGGCGTTTGTGAAATCCCTTTTCCGCCGCAGGAAACCAATGCATCCCAAAGCACCGAAAGGCAATGTGCGCTTCTCTATCGACCTACCGCAGATAGAGCCGGCACAGGGCGTAGCGATAGTAGGCAATGTTCCCGAACTGGGCAACTGGGACAACAACCGGAAGGTGGTGATGAACGATGCCGAGTTCCCGCTATGGCGGGCCGACATTGAAGTCGCAAGCGACCAAATCATTGAATACAAGTATGTGGTTTACGACCTCCATTCAGGCAATGTAGTAGATATGGAATGGGGCGAGAACCGCAAGATATGGGGTTTGCAAAAAGGCTTGACCATCCAGCAGAACGATCGCTCGTTCCGCCGCACACAGCCGCGTTTCAAGGGCGCAGGTGTAGCAATACCCGTTTTCTCGCTGCGCACGGAAGACGGTTTCGGTATAGGCGAGTTTCAAGACCTGAAGAAGATGGCAGACTGGGCAGCCAAGACGGGGCAGAAGATGATTCAGACCCTGCCTATCAACGACACCACGCTGACGCATACCAACCGCGACTCGTATCCGTACAACGCCGTAAGTGTGTTTGCGTTGCACCCGATCTATATCAACATAGAGAAGATGGGGCGTCTGACACCCGCACAGAAAAAGAAATACCTGACAACCAAAGAAGAGTTTAACCAAAAAGCGATTGCGGATTACCAGTGCGTATATGACGAGAAGATGAAGTACTTCAAGTTGCTCTACAAAGCCGACAAAGAGGCATTGTTCGGCAGCGAGGAATACAAGGCTTTCTACCAAAAGAACCGCGAATGGCTTGAGCCGTATGCGGCTTTCCTCTCGAAGCGCGACAAGCAGCCGAAAGACTTCTATTGCTATCTGCAGTTCCATGCCGACAAGCAGTTGGCGGACGCTGTGGCGTATGCCCACTCGATAGGCGTGGCGATGAAAGGGGATATACCTATCGGTATCTCGCCCGACTCGGTG
The DNA here is from genome assembly GCA_002452095.1 of Bacteroidales bacterium UBA6828. Taxonomy (GTDB): domain Bacteria; phylum Bacteroidota; class Bacteroidia; order Bacteroidales; family Paludibacteraceae; genus Colicola. Next base: position 3,301 of record DKEG01000053.1, on the reverse strand, counting down.
GATGCCTACACCGATCCGCAACTGTTCAACCTCGATGCCTCGGCGGGAGCACCGCCCGACGATTTCTCGATCAGCGGACAGAACTGGGGGTTCCCGACCTACAACTGGGACGAAATGGCTAAAGACGGATATCTCTGGTGGCGCAAGCGTTTCCGGAAGATGCAGGACTATTTCGATGCCTACCGTATTGACCATATCCTCGGATTCTTCCGTATCTGGCAGATGCGCAAAACCGACGTGTGGGGACTGTGCGGACATTTCTGCCCCGCCCTGCCGTACAGTGCGCAAGACCTGTGGAATATGGGCGTATGCCTTGACATCGACCGTATGACGAAGCCGTATATCCGTGCGAACTTCCTCGGCGATGTCTTCGGCTACGATACCGAGTACGCCAAACAGCATTTTCTGAATACCAACGACGGGTATATCTACTATTTCAAGGACGAGTTCGACACACAGGTAAAGATACAGGACTATTTCGATACGCTATTAGCAGACGAGGCAAAACTGAAAGCGACCGGGCTGACCAAGGAACAGGCAAAGAACCTCTGCAACGGGCTGATCTACCTGCATTGCGAGGTACTCTTTGTGCGCGACCAGCGCAGTCCGGAGATGCTCCACCCGCGTATCTCGATCTATCAGTCGCACTCGTTCAACGAATTGTACGACGACCAGAAGCAAGTGCTGATGCGGATATACAACGACTATTTCTTCCACCGCCACACCGATTTCTGGCGCGAGAGCGCAATGCGCAAACTGCCGGTGCTCATCAACGCCACGCACATGCTCTGCTGCGGCGAAGACCTCGGTATGGTACCCGCCTGCGTACCCGATGTAATGCACCGCCTGCAGATACTGAGCCTTGAGATACAGCGTATGCCCAAAGACCCGAATGTAGCGTTTGCACACCCTGCCAATGCGCCGTATCTGAGCGTATGCACCACAGGCACACACGATATGAACCCGCTGCGTGCATGGTGGGAGGAAGACCGCGCTGTAACACAACGTTTCTACAACGAGCAGATGGGCTGGCAAGGCGAGGCTCCGCGCGAGATGTCGCCAGAGATAGCCGAGTTTATCATCAACCAGCACATGTACAGCCCCGCTATGTGGGTGATTCTGCCGCTGCAGGACTGGCTCGCCATTGACGGACAGATACGCATAAAGGATCAGCACGCCGACCGTATCAACGTGCCTGCCGACCCGCACCATTTCTGGAACTACCGTATGCATATCACCCTTGAGGATTTGCTCACCAAGGATGAATACAATGCACACGTGCGCAGGCTGACAGCCGTACGATAGGTTCTCCTATGCCGCCTTGCGGCAAGAGAAATAAAAGAAATAGAACCGCACGGCTGTCTGATAGGTTAGGCAGCCGTGCTTTATAGTTAGCAACTCAAGAATTATTATGAAAAAGATATTTCCAACTCTGTTATTGCTGTTATTCAGCACTTTGGCAATGGCACAAACCTATTTTTACAAAGGCAATTCCACCTATTCGGGCAATATACTCTATACGTGGGACGGAAAACACCTATATAAGGGAAACTCCACTTATTCGGGCAATATATTGCTTACGTGGGACGGCAAATATGTCTATCGCGGGAACTCCACCTATTCGGGCGATATTCTCTATACATGGGACGGACAAAAGGTGTATAAGGGGCGTTCTACCTATTCGGGCGACATACTATACACGTGGGACGGAGACAAGATATACAAGGGCAATTCGACCTATTCCGGCAACATACTCTATACCTGCGACGGCAAACATATCTACAACGGCAACTCGACCTACTCGGGCAACATATTGTCCACTATGGACGGTATGATACCCGTTCCGATACTGCTGATGATACTGTAGGAGCCGGGGTACCTATCCATATGGTATCCACCTGACATCCACCCGACATCCACCCGTGTTTGCGATGCCGTCGGCTACCACTTGCAGTATTATTATTTACTATTTGATAGTGCCAAAACACCATTTAACCACAAAGCACTGATTTATTACGAATTACGCGTACCAAATGCACTTATTTTCCTGTTTTTGCTATTTTCTAATGCACTTATTTTCCGCTTTTTAAGTAAATCTAATGCACTTATTTTCCTACAATTTTGACAATTTATTGTTGCAATAACCACTCCATCGCGGGTATAATGTGTATAGTCATATCATCTTGCACTATTTCTTTTTTCTCTCCCTCTAACACAACCAGCATAAGATTGGAGCAATGCAATTGTTTGGCTGCCAACCATAAAGAAGAGGTTTCACGATCGTAGGTCTTCATATCCGATAACGCATAGCAAACCTGTATCAGTTCCACCACACGACTGCGTTCACATACCACAAAGTCCACTTCTTTCTGCGTTTTAGGGTGTTTATAGTAGAAAATATCTTGAAAATTGGCAGCGGCACGCCGAAGCAGTTCTATATACACCACATTCTCTAATCGCCAGCCCCAATTCTCGGGAGATAGCACACCATTGCGGTTGCTCAATAACGCCACATCTATCACGTAGTTTTTCTCTTGCGTAATACGTTCTTTGGCTTTGAACGAGTATTTGTGCAGCCCTAACAACAAATAAACTTGCCGCAAATAAGCAATATAGTTGTCTATGGTTCGCAGAGAGGTAATGCCGCAGGTAGTGGCGATATTCTTGCGTACTACCTCTTGGCAGAAATTATCCATCAAATAATCAGCCAAACGCTCCAATGCTGCCACGAGACGGATATGGTAGCGCTCGCGAATATCCTTGTGGATAATCACGTTCACCAACTGCTGCACATATCCCCGTTTGTCACGCACGTGCAATAATTCGGGGAAACCGCCGTCCTGCAGGTAGTGCAACAGCCCTTCCTGCCGAAAGGCAAGAGCCTGCGTGGTAAGAGAGGTGGTGTCAATTTTATTTGCATCACAATACTCCGCAAACGAGAATGGAAAGAGCCGTATCTCGTTGTACCGCCCTGTCAAGTGGGTTGCCAGTTCAGCACTCAGAAGTTTGGCATTGCTGCCTGTAACTACAAGATGTACTCCTTGGCGCAAGAGTCGATTGACAAATAAATGCCAACCGTCCACGTTCTGTACCTCGTCCAAAAATAAGTACTCAAAGTCGCCATATATACGATACAGGCAAGTTAATACGGTATTGAGGTCATCAATACGGATATTCGCCAAGCGGTCATCATCAAAATTGATAAATGCATAGTTGATTTTTGCTTCTGTACTGTCCAATAACAAATGAAATTTTGTGCAAAGTTAGCGAAAATAATTGAAGAAGCAATCTTTCGGGGCTG
>DKEG01000051.1:27113-52409 GCA_002452095.1 Bacteroidales bacterium UBA6828 | reverse complement strand
GGTGCCAACTCGCGGGGAAACATCGGTAAAAACTGCAGAATCACATAAGAATCCCATAAGAATCACATACGAATCACATACGAATGACATAGACCTGATGGCACGAGGATATAGAATGACAGAATGATAGATTGTGTCTTGTGTCTTGTGTCTTGTGTCTTGCGTCTTGTGTCTTGTGTCTTGCGTCTTGTGTCTTGAATTTGTTGAGTTAACTTTTTCTGTACTAAGACACCATAAATGTTATTCACCTATGGCGGCAAAGTATGCAATTGCGCTTATGTCGAACCAGTGTTACTTAACAATAGTATCTATTTTCGTAACATAAGGGCTTGTGGGGTTGCGTGAATGGTAGTAATTTTGCAGTCGATAAGAAAGTGCATATTTTTGCGCCATAAACACGGATATTTTTAATAAAAATCTTAATATGAGGAAACTTTTGCAGAAAAATCAACTGTCTTTGAACACGTTTGTTTGGCGATTGCCCAACGCCTTTCTCGTTTCGTGTTTGTTTGTTGTAATGTCTGTTCATCCTGCTTTTGCGCAGCAGTTGCCGAATGCGGGTTTTGAGGATTGGAGCGGTGCGGCTTTTGACGGCAATGCACAGCCTGCCGGTTGGAACGCGAGCAACGTGACGCAGTTCGGTTTCAAGTTCAATTTTGCGCACAAAGAGGCGGGTCATACGGGCAGTGCCAGTATGATGGTGCAAGACCAGAGTGTGGGTGCCGCCACTATCACGGAGGTGTCGCCCGGGTATTTCTCGTTGGGACAACCGTGGGTGTATGTCAAGAATCTGGCCTCCGTGGGCGAGGCCACAGCAGGTACGGAAGGCGGTGTGAGTTGGACATTCCGTCCGGACACGATGTCGGTATGGATAAAACGTACGGGTTCGAATGTGACGCGCGAGGATTTCTATCTGCTGTACTATGCATGGTCAGGGACTGCCAAAAGCAGCAAGTACAAGGGCAAGAACGGCAAATGTACATCGGTGAGCAAGACCAACGAGGAGAGCGACGTGCGTCAAGCGTTGGACGGCAACGAGTGTGGTACAGACCAGAAAGCCAATCAGATAGCCGAGGGTATGTGGCGCGAGAAGAAAGAGTACGGCGACTGGACCAATATCCGCGTACCTATATATTATATGAACAGCGATGTGCCGACGATGATGAACATCATCTTCTCGGCGAGCAACTATCCGAACTTCCGCGCTAACAGCGGGTTGTACGACGGGAACTCGCTGTATGTGGACGATGTGGAGTTGATTTATTCGGCGGATATTCAGAAACTCTATATTGATGATAAGGAATGGAAAGGTTTTGACCCGTCGAGCAGCGAAGAGCAGACTTATTCTCTCGGACGCACAGCCACCACGATGCCTAAGATAGAGGCCCGCCGCGGCATAGGTTCGCTGACGAATGCACGTGGTAATGTTGCTTCTTTTGCGGGTCGTGTGTTGTCCGGCAAGGAGATAAGTATCCAAGAGGGTGCAATTGATGGTGCGCCGACGACTATAACCGTGCGTTCGGATGACGGCAACAAGAGTAAGACCTATAAAATAAAGTTTGTGCGGGAGGCGAGCAAGAACTCCAAACTCGCCGATATTATGGTGAACGGCACGAGTATAGAGAATTTTAATGCCAACACCTATACTTATCAGGTGGCGTTGCCTTATGGTACTACCGCCACGCCCGTTGTTTCCGCCGAGGGACAGGAGGACGCACAGACGATAGAGATAACGCAGCCGACCGGCACAACAGGGCGGGCGGTTATCAAGGTTACGGCAGCCGACAAACAAACCACGGCGACCTATACGCTGAATTTCCATGTGGCGGAACTGGCGGATAACACACTGAAAGATATTTTGGTAAATGGCAAGTCGATACCGGGCTTTATCCCGTCGCAGACCATCTACCGCGTCTCGCTGCCTACCGGCACGACCCAGATGCCGACCGTAAAAGCGGTATCGGCGTATCCCGACGGGGCGCAGACCATCAAATATAACCCTCCCGCCAAGATAGACGGCGGAACGTACCAAATAGCCGTTACCACGCCCGGTAACCAGGTGCCAAAGACCTACAAACTGAATATCCGTTTGGAGGCTTCCACCTATTCATACCTCAAAAACTTGCAGGTGGAAGGCGGGTACATCACTGATTTTGCGCCCGATAACCTTACTTATTATGTAACGCTGCCGATGGGTACGACGGCTCTGCCGAAGATTACCTACGAGTTGGGGGACGAATACCAGACGGTAAGTATCGCCGAGGGAGGCTTGGACGGCACTACGCGTGTAACCGTAACGGCGGCGAGCGGTGACCAGACGGTTTATAAGATTGTTTTCAGTACGATCAAGTCGGAGATTTCCACATTGGCGGGTATCCGTATCGGTGGGGTGGAGTTGCCCGGTTTTGCGCCCGACAAGACCGAATACACCTATTCGCTCCCGATAGGCACGACCGAACTGCCCACCATAGAGCCGATCAAAGGCGATGAGTATGAGACGGTTACAATTATGTCGGGTGGCGTAAACGGGACGACCCGTATTGTGGTGGCGGCAGGCAATGGCAATACCACGGTATATCAAATCACTTTCTCTGTTCTGCAAGCCACTGATGCAACGCTGCGTATGATTTATTTGGATGGTGAGGAATTGGCGGGTTTTGACAAGAACCAACTCGAATACACCGTCAATCTCCCGCAAGGTACGACCAAACAACCGGTGGTTACCTATACGCCGAATGATGAATATCAGACGATTACGGTGCGATCGGGCAGTAACGTGGAAGATGATTACAAGATAACCGTCCGTCCTCAGAGCGGTGCGGCGCAGACATATATCATCCATTTCCGTGTTGCAACGTCGAGCAATACCGCCCTCAAAATGATTTATGTGGCAGGCACTCCGCTGGCGGGCTTCAATGCGGATACGCTTGACTATACCTATACGCTCCCTGAAGGGGTTAGCACTATTCCTGCGGTTACGTTTGACAAAGCCGAGGCGGGGCAGAAAGTGCTGAGTATGTGCGAGAATACGGTTCATACGATAACTGTAACCGCAGAAAGCGGCGACAAACGTACCTACACAATCACGTTTATCATCCAGAAGTCGGAGAATGCTTTCTTGCGTATGATTTATTTGGACGGGCAGCCTCTGGATGGTTTTGACAAGAATACACTGACCTATTCCGTGCCGCTCACTTCGGCTACCTGCCCGCGTATAACGGTGGACAAAGAGACAGGGCAGCAGGTTACGATTACTGCGCCGTATGCAGCGGGTGTGGCGCGGATTCGCGTTACCCCCGAGAGCGGGGCAGCCAATACCTATTCGATTACATTCACGGCAACCGCTTCGGCGGCTGTGTCGCTTGATGCTATTTTATTGGACGGCGTGGCACTGGCAGATTTTGCTCCCGCAACTACCGAATATACCATTCCCTATACCGATACTCTGCCCGAGATAACCTACCAAACGGCAAGCGGACGCACGGTGCAGGTGCTACGTAACGGCGAGGATGTAATGCTCTACGTACAAGCAGGCGAAGAACATACCACTTATACCTTGCATTTCCAAAAGCAGGTTTCTGCCGACTGCACGTTGAAGGCTATTCTGATTGACGGTACGCCGCTGGCGGCATATACCCCTGCAACCACCGGCTATACTATCGATCTGCCCGCCGGCAGTGCGCTACCCGTGGTGTCATTCGAGAAAAACAGTGACGCACAAGTAATCTATTTCGGTCAGTCAGCACCCAACACAACGGCTATTACCATAGTGGCTCCGTCGGGTACAGAAACCACTTACACTGTGTCGTTCCGTATCGCGAAATATGATGATGCACGTTTGCTGGACTTGCAGGTAGTAGGTAAAACGCTGGCTTTCGATCCCGACCAAGCGGACTATACGCTCACCTTGGAAGACGGTGCGGAATTGCCACACCTTATATATACCGCGCGCGAGGGACAAAGTATCCTTGTGGCGAATACAACGGCTGACCAGCAGCAAGTGCTGGTGCGTGCAGAGAGCGGGACGAGCAAGACTTACACCATCCATTATACCCGTGTGATGTCGGATAATGCTTTGCTGGGCGATATTCGTATCGACGGTGTTTCGATAGCGGATTTCGAACCGACGCGCTTTGCCTATACCGATACACTCGCTTGGCGTACGCGTGTTGTGCCGAATGTGTTTGCGGTCGGGCAGTTGCCGAACCAAACCATTACCACGTATTTCAGTGCAGTAAACGGTACGACCCGAATCCACGTGGTGGCAGCCGATGGCAAGACAAGCAACGACTATACGATTGCTTTCCCCGTGCGCAAATCGGACAATGTGGCGTTGAAAGATATGTATCTCAATTCAGAGGTGGCAGAGATTACTTTTGCGCCCGAAACTACCGACTACACCGTATGGCTGCCCTATCAGACCAAGGCGGCTTCCGAGGTGGTGTACGAGAAAGCCGAAGCCGAGCAGCAGATAGAGGTTATCTCCCGTCCGCTTGGGCAGAAAACGGAGATTATTGTTACGGCTGAGAACGGCGACCGACGCACGTACAGTATTCTGTTCAAAGACAGCCTTTCGCAGAGGAAAAATGTATTAGACACGTTGCGTATTGTGGAAACGGGTGAGATTTTGGATGTGAACGCGAGCAACTTGGCGGTATCTCTGCCGTATGGGACACGTACGCTGACGGTGGATTATACCAAGGCATTTGACGAGCAGACCGTTTGGGTGCAGCCGGGTGGAATATATCACCCGACCATCATCACCGTGCGTTCCAACCGTCCCGATGAGGCAGACCACGTCTATACGCTCACCCCGCAATTAGAGACGCAGAACCCTGCGGTATTGGAGGGAATAACAATAGATGGTACGCCGCTGGCGGATTTTGACAAAAATAGGTTTACGTACGTTTGTAATCGTACCACGACCACGACACCCCGCATCGTTACCACAAAAGAAAAAGGTGTTGAAGTCATTGTCGATGAAATAGATACACAACATTGGAAAGCCACAGTCACTGCCGGCAACCAATCCAATACATATACTATTTTCTTCCACTACCCAAAAGACATCATTCCAAACGGCGAGTTTACAGTATGGACACAGACTGCCACATCCAAATCAGATAAGCCTTCTGAATGGAACGCACCCGGTGACTATAAGAATACCATCGGAGCCGAAAGTATCCAAGATGGAGTGAAGAAAGAGAATGCATCGGCAGTCCTCCTGCAGACTTGGTATGTATGGGCAGCAGGGGGTTCGGTGCCTGCTGTCATAAACCTCGCCGATATGACTGTTTCGCTCAATGTAGCCAGCGGGTCAACAGTTACGCCGTCCGGTTTCATCGGCTTTCACAACACACCGGACGCTGCCACTATCAACTACAAATATACCGACAAGGCGGGAGACGGCGCATTATTCCGTTTCAAATTTTTCGACAGCGAAGGCAACGAACATGTTTTTGACCACCGCCAGACAACTACAAGCAACACCTATGCAGACCACACTCTTGCCCTAGGTACTGACGGTGTCAGCGTGTCGGGAATGGACGTCATTATTGATGCCAGCGGCAAATACCCGAAATCAGGACACACAGCCAAACTATATGTAGACTACCTCCGTCTCTCTTATAACAGCACCCTCAAGAGTCTGCGCGTTAATAATGCTCCCGCCTCGCTCAAGGGCAACGCCTTCACCGCCACACTCACCGACCCAGAATACACCGCCATCCCCGAACTCGCTTTCACCGGTGAGGTATCCGACCAGGCACAAAACGTAGTATGGCAACCCGAGACGCAAAGCGGCAACTACGGCATTCGTCGTGCCACTATCACCAACTATGCGGAGGACGGCACTTCTACCGCCTACACCTTACAGGTGCGCCGTCCGTTGGATACGCGCAATATGCTTCGTGCGCTGTTGCTGGACGGTGATACGATACAGGGTTTTGCTCCGGAAAAAACAGACTATACCGTCCATCTCGCTTCTACGACCCGCCATTTGCCCTCTGTGTTCCCGCATCCGATGAGCAGTCTGCAAACCGTTACCACGTCGTATGCGGACTCTGTGCTGACTATCACGGTTGCTCCGGAAACGGGCGAGAGCAGGGTCTATACCATTCGTTTTGTTACCGACTTGTCGGACGACACCACGTTGGCAAACCTGTCGGGCGTAACGGATTTTGACCCTGATACACGCGACTACACCATCGCAGCGGCTTCTATGCCTACAATCGCTTTTGCCAAGCAGACAGACGGGCAGACCGTGTATGCTGTCTTCGGAGCAGAGAAAGCCACTTTGTCGGTTACCGCCGAGAACGGTGCAAAGGGTACCTACACCGTTATGCTCCAAAAACCGGTTGTTACCACCACAGGGCAACTCTCCGAGATAGCTCTCAATGGCAATATCCCGAGCGATTTTGCCGTGGATAAATATGACTATACCGCAGAGCGTCCCGATCTGGTTACATTCGTGCGTGCCAACGAACAAGACTCGGTTGTCTTCGTTCAGACAGCCGAGCGTATGCAATGGCAGGTGTTCGGTACGGAGCAGCACACCTATACGCTGACCTATCCCACCGACCTGTCGTCGAATACCCGTTTGGCGGCCATTCTATTAGACGGTAAATCATACTCGGATTTCGACCCTGCAGTATCGTCCTATACTATCCGTACTGACACGATGCTTCATATCGATGTGCAGAAAGCCGAGGAGGCGCAGCAGGTGCGTGTCAGCCTTGATACGGATAACAATACGTACACCCTTTGCGTCATCGCCGAAGACGGCACAGAAAGTACCCCTTATACGATAAGCGTAAAACCGGTGCTGTCAGGCAATAGTCTGCTGCGGTCTATCCGCTTGGATAATACGGAGATTAGCGGTTTCAACCCTGCTACGCTGCAATATACTGTTACGCTGCCTGCACCTGCGGTTAAAATAGCAGAACCGCAGATGCCGTCGCTGACGTATATCACAGGGGACGAGGCGCAGTCGGTGGAACTCACTGCCGGTCGTCTTGGCAGCAATACCTACCTGACCGTTACCTCCGAGGACGGGCACATAAGCGAGTATTCGGTGCTGGTACAAGCCGAGCCGAGCCATAATGCCGACCTGACGGGTATCATCGTCAATGGCGTACCTGTTTCCCATTTTGAGGCAGGACGGCACTACTATTCGGTTCGTACTGAAGGCGAGCCTGACATTGAGTGGACTTCCGAAGATAATTTCCAAACGGTTACCCGTATTGCTTCCCAAGCAGGAGACTCGGAATATATTCTCCATGTGGTGGCGCAAGACGGTGTAACTACGCAGGATTATATCGTCGAGGTGTTCAAAGAGACTTTGTCTGACGATGCCACCTTGGCAAATATCCTGCTCAACGGGCATACATTCAGCGAGTTTGAACCTTCGCTCAACCCGCGTCTCTCGTTCTCGTCCATGCAGAATGTCTATCAGATCAATCTCCCCGCAGGTAGCACTCTGCTGCCCGAGGTGTCGGCTTCGCTGCGTGTGGACGGACAATCGGTTAGCACTACGATTGAGGGTATGACAGTCTATCTCGATGTTACGGCTGCTGATGGTACCACTACCAACCGCTATACGCTTGATTTTGTCGTGCCGCTTTCTGCAAATGCCGACTTGGCGATGATTTACCTTGACGGGGATTCGCTCCCTGCTTTCGCTACGGGAACTTACTACTATCCTGTTACGCTCCCCATCGGCGTTCATTCATTGCCGGAGGTCGTTGCGCAGAAAGCCGAGACAGGGCAACAAGTAATGACAGACATCAGTGATAATTATGCTACTATCAGCGTTCTTGCCGAGGATGGTATTACCCGCGCTACCTACACCGTGGCTTTTGCATTCAGCAAGTCCGATGCCGATACGCTGCAGATGATTTATGCCGACGAGGTGCCGGTTGAGGGCTTCGTTCCGCGCACGTTCTATTATGTCCTCTCGCTCCCTGTCGGTACGACCGCCTTCCCCGAGTTGGCTTGGACAAATGCCGACGAATGGCAGACTGTCCGTATCGACACGCTCCAGCATACCGACCGCAACCTGGTGCGTCAGTTGGTCGTTACCTCGGAGAGCGGACGCAGCAACTACTACACCGTGGCATACTCCATTCAGCAGTCTGCGGTTGATACCCTTCAGATGATTTATATCGACGAGAAACCGCTGGCAGACTTTGCGGCAACCACCACCGAGTATTGGTACACCGTTCCCGCCAATGCTACCGAGGTGCCGTCGGTTTATCCTTTGCAGGGCGACCGCTACCAGACGGTCAGTGTCTCGCAAACCGCCGAGACGATGGCTGCCAAGTCGCTGGGTGTCAAAACTGAGATTGAGGTAATAGCAGGCAATGGCGCAAGCCGTACCTATATCATCCATTATCCGATGGCACTCTCTGATGAGACTACCCTCGATATGATTTATGTGGCAGGCAAGAGCCTTTCCGACTTTGACTCCGAGCGGTTCTCCTACAAGGTCAATCTGCCTATGGAAACGGTCAATATCCCATTGGTGACGGTGCAGAAGAAAGAGGATGCCCAGCAGGTGGAAATCACTACCGATGCCGATACCGTCTTTGTAAAAGTTACGGCGGAAGACCTCTCGCAGGCAACCTATACCCTTGTTTTCGAGCGTGTCAAATCGGCGAATGCCAACTTGCAGAATATCGAGTTGGGCGATGGTCTGACTATTGATTTCGCCCCTGCACACTACGACTATGCCGTTACTATTCCATACGGACAGACTACATTGCCGACCATTACGCCTGTGAAAGCGGAAGAGGAACAGACTGTGGAGCAATCCGCCCCCGAACTGCTCCCCAACGGCGAACAGATGGTTACTCTGTTGGTTACAGCCCCCAACGGTATCGACCAGTGCGCTTATACCATTACGTTCTCTTTTGCCAAGAACGGTGATGCTACGCTTGCTGCCATCTATGTGCGCGGCAACTTGTTGGAGGGCTTCCGCAGCGACTCTGTCGAATACACACTTGCGTATCCGGTGGGTTCTACCATAGCCGACTTTGCGGGCTTGCAGGAAATCTCGTACACGCTTTCCGACGAACAGGCACACGCAGAAGCGTCTATCGACAATGCGGGTACTATCCTCATTACCGTTACGGCGCAGGACGGCACCATGTTGACCTATCTTATCCACCAGACCGTGCTGACCGATACCGACAACTCCGTCAGTATGATTTATTTCGATGATGTTGAATTGGCGGATTTCGACCCCGAGCAGGATTTCTACACCTATTATATAGTGGAGGGTATGACCGCACCGAAGGTTACAGCGGAGGCACTGTCGCCTTTCGCCGAGATCAGTGTCAAGGAAGCGTCCGTGGGCGATACGTGCATCATCTCCTGTACATCCCAGTCGGGCGAAACGCGCCGTTACTATATCTGGTTTGCGCAGTCCGAACTCAATGATGCCCTCACGCCAACCGCTAATGATGTGCTGGTAAAACGCCTTGCCGGCTCCACGCAGATTTTGGTCGGTACGCTCCGTAAGGATGTGTCGTTCGGCTTGTACGATATGTACGGACACCGTATCGCTTTGGAGAAACTGCCGGTGGCTGACCCCAACGATGTCGAGATCGTTACCGAGGCAAGTGGGCAGGAGCGGCTGCTCAATATAACCGACCCGGGTTCCGGTACAATTTTCACGTTAGATCCGAACAACATCTATTTCTACGTATTCTTCCTCAACGAGAAACAGCGTATTGCATCGGGCAAACTGATAGTCGTTCCATAGCGATTGGTTTTTACACATAGCCTTTAATGAAGGGCTGTCTGATACGTGTTATCGGGCAGCCCTTTTTGTATGGGTAGGTGCGGTTAATTAGTTGTTAATCAGGTTGTTGTAACAAATTAAACGGATATATGCCGGAATGTGCAATAGATAACCTGCTGAAATACAAGCAAAAACCGCCTAATCACGTACGAATCACATAGACCTGATGGCATAAGGCAGGGTAAAGAAAAGGTCGCCAAACGCAATGTCCGGCGACCTTTTTGTATGTTTCTGCTATACTGCTTTATGAATGTTTCGGGGCAAATTTACTGATGTTGCGGGCGAAGAAGGTCGTTCACCGTCTTGACAGGGTTGAACGTTGAAACGGGGACTTCCACAAAGATCGTATTCCAGTGTGCCATCGCTCCGTTCCACAATCCGGGCAACTCCAGTGCCAGCAGTTCCTTGCCGTCTTTCGACTTATGGGAGATAAAGCCCGTCTGCGGATCCACATAGTCGGGCAAGTGGAACTTATTGCCCTGATAATCGCAAATGGCGCACACCAGATCCACCGGATTGAAATGGGTGGATTTTGCCATCAGTTCGGGGTCGTTGATCTGGCTCGACTCCAATATCTGGTAGGATATAGAGCCATCGGCATCGCGCACAAGGAACGGTCCGCCACCGGGTTCACCCGTGTTCTTCACCACGCCGCAGACACGGATCGGGCGGTTGAGCCGCGCACGCTCCTCATCGGACAGAGTCGGGTCTTGCAGACGCTCGAAGATACGTTTCTGCTCCGTAACCAGTACGCCCGCGAGCACCTGTTTGTAATGCACCGTATCTTTCTTCAAGCGGTCTGGCACCACATTATCGATATTCTTGATAAACACGATATCAGCGTCTTGCCGGTTGAGGTTCTCTATCAGTGCTCCGTGTCCGCCCGGGCGGAAAAGCAGTTTGCCATCCTTGTCGCGGAAAGGCGTACCGTCGGCATTGGCTGCGAGTGTGTCGGTAGAGGGCATTTGCTCCGAGAACGAGATGTCGTAGCGCACACCGTATTTCTCTTGATATTTCTGCAGATGCTCGGCAATATGCTGGCGGAATAGCGGCAGATGCTGGTGCGAAACCGTAAAATGCAGTGCCGCTACCCCGTTGCTTGCCGCATACAATGCGCCTTCTACCAAATGTTCCAACACCGGTGTGCGTGCGTCGTCGCGGTATTTATGGAATAGCAGCAATCCCTTGGGCAAGTCGCCATAGTGCATATCGTAAAGCAGATGACGCACCGCCTCTTGTCCTGTCAGACCTGCCAGTTCGCTGCCAAAAGCGAAATCATCAATATGGGTCAGAAAAGTCCGGACAAACTCGGTCTCCACCCCGTCCTCGAGATACTGAAACAGGTTCTTGAACATTCGGCTTGCCGCACCGCTGGCGGGTACAAACTTCAGGATTTTGTGATTCTCGGCAAGATACTGCTGCCATGCATTGATGTACTCTTCCTGCTGCTTGCGGGTGGGCGCAAGGATACCTTTGCCTTTCCGGGTCGAAGCGGGTGCCACGATGTCCAATGCGGGGAAGCCCGTGCGGAAATGCTCCATCTGCTGTTCGGCTTTCTCGAGCGAGATGCCGTGTGCCTCCAGTTGCTCAATGTCTTTTGATGTAAATAATGTGTCCATAGTTTTGTCAGTTTGCCGCAAAGTTACGCATTTATTTGGATATGTGCAAAAAAAAGCGTAACTTTGTCCGCTGATTAACGTGGTGCATTGCGTGCCGGAAGAGACACACTGAATGAAAAATATAGCATTTATCATCAACCCCATTTCGGGGACACAGAATAAAAAGAAACTACCCAAGCAGATACAGCAACTGCTGGATCAGGAGCAATGGCTGCCCAACATCGCCTTTACGGAACGCGCCGGGCATGCCACCGAACTGACGCAGCAGTTTGCCCGTATGGGCTTTGATGCCGTGGTGGCGGTGGGGGGCGATGGTACGGTGAACGAGGTGGCACGCGGGCTGCGCGACACCGAGACGGCAATGGGTATCCTGCCGATGGGTAGCGGGAACGGCTTTGCCCGGCATCTCGGTATCCCTGTACAGACCACCCGTGCCATAGAGATGCTCAACCATTGCGAGCCGATACGCGCCGACTACGGGCTTGCCAACGGGCGGCTGTTTGTCAGCACTTGCGGCACGGGGTTCGACGCACTGATTGCCAACCAGTTTGCAGGTTCTACCAAACGCGGTTTTAAGACCTATTTCGAGAATATCGTCAAGGACGTACTGACCTACAAGGCACAGACTTATCACCTGATAGGCGAAGGTATCGACGTTACGCACAAGGCGTTTCTGATTACGTTTGCCAATGCGAGCCAGTGGGGCTACGAGGCGTATATTGCACCCAAGGCCAGTATTCAGGACGGCAAGATGGACATCTGTATTATGAGCAGTTCCGCCCTTCTCGGTGCACCCGGATTGGCATTGCGCCTGTTCACCAAGAGCATCGACAACAGCCTTTTTATGGATACCATCCGCACCCGCGAAATCACCCTCGAGCGTGAAGAGGCAGCCCCCTTCCATATCGATGGCGACCCAGTGGAAATGCCCAAGGATATCCATATCCGCATCGTCCCTGACGGCTTGAAAGTCCTCGCCGAAAAACGGTTCTGATATTCCTTATTAATTATGAATAAGTGGATACAATATAGTATTGATTACGCCAGTCAGCGTTCCTATTTGGACGATGCCCTTGTAGTACCAACAGGGACCTCACACAAACCCACGGCGACTACAACATTATGAGTGCGTTGGTTTTGCGCGATTTTCTCTACCAACTATAATGAAAAACCTGCTTATACATAGCGAAAACATAGATGCTCTCAACTATCTTCTGGCACACGGCTACCGTGGGAAGATTGATTTGGTCTATATAGATCCC
This sequence comes from Bacteroidales bacterium UBA6828, assembly GCA_002452095.1. Classification (GTDB taxonomy): domain Bacteria; phylum Bacteroidota; class Bacteroidia; order Bacteroidales; family Paludibacteraceae; genus Colicola. Next base: position 39,726 of record DKEG01000051.1, on the reverse strand, counting down.
CCCTTTGCTACGGGAGGCAATTTTACCATTACCAACGGACGAGCCTCTACCATCAGCAACTCACGCAAAGGCGATGTGGCATACAGCGATGTATTGAAAGGCAAAGAGTTTATCGAATATCTCCGTCAGCGTCTGCTCCTGCTGCGCGAACTGCTATCCGAGCAGGGCTCTATCTATCTGCATATTGATTACAAAATCGGGCATTATGTAAAAGTAATGATGGATGAAGTGTTCGGTATGGAAAATTTCCGCAACGACATCACACGTATCAAATGCAACCCTAAAAATTTTGAACGAATCGGATATGGAAACATCAAAGATTTGATTCTTTTTTATACCAAATCAAGTTCACCGATTTGGCACGAACCACGGGAGAAATACTCACCTTCCGATATAGAAAAATTATTTCCTAAAACAGACAAACAGGGGAGACACTACACCACTGTACCCATTCATGCACCGGGCGAAACCGAGAACGGAAAGTCCAATATGCCGTTCAAAGGCATTCTTCCACCCGCCGGCAGACATTGGCGAACCGATGTAGCGACTTTGGAAGAATGGGACAAACAGGGATTGATTGAATGGTCTGCCAACGGCAATCCGCGAAAAATTATTTATGCAGATGAGCGGGAGGGAAAACGTATGCAGGATATTTGGGAATTCAAAGACCCGCAATACCCCGATTATCCCACCGAAAAAAATGCGGACTTGCTCAACTTGATTGTGCGCACGTCTTCCGACCCTGAAAGTATTGTTTTGGATTGTTTCTGTGGATCAGGGACAACACTCAAAGCCGCACAACAAAACGGACGACATTGGATTGGCATTGACAAATCGGATTTAGCCATTTCTGCAACACAAACAAAATTAGGTGCAATCAAACAAACGCTGTTTGATACAGCCCCCGATTTTGAGACCATAGAATTGACGACTTCCAACCAAGCAATATAGAACATTCCACTCCATGGAAAAGTCAGGTGGATGAGCATAGGATAGGCTTAGGATAGACTACCTTTACGCAATAGAAATATAGAACATTTATGACCATACGTTTTATCAACAAGAGCAACAATCCGTTGCCGAAATATGAGAGTGAGCAAGCAGCAGGAATGGATATCCGCTGTTTCCTGAGCGAACCCGTCACCCTGCAACCCCTTGAGCGCAAACTGCTGCCCACAGGGCTTTATCTCGAACTGCCGGAAGGTTACGAGGCACAGATCCGCCCGCGCAGCGGACTGGCACTCAAACGCGGACTGACCGTACTCAACAGCCCTGGCACTATCGATGCAGACTACCGCGGAGAGATAGGCATCATCCTTATCAACCTGAGCAACGAACCGCAGACGATAGAGTCGGGCGAGCGTGTGTGCCAGATGGTTATCGCCCGCCACGAGCAACCCGAGGTGGTGGAGGCGGAGAGCCTGAGCGAGACCGAACGCGGTGCCGGCGGCTTCGGACACAGCGGAGTGAAATAACAATGTGTAATGCGTAATGCATAATCAACACATAATTATTTGAATGAAGCGCATAGTTTCGATATTCCTTTTCTCTGTTTGTGCTTTTTCGCTGTGGGCAAAGAAACAACAGCCGCAGCCGTTGAGCATAGAGCGTGAGCAACAGTTCACCTACTATTTCTATGCCGCCAAGCAGAGTCTTGACAGGGAGCAATACCCCGAGGCGTTGATGCAACTGCTGTTCTGCGAACAACTCAACCCGCAGGACGCTACCACCAAGGACTATCTCGGCGTAATCTACAATGCCCTCAAGCAGCCCGAGAAAGCATTTGAGAATTTCCGTCAAGCCTACCTGCTCGACCCGCGCGACCATTGGTTCCATTACGCCCTGTCGCTCTACAAGAACGACGACAAGCAGTCGCGCAAGGAGTTGCTCGCCGTGATGGAACAAGCCACACGCCTCAACCCGAAAGATGCGTCCGTTTGGGACTATATGCGCCAAGCCGCCCTCGTGAACGGAAAATACGAACAAGCCATTCAGGCGCAAGACCGCATCGACCAACTGCAAGGCTACGACGGTATGAGTGCTATCAACCGCTATCGGATATATGTCATTCAGGGCAAATTGAAAAAAGCCATTCAGGCAATTGACGACTATCTCGCTCTCTATCCCGACGACCTGCAGTTTCTCCTCTTCCGTGCCGAACTGCTAACCGCCACCAATGCACCAACGGCACAACTGCTGGAAAATTACGAGCATATCCTGCGTATTGACCCTGCAAACCTGATGATACTCAACAACTACGCCTACCTGCTTGCCACCACGGGCGGCAACCTACGCAAGGCGGAGCAGATGAGCCAGCAGACTATTCGCGAGCAACCGGAGAACGCCACGTTCCTCGACACCTACGCATGGATTCTCCACCTGCAAGGGCAGGACTCTTTGGCGGCTTTCTATATCCGCAAGGCTATGCAGAACGCTGCGCCCGACGAGCGCACGGAGATAGAGGCGCATTACCACGCAATCATCAAATAAACATGGACACACGTATCCTCAAATATATCCTGCGCGAGTGCCGCAACGCTATTCAACGCACGACTAGAAATGCCTTTGCTATAATTACCAAAGTAGCATTTGGCACGGCTTTTGAAATCGTAACAGTTGTGGCGCTGTCGGCAGGTTTCTGTATCGGGTTCACGGGCTGCCACACCACAAAGCATATCACCAAGACCGAGACACAGGTTGCAGAAGAACCCGCAGCACCGCAATGGCACACGTGCCTGATGCAGAACGCACAGGCGGTGGTAACGCTCGGCGATGAGACTATGCGTGCCAACTGCACCATACAGACCGTACGCGACTCTATGATGGTACTAAGCATTATGCCTATGCTCGGCATAGAGATGCTCCGCATAGAAGCCTCCCCCGCACAGATTACGGGTATAGACAAGATCAACCGCCGCTATGCCGTTGCCACCTACGACGACATCAACCATTATTTGGCTCCCGCCATCACGTGGCAAGACCTGCAAGCCCTCGCCACCGGCGAACTGCCTACCGGCGGAAAAGAAGCCTTCGTGGGCTATACGGCAGGCGAACAGACGATTATACTGCGTCTCACCTATCCCGAGCGGCAGTTGGACGTACCTGTACGCACCCAAGCCGCCAACCTCGCACGCTACCAACAAATAGACATTCGTACTTTGCTCCAATGAAACGACTACTTATATATATATGTGTCTGTCTCCTTGCGCTGAACGCCAATGCAGAGTCGGTCAAGAACCTGCAAAAGAAACAGCAGGAACTGCAAAAGCAGATTGAGAACACCAACAAGATGCTCAACCAGACCAAGCAGAACGAGACGGCGACACTCAACAAACTGCAACTGCTCAACAAGAACATCAAGACACAGCGGCAACTCATCCACACCCTCGGCAACGAGATCACCGCCCTTGACGACGAGATGGCTCTCCTCGGACAAAAGCGCGACTCGCTCCAGTCCGACCTCGAGACCTACAAAGCCGACTACGCCCGCCTCGTGCGTGAGTGCCACTATGCACAGATGCAGCAGTCGCCCCTGCTCTTTGTGCTGTCGTCTGATAGTTTCCGGCAGATGGTGCGCCGTGTGCGCTATATGCAGGAGTTTGCCAAGTTCCGGCAGGAACAGGTAGAGCGTATCGAGCGCACGCAAACCGAGATAGATATCCAGAATGATGCCCTGCAAGAACACCGCCGGACAAAGCAGGAGACATTGCAGAGCCGCAAACGGCAGCAGGAGAACCTTTCCCGTGACGAGAAAAAGCACCAGTCGATGCTCACCCAACTGAAGAAACAGGAGAAAGACCTCGGCGCAAAACTCAAGAAACAGCAGAAACAGGTTGCCCAACTCAACAAGAAAATTGACGAGATGGTGCGCAAGCAGACCGCGACCAAGACCACCCTTACCAAAGAGCAGAAACTCGTGGCAGGCGGCTTCGAGCAGAACAAGGGCAAACTGCCATGGCCGGTGGAAAAAGGCTTTATCAGCGGTCAGTTCGGCAAGCAGCAACATCCGGTGTATGAACATGTGGTAACCGACAACAAGGGCATCTACCTGCAAACCACCACCGGCGCATCCGCAAGGGCGGTATATAAAGGGGAGGTTACGAGTTGCTTCCTCGTGGGCAACACCTACGCTGTCATTGTGCAGCACGGTAACTACCGCACAGTCTATTCCAACCTGAGCAAACTGGCGGTCAAGCAGGGCGACAAGGTAGAGACCAAGCAGAAACTCGGTACAATCTATTCCGACCCGGAGCAGGACAACAAGACCGAACTCTATTTCCAAGTATATCAAGACCGCACAATCCTCAATCCGAGCCTGTGGCTTTGTAAGTAAAATTATGAATGAAGAATTATGAATGATATGAAATATAAATTTTTGATACTTACTTTCTTTGCGGCACTATTGGTAGGCTGCAAGGAAAATCAATGGATGGACTGGAAAGCGCAGAACGACCTATGGCTGGAGCAGAACATCGTCGCCCACCAAGACGACCCTAATTTTCACGTGCTGTCCGACGGTTTGCAATACCGCATTATTGCCGACCCTACGCCCGATGAAACACATCCCAATGCAACCAGTACCATAATATGCGATTACACGGGCAAACTCATCAACGGCTATCAGTTCGATGGCGGGACTGCACAATTTACGATGTCAAACCTTGTAACCGGTTTCTCGGAGGCATTGCGCAAAATACATACCCACGGCGACATCGAAATCTATGTGCCATACTATCTCGGCTACGACGAAGAGGTATTCACCAACGACAAGATCGGTGATGCCGAAGGCAATGGGACAGAGGGTACACAGAGTTATATTCCGCCCTACTCGGTAATGATTTTCAATGTGCATCTCAGCAGTGTAAGCAACTGATATGCAGCGTCTGTGGCGTTACATACTGCCCGCAGTGTTTTTTCTGTGCACTGCCTGCGAGGATACCACTTTCCGCAGTTCGGTACCCTATTATCCTGTTTCCGCAAAGATAGACACACGATTGGCATTCTTTGTGCATTTCAAACCCTCAAACATCTATTCTTATACTGTCTTGGATAAAGACGGCTATCACTTCAACGGGCAGACTTTGCCCCGCCAAGCCATGGGCGATATGTTCGGCTATGCAGGCGTAGTAGTTTTTATAACAGGCAACAGCGAATATATGGCTTACGACCTATGCTGCCCCAAATGCCTGCGACAAGACAAACCGGTGGAGATAGACGGACTATTCGCCACCTGCCCCGTGTGCGGTGAGCAATACAACATGGACGTATATGGCACGCCCTCACAGGGCATCTCCCACGAAGCACTGCGCCGCTACTCCACTCTCTACTCGGGCGAGATACTCACCGTCCGCAACTAACACAACGCCATTAATGTGCAATCACAAACGCACAGCCACAAACTATGATAACCCTCTCTGAAGTGATACAAATCGGCACACTCCGCCGCCCGCACGGCAAACTGGGCGAGATACAATGCCAAATGGATAACGAGTTTTGGGACAATGCCGAAGCCGACTTCCTCATTCTGGATATAGATGGTATTCTCGTGCCGTTCCGTGTAGAAGACTGGCGCGGCAAAGGGGCGGACACACTGATTTTCCGTCTGTCGGGTATTGATTCCGAGGAGCAGGCTGCACGACTGACCGGATGCACCGCCTATATGCTCCGCCGCGACCTCACCGAGGACGAACAGGAACAGATGACATGGCAAGACCTGAAAGGATACACCATAGAGGACGATACACAGGGGACATTGGGCAAAGTGCTGTCGGTGGACGAATCGACCATCAACACCCTCCTCGAAATGGAAGACGGGCGTCTGCTGCCTATCCACGAAGACCTAATCCGCCGCATTGACGACCAACAGCATATCCTCTATGTCTCCCTGCCCGAAGGACTGTAAAAACGCCGTAGGCGGTACGATTTAAGGTAATCAGAATAAGAGATTTATTAGATTTCTTGCCGCTTTGCGGCAAAGGAGTTTTATGAAGAAACTATCTACACAGGAGATGAACCGCCTCACACCCGAGGCATTCCACCAAGCCGAAAAACTGCCCTTTGTGGTGGTGCTGGACAATGTACGCAGCCGGCACAACGTAGGGGCGGTGTTCCGTACTGCTGATGCGTTCCTGTTGGAGGGACTCTATCTGTGCGGTATCTGTTGCTGCCCGCCTAATCCCGAGATACACAAGACGGCACTCGGTGCGGAACTGACCGTGGACTGGCAGCACTTTGACAACACCCTTGAGGCGGTCCGTGCGCTCCATAAGCGTGGCTATCGCGTCTATGCCATCGAGCAGGCACACGACTCCATCACACTCGAACAAGCCAAGCAGGAACTGCTTGCCAATCGGACTAATAAGTCCAATGAGACCAATAAGCCAAACGGTATTGCCGTCGTGATGGGGCATGAGGTATTCGGCGTGCAGCAGGAGGTGGTGGACGCCTGTGATGCGTGTATAGAGATACCGCAATACGGCACCAAACACTCGCTCAATGTGAGCGTTACCGCCGGCATCGTACTATACGAACTCTCTACTGCTATGCGACAATAACAAAAACAAAATGGATATACAGAACAACGGCTGCCCGACACTCGTCAGACAGCCGTTTTCCCGTATATTGCCGCAAACGGACTCTTATCCCAAATAGGTCTGGAGCGTCTTGCTGCGTTGTCCCGTATAGAGTTTGCGAATGGCTTTCTCCTTGATCTGACGAACACGCTCACGGGTAAGGTGCAGTTCCTCGCCAATCTCTTCGAGGGTCTTCTCGGGAGTACCGATACCAAAGAACTTACGCAGTATATCCGCCTCGCGCGGGGTCAGTGTAGCCAAAGCACGGGCGATCTCGGTAGAAAGCGACTCGTTGATCAGTCCGCGGTCGGCATTAGGCGAGTCCTCATTGACCATCACATCAATCAGACAGTTGTCCTCGCCATCTACAAACGGTGCATCCACACTCACATGGCGACCCGACATCTTGAGGGTATCGGCAATCTTATCTACCGGTATATCCAGTTCCTCAGCCAGTTCCTCAGCCGAGGGTTTACGCTCATGCTCCTGCTCAAAACGCTGGTATGCCTTGTTGATCTTGTTGAGCGAACCAACCTGATTGAGAGGTAGCCGCACAATACGGGACTGCTCAGCCAACGCCTGCAGGATAGACTGACGAATCCACCACACGGCATAAGAGATAAACTTAAAACCACGTGTTTCATCAAATTTCTCCGCCGCCTTGATAAGCCCGAGATTACCCTCGTTGATCAGATCCGGCAGACTGAGTCCTTGATTTTGATACTGTTTCGCCACCGACACCACGAAACGCAGGTTCGAGCGTGTCAGTTTCTCCAATGCGGCACGATCGCCATTACGAATACGACCTGCCAATTCCACTTCTTCCTCCACCGTAATCAGTTCCTCCCGACCGATCTCTTGCAGATACTTGTCAAGCGAAGCCGACTCACGGTTCGTAATGGATTTAGTAATCTTTAATTGACGCATAGTTTATTTTCGGTTTAACCACCACCCGCATGTGCAAAAAGCGTGATTCAAAGACGACAACAATAGTCCAAGAAAGGCTATGCCGTCATCTTTTCAGCGGTGTTCCACCGGTTTTGAATAATTAGGTGATCCGGTCGGGATTCGAACCCGAGACCCACAGCTTAGAAGGCTGTTGCTCTATCCAACTGAGCTACCGGACCATTCGCCGAAACTTATTTGCATACGATTTTACCCGTTTAGCGTATTTGAACAAGTCTAATTAGGCAAAAAGCGCGCAAAGGTACAACTTTTTTTTGATATTTCCAAATGGAAATTGCGGTTTTCAGCGCAATCGCATCAAACATTAACACATTTGTGTATTGTAGAAACGCATTATTAGGATTTTTACCATTGTCTTGTCCTAAATAAGAGTGACTATTTTATCTGTTAGTATTTTGCTACTATGCGTTCCATTTCCTCCCGCATTTTTTCCTGCTCTTCCACCAGGCGCAGTTGGGCGCGGGTGCGGACAAGGTTATGCTCGGGATATTGTATCTTGTAGTAGGTGTCGCCATTGAGGTAGTCGGTATAGAAACGGACGGTTTGCATATAACTGAGCAGGCGGCAGCCGAATGGCAGCAGTTGCTTCTCAATGGGGGTCAGAAACTTTGCCTCACGCAGGTAGCCGCGGGTGTATGCCTCGAAGATGTTCATATCCACGTGTATATTGTCAAGACACACATCGTCCTCGGCGCCCGTGTTGGCGGCAGTACGCATAAAATCACCAAAATCGCTCAGTACATAACCGGGCATCACGGTATCCAAATCCACAATACAGAGCGGTTTGCCCTGCTCGTCGAAGAGCATATTGTTCACCTTGGTGTCGCAGTGGTTGATATGCTTGGGCAGTTTGCCCTCGCGGAACAGGCGTTCCGCCATACACATCTCCTCGCGGCGGCTGTTGAGCACACGGAGTATATCCAGCGTGTCGTGCAGGCGGTGCGCACGGTCGGCTTGTACGGCTTCGTCCAACTGCTGCAGACGGAACTCCATATTGTGGAAATTCGGAATGGACTCGCATAGTTCCGAGAAAGGCAGGTCGGACAATTGGTTCTGAAACCGCCCGAAAGCCTCGCCTGCCAGTTCAGCCGACCGGGGCGTAACACGTTCTTGCGATGAGGCGTTTTCTATCAACACATAGACACGCCAGTATTCACCCTCGGGAGTGCGGTAGTAGAGTTGTCCGTCCTTGGTGGGGATCAGACGCAGCACCTTGCGGTCGATGTCGGTTTCGCCTGCGGCTTGCAGTTTGGCGCGGATATGGTCGGTTACGCGCTGTATGTTCTGTTGCAACCCCTCCACGTTCTCGAATATGTGGTGGTTGATATGCTGCAGGAAATAGGATGTCTCGCCCGGGTGTTTGGCACGGACGATGTAACTGTCGTTGATAAAACCGATCTTGAGCGGCTGCGGTTGCTCCACCTCGTTCGGGATGGCAAATTGCGAAATGATGTCTTTCATAATAGTTTAGAAGTTGAGGAGTTGATAAGTTTATGAGTAGTTGAAAGAGTTTAGAAAGTTTATAAGTTGAGAGTATTTATACCTGCTTTGTATGTTAATTATTAATTGTTAATTCTTAATTGAGTTTATATTGTACAAACGCCTCTATGGCTTCGTAGTTGGCAAGTCCGAGTTGGGCGTATAGTTCGGCGGTGGCGTGGTTGCGGTCTTCGGCACGCTGCCAGAAGAGCCGTTCGTCGTTGCCCATAAACGGCGCAGACTCCATCTGCGACTGGTGCTTGAGTATCGTATTCCGCTTGAACCGCAGTTCCTCGGGCGACATCGGCACCGCCATCTCTATCAGATCCACTTCCCATTCCATCCATGCACCGCGGTACATCCATATACGGCAGTCGCGCAACCAAGGCTCGCTGTCTTTCAGTTCGTCCAACGCTGCCAATACGGCATCAAGACACACCTTGTGCGTGCCGTGCGGGTCGGCAAGGTCGCCTGCCACGAACATCTCGTTGGGGTGTACGTCCAGAATGATCTGTTTCACAATATCTACATCCTTTTGGCTCAGGTTGCCTTTCTTGATGGTTCCTGTCTCATAGAAAGGCAGGTTGAGGAAATGGATATGGTCGGTGGGCAACCCCATATGGCGGCAGGCGGCAGTGGCTTCTCCGCGGCGGATCAGTGCTTTGAGGTCAAGTATCTCGCGCGTGTCTTGGTCACCGGTTTTCTCTTGTGATAGGAAATGTGTATATTCCCGATACTTGCTTTCGATAAGGTCGCCTCCCGTCGGGTGCAGACGGTCGAATCCGCGTATGAAATCCATAAAACGGATGACCTCGTCGTCGCATACGGCGATGCAACCGCTGGTCTCGTAGGCGATATGTACGTTATGTCCCTGTTTGATCAGGCGGGCAAACGTGCCGCCCATCGAGATGACATCGTCGTCGGGGTGCGGGGAGAAGATAAGCACATCCTTGGGGTAGGGGTTGGCTCTCTCGGGGCGGTCGGTATCATCGGCATTGGGCTTACCGCCGGGCCAACCCGTAATGGTATGCTGCAGGTCGTTGAATATACGTATGTTGCAGTTGTATGCCGACCCGTGCAGGGTGATCAGTTCGCTCAGCCCGTAGTCGTTGTAGTCGCGGTTGGTCAGTTTCAGTATAGGCTTGCCCGTCTGCTGGCAGAGCCAGACGATAGCGCGGCGGGTCAGTTGGTTGTCCCAGTCGCAGGATGTAACGAGCCACGGGTGGTGGATACGTGTCAGTTGGGTGGCGGCGCTCAGGTCGCAGACGATATGTGCGTTACTGTGCAGTTGCAGTGCCGAGGCGGGGCAGGCGGTGTCGGGTTGTCCCTCCACGGCTGCTAGCAGGCGGTCGGCTTTGTGCTCGCCCCATGCTACCAGTACTATCTCTTTGGCACGCAGTATCGTACCGATACCCATCGTGATAGCCGAAGCGGGTACCTGCTCGATAGTACCGAACATATTCTTTGCCTCGTCGCGGGAGATATTATCCAAAACCACCAGACGTGTGTTGCTTGACATTGATGAACCCGGTTCGTTGAAACCGATGTTCCCGCTGCGCCCGATGCCGAGGAGTTGCAGATCCACTCCTCCGTACTCCTGTATCTTGCGTTCGCAGCGCGACATCATAGGTATCAGGTCGCGCTGATCCATTGTGCCGTCGAAAGTGTAGATATTTTCTTTGCGAATATCCACATGGTCAATCAGTTGCTCTTTGATTTGCCCGAAGCAGGCTTGCGTAGGCGATTGCAACGGATAGTACTCAAAGAGATTGAACAGCACCACATTGCGGAAACTCAGTTTCTCCTCGTCGTGCATACGTACCAATTCGGCAAAGATGTCGGTCATACTGCGCCCGCAAACCAGTGAGAATACAAATTTCTCGCCTTCTGTCTGCCGTTGCCGGATACGGTCGGCAATCAGTCGGGCAACCGCTTGCGAACCCTCTTTGGCGGTTTCGTAGATAGTGGTGGGTATTTTCTCCATACGGCTGATGCGGCTCATTTCGAGTACATCGTCCGTGCGGTACAACTTCGGCGATACGCGCGATAGCGAGATTTGGGAAGACAGATTGTTTTTCATAATTGAAGCAGGTAAAAAAACTTTGCCTGCAAAGTTACGTCTATTCCCTAAAATAGACAAAGAATGAAGCGGTTTTTATTTCATTGCGTTTCGTACAGACATCACTGAAATGTGAAAATGCTTGTGTTTCAATAAAAAAGAAAGGTTACGAAGTCCGTAAAAAGCCGTTCGCAACCTTTCGAAATAATAATTTTCCAATTTACAAATTTACAAATTTATTGATTAGTTGTTCCACCAACTGCGGTACACCTACCGATGCTTTTTCGCGGATATGGGTTACTCTGTCGCGGTAGATACCGAAGTCGGGCAGCCCTGGATCGATTACATATATCTTGGCGGTGCGTGGAACGTATTCCAACAGCGATGCTGCGGGATAGACATTCAGGCTCGTTCCTACCACGATCATCAGGTCGGCTTGCGAAGCAATCTGACACGCTACGGGAAAATACGGTACGTTCTCGCCGAAGAACACGATGTACGGGCGCAGCAGACTGCCGTCAGGGTGCCGGTCGCCGTAGTGCTGCTCCCAGCCTTGCAGCGGCACGGTAGCGGTCTCGTTGATGTCCGAACGCAGTTTGGTTATCTCGCCGTGTAGGTGCGTGATGTGGGTCGAACCGGCACGCTCGTGCAGGTCGTCGATGTTCTGCGTGATGATCTCCGTGTCGGGAAACGCTTTCTGCAAACGGGTAATCGCCAAGTGGGCGGCATTGGGCTGTGCGGCAAGCGTATCACGTCGGCGTGCGTTGTAGAAATCCACACATAGTTGCGGGTTGCGCAGCCATGCCTCGTGGGTGCATACGTCTTCTATGCGGTATTTCTCCCACAATCCGTCTGCATCGCGGAAAGTTCCTAGTCCGCTCTCTGCGCTCACTCCCGCACCGGTAAATACAACAATCTTCATAGCAAACATATTTTTCCCGAAAGCGCACAACAACTATGCCACGATGATACCCAAAACGGTCAGTTTGCATCCGTTTTGCAATACCTGTTTGCATAATTCACAGAAAAGCAGTATCTTTGCGCCTGTAATTGAAATTACTCATTCCGTTGAGTAAAAATTGCAACCTGCAAAACACTACATAATAAATCAACTAAACTAATTTGCTTATGTAAACCGGTGCCGTGAAGGCGGCACATGACATATTTTTAACAGCATTGGCTATTATTTCGCGTTTACCGAAAAGCGTAGGAAACTTTTTATTAGGAATAAAACAAGAAATAATAAGAGGCTCATTGTAGTGTAATATGAACTCTCTCAGAAATAAGTTAATGCCACGTCCTTTGGATGTGGGTTTCTTATTGGAGAGAAGGCTTCTATTTCCTACGCTGCCTTGGTAAACGCATAAGAGACTCACGTCTTTTTTGCGTTTACGTGGATTGATAGCATTGCATAAATCTATCAATCTATGGCACGGAAAGACTTGGCGCAAGCCAAAGATGCAAAGAAGGACGAGTTCTACACCCAATTGGACGACATAGCCAAAGAACTCAAATACTACAAACCTTATTTCAAAGA
>DKEG01000051.1:25498-27101 GCA_002452095.1 Bacteroidales bacterium UBA6828 | reverse complement strand
CTGCAACTGCGACGACCCGTACGAAAGCAACTTCTTCAAGTATTTTGCCCTTAATTTCAACGCATTGGGACTGCGCAAACTGATTGCCACCTGCTACAACGGTTCGCCCGTATCGGGCAACGAACTGCTGTTGGACTTCGGTACCACCGTGGACGACCCGAAGAAAGTCGCCTACAAAGTGGAGATAACCGAGGTAACGGACACCAACGGCGACGGGGCAATCAACTTGGCAGATATTCAGTACCTGATGCAAAATGACAAGAACGTGATTTCCATATTGCAAGGCAACGGCGATTTCCGTAGCCCCGAGTGCGAGGAACTATTGAAAGAGGCAGATATAGTGGTAACCAACCCACCGTTCTCGCTGTTTCGGGAGTATCTTGCACAACTCGACCACTACAACAAGCAGTTTGTGATTGTGGGCAATACGAATGCGCTCACCTACAAAGAGGTGTTCCGTATGTTCCAAGCCGACAAGATACGCACGGGCTACACCAATTTCAATGTGGGTATGTACTTCGCCGTCCCCGATACGTACGAGAAATTTCACCATATAGAAAACGGCAAAAAGATGGCGCGTGTCTCCACCTCGTGCTGGTTCACCAATTTACCCGTGAAGAGACATACCGATTTCTTGGATTTGTACAAGCATTACACGCCCGAAGCCTATCCGAAGTATGATAACTACGATGCTATCAACGTAAATACCTATACCGACATACCGTGTGATTATGAGGGCGTTATGGGTGTGCCGATTACGTTTCTGGATAAGTATAATCCTGAGCAGTTTGAGATAATTGACATAAATCCTCATTTCTTTTCGATTGTTGAACAAGGACTGCCCAAACCAAAGCAACTCACTTTGCACAATGTCGGACAGAAAGACCCTTATGCCCGTATTCTCATTCGGAGGAAGAAATGAAAGAGTTGCCAATCTTAAAAATTGATACTTTTTATGGGTTGCGTAAGGGTAGCCTATCCCTTGCGTATCCCTTGCTGTTTGGAGCGACTTTTACGGAGAGATGAAAGGGAGAAGAATCTTAACAAAAAGCACTTTTTGAAGGCGGGCGATAGTATCGCCCTGCTAAGAAACAATATAGAATAGGACTAATAAGACGAATAGGGTGTATAAGGGGCATTAACGACAAATTAACGGCAATTAACGGAGAACTTTTTAATGGACCTTTAATGGGCATTAATGGAGACATAACCGCGGGCGGGGTGCCCGCGTCCCCGGAGAGGGTATTAACGGAGAATAGAAACAAATAACTTAACGGAATATGATGAAGATTGATTTGGTGCCGATTACGGTGCGGGAACTGTGTGCCAGTTACGAGGACTTGTCGGTGAACGAAGAGGGTATCACCGGTTATGGCGGGCGGCTGAATATCCGTCCGAAGTACCAGCGGGAGTTCGTTTATGACGACAAGAAACGCAATGCCGTGATGGACACCCTCTGGCACGGCTTCCCGCTCAACGTGATGTACTGGGTGCGTATCGGCGAGGACCAATATGAGTTGCTTGACGGGCAGCAGCGGACTATCTCGATATGCTCGTTTATTGCGGGCGAGTATATGATGACTTTCGACGGCAACCTGCTCGG
>DKEG01000051.1:25291-25485 GCA_002452095.1 Bacteroidales bacterium UBA6828 | reverse complement strand
TATATCTGCGAGGGGACGGACGAGGAGAAACTGAAATGGTTCCAGACCATCAACATCGCGGGCGAGAAACTGACCGAACAGGAGATACGCAACGCCATCTACACAGGAGCCTGGACAACGCAAGCCAAACGGCGTTTCTCGAAGTCGGGCTGCGTGGCGTACAAGATAGGTTCGGACTATATGACGGGTTCGCC
>DKEG01000051.1:23297-25232 GCA_002452095.1 Bacteroidales bacterium UBA6828 | reverse complement strand
TGACGATTGAGCAGTATATGGCGCGGCACCAGAATGACACGGATGCCGACGAACTATGGCAGTATTTCCAGAACGTGATACATTGGGTGCAGGTGCATTTCACGAAACTGTACAAGAAAGAGATGAAAGCGGTGGAATGGGGTCTGCTCTACAACCGTTACAAAGACACCGCACTGACTGCCACGGCGATAGGCGACGAGGTGGCACGGCTGATGCGGGACTCGGACGTGCAGAAGAAATCGGGCATCTTCGAGTATGTGTTCGACCACGACATACGGCACTTGGGTATCCGTGCTTTCGACGACAACACCAAGCGGGAGGTGTATGAGCGGCAGGGCGGTGTGTGTCCGCTATGCGGGAAGCACTTCGAGATAGAGCAGATGGAAGCCGACCACATCACGCCGTGGGTGGAAGGCGGCCGGACGGTGGCGGAGAACTGCCAGATGCTGTGCAGGGACTGCAACAGAAGGAAGAGCGCGAAGTGAGAGGAGAAAACGCACCCAAAAACGTTATGGTTTGTGAGTAAGGATATTATCCATTCTAATTGGAAATATATTACCATTATAAATGGGAATATCTATCCAAAACAAATGGAAACTATTGTGTATCTCAATAAAAAGCAGTATCTTTGCAGGCGATAATAACCACCGGTTGCCATTATGATATTACAGAGTACTATCCTGCAAACATCTCAACGTCAATGGAATACATTGTCCAATAGCGAACATTTCGCACGTGAATTACTGCCGCAAGTCCATTTCCCCGTATCGGACTTTGCCGTGGTTATTTCCGGAGTGCGCCGATGCGGCAAGAGCGTCCTTTTGGCGCAGTTGGCATCAAGATGCAAGGCGGAACATCCGATTTTCTACCTCAACTTTGATGCACCGCAACTATATGGTTTCACCTACGATGACTACCAACGCTTGGACGATGCTATACGTTCCTATCCCGAGAAACCGCTGTTGTTTTTGGACGAGGTGCAGGTGGTGGAGGGCTGGGAACTATATGTCAGGGGCAAGTTGGACGAGGGCTATCAGGTAGTCGTCAGCGGTAGCAATGCCTCTATGTTGAGCCGTGAATTAGGCACCAAACTCACGGGACGGCATCTGTCCTACGAACTATTCCCGTTCTCGTACAAAGAATTTTGTGGTTTTCTCCGGTTGGACGGCAACGAAGACTCGCAAACCCGTTATATGGAGCAGGGCGGTTTTCCGCTGTATCTGAAACTGCAAGACGAGGATATTCTCAACAACCTGCTGTCTGACATCCTGTATCGCGACGTAACGAGCCGTTATGGCGTGCGCGACTATGGCAAACTGAAAGAACTGCTGATGCTTTTGCTCAACAACGTGGGCAACATGGTGTCCGCCAACAAACTGCGGCAGGTTCTGCAAATCAATAGTGCCACAACCGTCAATGAGTATTTCTCCTATCTGCAGCAGAGTTATCTGTTTGATTTTGTGCCTGTTTATTCTGCCTCGGAGAAAGTGAGGATGGTCAATCCGAAAAAGGTCTATTGTGTGGACACGGGGCTGATAACGGTTTGTTCCACGGCTTTGTCTGCCAATATCGGACACCGCTTGGAGAATATGGTGTATGGTGAGTTGCGCCGAAGGTACAAGAGTGTGTATTATTTTAACCACAATGGGCATGAGTGTGATTTTGTGGCAATGCACAACAACCGCTGTGCCGAGTTGGTGCAGGTTTGTGCCGATTTCAATACCGATACCTACCAACGTGAGGTGCAAGGTCTGCTTGCAGCAATGGAAGCATTGTCTGTAAACCAAGGAACTGTTGTTACCCTGCGCCAGACAGACAGCCTTATCGAAGGTAACAAGCATATCCGTATCCTGCCCTTCCACCGCTGGGCACTCAACGATACGCCCCCACACCAATAAGGGAATTTTTACCTTTTTAGTACTATCAGGGGCTGCT
>DKEG01000051.1:0-23278 GCA_002452095.1 Bacteroidales bacterium UBA6828 | reverse complement strand
AGCAGCCCCTGATAGTACTAATCGCGTTTCTCCAGCAGCACCACATTCTCCACGTGCTGCGTGTGCGGGAACATATCCACCGGCTGTACGGCGGTTACCTTGTATTTGGCGTCCAATAGCGACAGGTCGCGTGCCTGTGTGGCGGGGTTGCAACTGACATACACGATCCGCTGCGGCTCGGCAAACAGGATGGTGTTTACCACGTCCTCGTGCATACCGGCGCGGGGCGGGTCGGTGATAATCACATCCGGGCGACCGTAGCAGGCGATGAAATCCCTGTTCAGAATATCCTTCATGTCCCCGGCAAAGAACAGCGTGTTGTCCAATCGATTGCAGGCGGCATTCACCTTGGCATCCTCTATTGCCTCCGGAACATACTCTATGCCAATCACTTGCCGTGCCTGCTTGGCTACAAAGTTCGCTATCGTACCCGTTCCCGTATAGAGGTCGAATACCAGTTCCTTGCCTGTCAGTCCGGCAAAATTCCTTGCCACCTTGTATAGTTCGTATGCCTGTTCTGTGTTGGTCTGGTAGAACGATTTGGGTCCCACCTTGAACTGCAGATCTTCCATCTGCTCCATTATATGGTCCTGCCCTGCAAACACGTGTACTTCCTGATCACCAATGGTATCGTTCATCTTCTCGTTCTCCACATAGAGCAGACTCACCACCCCGGGAAACTCCCCGTGCAGCCACTCCAACAGTCCGCGGCAGGCATCGTTGATCTTCTCGCCGAAGCAGACTATCAGCATGATTTCCCCCTTGTGGTTGGAGCGGATGATGAGCGTGCGCAACTGCCCCGTGTGTGTATGCTCGTTGTAGAAACTCAGTCCGTGTGTCCGTGCATAGTCGCGTATGCCGTTGCGCAGACGGTTGTTGATTTCGGGCATCAGGTGACATTCCTCAATGTCAAGCACTTTGTCGAAGCAGTTCGGTATATGGAACCCCGCGCCGTAACTGCAATCCACGTTCTCCAATCCGCCTGCCGCCTGAATAGTCTCCCACGGGAGCCATTTGCGGTCGGCAAAAGTGAACTCCAACTTGTTGCGGTATTCGTAGATGTGTTTGCTCCCGAGTATGGGGCTTATCTCGGGCAGTTCCACCTTGCCGATACGCCGCAGGTTGTCCTCTATCTGCTGCTGTTTGTAGCGCAACTGCTCGGGGTAGGGCAGTATCTGCCATTTGCAGCCGCCGCACGTGCCATAGTGCTTGCATACTGCCTCGCAGCGTTTCTCCGACGGGTGCACAATCCGTTCCACACGCGCTTCCATAAAACTGTGCTTCTTCTTCGTGATCTGCAGATCCACTATGTCGCCCGGTACGCAGTACGGCACAAACACCACCATGTCATTGATGCGTGTCAGTGCCTTGCCCTCGGCGGCAATACCCGTTATCTCCACATTCTCTATCAGGGGTAGGTTCTTCTTTTTCATCGTTTTCTGCTTTTGCCTTTCGCAATCACCGTCTCTTGCGGCTGTGCGGGAGGTACCATAAGTTGTTCTATGCTGTATTGGTATATCGTTTCAAAGTCCTCCGCAGCCTCCAGCGGAAAACCCCATACAAGCGTACCCGAAGTCAGGTGGATGTCGGGTGGATAAGCGGTGGATACGCCTTTCCAAAGCACGCCCGCACCCACACGCATATCCTGATAAATGCCTGCCCGTCTGGCTCCGTTCATCGGTTTCAGCCCCTCTGCCGCCTCGGCAAACAGTCCCTCTGAATTCGGTTTTGTCCGGATAGTCATTGTGCATTGCGCATTGTGCATTGTGCATTGTACATTGCCATTGCGTGTCGCTTTTTCTGCCGCCAAGCCGTAGTGCAGCACCTGTTCCGCCCATAGTTTGTCGGCGGGGCGTGCCATTCCGCTGCCCAAGTAACTGCCACTCAGCAGCACCTTGCCGCCTTTGCTCAAGTAGTGTTGTATCGCCTTTTGCAGGTTCTGCGGAAGCACCGCCGTACTGTCTGTGCTGCGCTCTTTGCCTGCAATAATATCCACTATCGCAAACGTGCTGTCTATCTCCGTCAGTGCTTCCACGTTGGTTGAGATGTACGAATAGCCCAACTGCTGCAGCACGCGTCCGTGCAGGGTGGGGTAGTCGTGTGTGTTGCCTTTGACGATAGTCCCCTGATAGTCTCTGTAGCACATTCCCCAACCGCAGTTGTCGTCGTCCTTCCATTGGTGCGACCGTGTCCGGTCGTTCTGCTCACCGATGTATGCCATACTCAGTCCGTCCTCTACGGCATACGTGTTCGGCACTATGCCCGCATACGTGGAATCTGCGAACCATTGCGGTCCGTAGGTCTGGTTGAAGTTGTTCACTATCAGCACCGTCGGCGCATTCTCCTCGGGGGCAAGATATGCACTCAGTACCTCGCTTTTCAGGCTCCGCCCGCCTGCATTGGCAGCCACTACATAGAAATCATACCGCTTCCCCCGCTCCAAAGACAATGTGGCAGAAGTATTCTCCATCCGCTGTTCCGTCCATTCCCCATCTTCCGCGCGCGTATATATATAGTAGTGTGTTGCCTTGGCAGTCGGTTCAAGCAAATCGGGTGTCTCCTCCCACGACAGAATAATACTTGATTCTGCATCCCCCCTCTCTGAGGGGGTAAGGGGGAGTCGGGGCGTTTTTGGAAGTTGTATATTGAGTTGTTTTACTGCCAGCGGCTGCACGACCACTTTCCGCCCGTCCTGCTCGTGCAGGTAGCGCAGCAGTCCTTTATATACCGCCCGTGCGGCAATCTGCCGGAACTGCGGGTTCAACCCGTACCGCATATCCGCCATGTTCTTGTGGCTCAGCAGTTCCACCAATACTGACGGCACTACGGGGTATCTCGACTCGCAGTAGTTGCCGTTCTGCAACTGCCGCCGCGTCCATTCGGGGGCGATGGTCTGCCGTAGGTCTTCCACCACCTGGGTCTGTATATAGTCCGCCAAGTCGCGGTTCAGTTGCCGTGTAACGCCGTTGGAAAAGGTCTTGCGCCCCTGGTCGTCGTGGTCGGTGTATATAGCCAGCGTCCCCACGACAGTTGTGTCGTCCAAGGCATCATACCCGTCGGTGTGCAATGCCAGACATACATCCACGGGTATGCCTAATCCCGCTTGCTCGGGATTCGCTTTGCTGCCGCCTGTCAGGTAGTTCACCCATAGTCCGCGGCTGCGCAGGTCTTCTATGTATTCGTTCCCGTTGTCCGATTGTTTCCACACCGTCTCCGGGTATCCGGCGTCCTCCAACCAATAGCGTGCCGCCTCTGCCCAACGGGGTAATCCGCTGCGCCCGATCTCCTCGCCGGCGTGGTCATCTGTGAGACACCATACACTATCTGCGTTCATTCGGAAGTTCGCCCCGTAAAATGTGGCTCTCGGCTGTAGCACCGTTGCCCCGGCGTTCTCAAGCATCTCTGTTATAAGCTGCACATACTCTGTGGTGTACAGGTCTTCTACGGTGGTCCACATCGTCGCCCGCTGCCATATCCAACAGTCCTTGTCTTGGTTGTAATAGGTGCCGTGGCTTGCCCAGAGGGCGATGTTCTTTCCGCTCAGTCCGTTCTTATAAACATCATCCGTGGGCGTGTAGCCTATCCGGGGGATGGCAGGCTTTGTATAGTCGGGGTATTTTTCTTTGCGTTTCTGCAACCGTGCGGGTACGAGTTCCGCCAGTTCGTATTTGTCGGAATAGATCTGTACTTTTCCCCTTGCGTTGCCCAATACCCAGCGGCTCACATCGTTGCGCATTCGTTTCAGTTCCTCGGACGTGAAGGCAATGCCTCCTAATGTGCCGTTGGTGCGTACCACCACCGAGTTGCCGTTCACTCGCAACTGTTTCACCCGCACGGGCGGAGCCCACACTGTGGCTGACCGTTGCAGCGAGGCGGAGTCGCCTGCTACAAGAAAGAAAAACCGGTTATAGTACAGGTTCAGCGAGTCCCCCAGTTCCCGCATTCCGATGGCATACGTCTCTGTGGCGGCAGCCGGCAGAATAAGTATCAGTATAAATAGAATATGTTGTAATGGTTTCTTCATTGTGTTGTTATTTCTCCTCCCATGTGCCGTTCTCTATCTTGCCCAGCAGGTTGATGGCACCGCCTACGGTCTGCACCTGCATAATCGTGGCATAGCGGCGTCCCGTAGGCTTGCCTTTCTTGTCTTTTTCCTCCACCAGTTGGCAGCGTTGCGCCCGGTTGACAATAAACGAGATAATCTTGCCAAACGCTTCGCTGTGCCAGTAGCGGTCGTCGTTCTGCACGAAATACAGCACCAGCCGTCCGCTCTTGAGCATCACTTTCTCCACGCCCAGCCGGCAGCATATCCAGCGCAGGCGCACCACGTTGAGCAACTCGTCCGCCTGTTCGGGCAGCGGCCCGAAGCGGTCTATCATCCGTTTCTTGAACTCTGTCAGTTGGTCTTCGTTGCGCAGTCCGTCCAATTCGCGGTAGAGCGCGATACGCTCCGAGATATTTTCTACATAGTCGTTGGGGAAACCGAGGGGCAGGTCGCTTTCCAACTGGCTGTCCTGCACCCACAGTTTTCTGTTGTCGCCCCCACCGAGGAGCAAAGCCGTACTCTCATCGGTCTCGTCGCCGCTCAGTAGTTCGTCTTTCAGTTCCTGCACCGCCTCGTTCAGAATACGCTGGTAGGTCTCGTACCCGAGGTCGGCAATGAATCCGCTCTGCTCCGCACCGAGCAGGTTGCCCGCCCCGCGTATATCCAAATCCTGCATGGCGAGGTTGAAACCAGCCCCCAACTCCGCAAAGGTCGAT
This sequence comes from Bacteroidales bacterium UBA6828, assembly GCA_002452095.1. Taxonomy (GTDB): domain Bacteria; phylum Bacteroidota; class Bacteroidia; order Bacteroidales; family Paludibacteraceae; genus Colicola. The sequence goes on along the minus strand of DKEG01000051.1, from coordinate 18,517 downwards.
AGTGCGTCCAAGCGGTGGCGTGCGTCCTCGGTCAGCAGTTCTCGCGGCGGTGCCACCAGATAGCAGTAGGCTTTCTTGTTCGACCGCCCCACGCGTCCGCGCAACTGGTGCAGGTCTGCCAACCCGTAGTGCTGTGCCGAATAGATGATGATTGTGTTTACATTCGGTATATCCACCCCCGACTCGATAATCGTCGTCGAGAGCAGTATGTCGTAGTCGTAGTTGATAAAGTCCTCGAGCCGCTGCTCCATTTCCTCGGTCGGCATCTGCCCGTGTGCCACTACGATGCGTGCCTCGGGGCACAGCGCGTGTATCTTGCGCTCTATGCGCTCCAGCATCTCTATGCGGTTGTTTACGATGAAGATCTGTCCGTTGCGCTGCATCTCGAGGTCTATCGCCTCTTTGATGATGTCCTCGTCATCGGGCGTAATCAACTCGGTCTGTACGGGATAGCGGTTCTGGGGCGGGGTGGTCATCACGCTCAGGTCGCGTGCGCCGAGCAGCGAGAACTGCAGCGTGCGCGGTATCGGTGTCGCCGTCAGCGTCAGTACGTCCACATTCGTCCGCAGGCTCTTCAGTTTGTCTTTCACCGCCACACCGAATTTCTGCTCCTCGTCGATGATCAGCAGACCCAGGTCGTGCCATTTCACGCTCTTGCCCACCAACTTGTGCGTACCGATCAGTATGTCTATCTTGCCCGCTTCCAGGTCTGCAAGCAGTTCGCGCACCTCCTTCGCCGACTTGCCGCGGCTCAGGTACTCGATCCGCACGGGGAAGTTCTTCATGCGCTCCTTGAAAGTGTTGTAGTGCTGCAGTGCCAGTACCGTCGTCGGCACCAATACCGCCACCTGCTTGCCGTCGGTAGCCGCTTTGAAAGCCGCACGCATAGCCACCTCGGTCTTGCCGAAACCTACATCGCCGCACACCAGCCGGTCCATCGGCATCGGGCTCTCCATATCGCGCTTGATGTCGGCGGTGGCTTTTGCCTGGTCGGGCGTGTCTTCGTAGAGGAACGATGCTTCCAACTCGTGCTGCATATAGCCGTCGGGCGTGTAGGCAAAGCCTTTCTGCTGCTTGCGGGTGGCGTATAGTTTGATCAGGTCGCGGGCTATATCCTTTACCTTGTCTTTTGTCCGCTCTTTGAGCCGCTCCCATGCGCCCGAACCCAACTTCGATATGGTCGGTTCCGACCCCTCGCGCCCTTTGTATTTCGAGATACGGTGCAGGTTGTGTATCGAGACGAACACGCAGTCCCCGTCGCGGAAAACCAACTTGATCATCTCCTGCGGCTTGCCGTTCACGGGCGTGGTAACCAGTCCGCCGAAGCGGGCTACACCATGGTCGCTGTGCACCACATAGTCGCCTATCTGCAACTGGTTGATCTCCTTGAGGGTGATGATAGCCTTGCCGCGGCGGGCGTTCTCACTGGTGAGTGCCATGCGGTGGAAACGCTCGAAGATCTCGTGGTCGGTATAGCAGCATATCTTCAGCCCTTTGTCCACAAACCCCGCATGCAGGGTCTTGTTCACCGCCACAAAGCGTATCGGATCGCCCTCCATGCTCTCGAAGATAGCCGCCAGACGGTCGGTCTGCTTCTTTTGGTCGGCAAGGATATAGAGTTTGTAGCCCTCTGCCGACTTGCCGCGCAGGTCGTCGGTCAGCAGGTCGAAGTTCTTATGGAAAACAGGTTGTGGCAGGGTGTCAAAAGCAATATGCGAGCAGTTGCCGAAGTAACTCTTTTCGTTCAGTTCGATAGTAGAGGTCTCTGCCAGGCGCTTTTTTAGCACTTCCGCCATGTCGCTGTCTTTCAGTTCCGCACTGCCTACCTGTCCGCCGAGTTTGTAAAACAGCAGCGAGAAATCGTTGCTCGCCCATATCGTATCCTCGCCGATGTAGTCCGCAATCGTGTAGTCTTTTCCCTGTTCTTTCCCGGATGTCGCCCCGACGATGTCAATCTGCTGCACCTTGTCTTTCGACAACTGCGTCTCTATGTCAAACGTGCGTATCGAGTCTATCTCGTCGCCGAAGAAATCCAACCGGAACGGGTCGTCGTGCGAATAACTGTACACGTCCACAATCCCGCCGCGCACGGCATACTGCCCCGGTTCATAGACAAAATCCACCCTCGTGAAGCCCAATTCGCCTAACTGTTCCCCAAGCCGGCTCACCTGTATCTCCTGTCCCGTTTTCAGATATATCGTGTTCTGCTCCAATACTTGCGGTGCCGGTACGCTTTCCATAATCGCCTCGGGATACGTAACAATCATTGTGCATTGTGCATTGTGCATTGTGCACTGACTCAGCGTCTCCGTCCGCTGTATTGCCAGTGCCTCGTCCTCCCCTTGCCATCTCCGTTTCGATACGGGAAAGAACAGCACCTTGCAGCCATTGTGGATTGTGAATTGTGGATTGTGCATTGCGGAGAGGTCGCTGTACATATACTGCGCCTCGTCCGCATTGTCCATCACCACCACCATCGGGCGGGCGGTTTTCTGTTGTATAGCATTCAGCAGCATACTCCTCGCCGAGGCATACAAACCGCTCAATAGCAAGTGCTTCCCTTTGCCCTTGCCCAACTCTTTGCTTGCAGCCTCCACCTCGGGGTGCATAGCCGTCAATTCCGCTAATTCCTCTATGTGCATACCTCTCTCCTTGCGGGTCAGAACGCCCAACCGATATAGTAGTTGATGCCCCAGTTGGTATCATCTCGATACCCGAAACCGGGGATGTAATAGGGTAGTACGCCCTCGTCTTTGGCTTTGCGGGTAAACAGCACCTTGAACCGCAGATACCACCCCATCTGGAAACCTTCCCATACCTGCACCTGGCAGCCGGCTACCACCTCCCCCCAGCAATCGGCGTGAAACAGTCCCGTGTAGTCGGCACGCATATCACCCCAGTAACCGGAGTTCAGACTCACATTCGTCAAATCGTACCCTTGCAGAGCCGTTCCCAACCGCAGCCCTACCAACAATGCATTCCGGCTCTCGGGGTGTTTCTTCAGTCCGTTGAGGTCCAGCCCGATACGTGCAAAACCGCCCTGCCCATAGTGCCTGCCGCCCTCGGCTTCTGCGTCTGCAAGGGCGTAACCTAACTCCAACGTGGGATAAAGGCGTTGGATAAGCCGCCAGTTTATAGCTATCTCATGACTCTGCACCTGTGCTTTGCTGGTTGCCAATTCGATAATCGTATTGCCCAAGTCGGCTTTCAGACTCATACCCTGATAAACGGCACTGTCGGCATAGATACGCGTACCGTCTTTGTAGCGCGGTACAGCCGTCTCTTCCGCCCGCAGCCCCCCGCTCAACAGCAACAACGCCGCCAAGAGAAAGAAGCCGATATGTAATGAACCATTGTGCATTACAAATTACACATTGTCAATTGTACATTCTCCTGCTCTTCGCTCTCCACCGTGCTGTTGAGTATCGCCACCGAGTCTATCGCATTGCCGCTGTGCCATACGGTGTCGATGGTGTGGTATACCATACAGCCGCAGGCTTGCGAGATGAAATGCCGCGTGTTGTCGTGGCGGACAAACAGCGTGTCCTCCGTGCCGTGCCACAGCAGCGCAAACGCCGTTACGCATGTATCCGCCCGCAGCGGCAACCGCAGTGCGGACAGGTTCTTGCTGTTGTCGTACAGTACGGAATCGCTCCCTACGCCCTGCACGCGTATGCTGTCGAAAGCGGTCTGCTCGGTGATTGTACCCGTACTGTCCGTCTGTAGCCAACAGACACTCACGCCCATCGCTACATCGGTATCCTGCCGGCACACCGTATCCGGTCGGCACCCGCTCAGCAGGCATAGAACGAATGTCCCCGAAAGCAGGAATAACCTGTTAAGTCTGTGTATTCTCATAAAGCCCGCAAAGTTATAGAAAAAAAACGACATACGCAAGAGGCAAATACACAAACCGGCGCAGCCGCATCGAAATAGTAATGAAACAATGGGTAAATAATACAAAAGTCCTCAAGACAGTGTGTCTTGTCCTAAATTAGGTTGACTATTTTTGAGTAAACTTTTTCTGTACCAAGACAGTAGCAACTGCTATTTATGTGTAGTGGAGGGTTGCTTTTGGCAGATGAAGAGACCGAGGATGATGAGGAGGATGCCGAGCCATTTCGCCCAAGGGAGTTGCTCGCCGAAGAAAAGGAGCATCCATACAGCCGTGAAGGCAGGGCGGACGTTGTTGAAAGCATTGGTGCGGGTAACGCCGATGACACGGACGGTATAGCAGAAACAGATAAAAGCAATGACGGACGCCCCGAGTGCCAGATAACCTACTGCCGCCAAGGAACGCCATAATTGGTCAGGAGCCACCTCGGCAAGGTGCGCAAAGCCGCTCAAACCGTCGGTAAAACCACAAAGGGGATAGAACAGGACGAGAGCGGACAACTGGACATAGAAAACAACCGTCAGGGGATTGTATTTGGACGGGATACGGCGGAGTACAATGGTATAGAGTACCGCAGCCGATACCGCCGCAAAGGCAAAGGCTATGCCCCACGGATTGCCTATACTGAAATCGGATGCCCCCACCAGCACCAGCAAAAGCATACCAACGGTGGAAATCAGAATGCCCACGATGTTGTATCGCGTAACGCGCTCACGCAGGATGACGGCAGCAAAGAAAGGTGCCAGGACAGGACTCGTGGAGAGCAACGCCTCGGCAATAGTGGGCGATGAAAGGGAATCGTAACTGAACGTCTCCAAGATATAGTACAGGAAAGGCTGAAAAATACCGCCCAATATAAAAAGGGGCAAGTCTTTCTTGTCCACCCGCTGCAAACGGAGCATTTTACTTTTGCCGGCACATAGACCAACCGGAAGCATCAGCAGCACCGCCAACGTAAAACGAATGACAATCATCGTCATAGGCGGCAGTACCACAAGGGCTTCCTTGATGGCAATACCGGCTGCCGACCAGATAAGCATAGACAGAAGGACGGCGAGATATGGGAGAAGACGGTTCACAATTTGTAAATTTGTAAGTGTGTAAATTTGTAAATTATGTGTTGGTTCAAGATATAAAAATCCTTTGCCCTTGCAGGCAAGAAATCTAAATAATTTTTTTGTCTTTTGGTCTATAAATTACCTTAAATCTTATTCGCCTACGGGGCGGCAAAAGAAGACCAATCCCCTATTCCTGTTCGGGGCTGACCGCCCAACTATTACGGGTGATGCCCGCCATACGCTCCATAGTGTGGTGGGCGAGGGTGCGCAGACGTTCCACCTCCACACCGCGCGGGTTGTTGCGGTCGGGCAGAATGGGTGCGCCTATCTCCACTTGCAACAGCGGGAGTTCTTTTTTGCCGAAAAGGCGGTAGATACCCGTGCGCTCACGATAGGTGATGACACACGGCAGGAGTGGCATATTGTATTTGTAGGACATTGAGAAAGCCCCCTTTTGGAACGGACGCAGCGGTTTGTAGAAGTCCCAGCGTGCCGCTTCGGGGAAGATATGGAACCAATAGCCTCGGCGGTGGAACTCATCGAAAGCGGCATTGAACTTTTTCAGCGCAGCGATACCGGCTTCCTGCGGCGGAATAGGAACACCGCCGACCACATTGAGGAAGAAATTGTCCTTGGTGGAGAAATTGGGTGCAAACATCGGGATACGCGTGGTATGTTTGGCATGGACGGCAATCAGTACGCAGGGGCAGTCAAGACGATAGCAGTGGTTGGCAATGGTGATGGCACCACCGGAAAGGACATCTTTGTACTTGCGCAGGTTCTCACGCCCTTTGATACGCAAGCCCATCTGCACATGCAGTTTGATGCCCAATCCGACCTTGAGCAACAGCCCCCACATCAACCGGTTGAGAAAACGGAATTTCTTGCTGTCGTTGAGGTAAGGGTAGTTCGCGTCCACCACCACATTGCGGTCATAGACCGGTTTGTACAGGCGTGCATAAGGGTCGTCCTCGGGATAGTCAATACCCATATCGGGAATGTAAACACCCGGTTCAACCTCCAATTCCGCGTAACGTTTATTCATATTTCTTTGAATTAACAATTAAAAATTAACAATTAATATACGTAGCGTACACAGCCTATCATAAGCGTATCCTATGCGCATCCACCTTACTTTTTCAATGCACAATGCATAATGCGCAATGCACAATTATTAACATTTCAGCAACACCATTGTAAAACGAATATCTATATGACGACGCGGGACGACAAAGGAGTTCTACTCAGCCCACAGGGCTTCGTTTTCGCTACGGCACTCAGTGCGCATAGGCGCACCTGCCTTACGCTTCACGTCCCCACACCATTCAGATACATCATGCATTACTCTACTTGGCAGAATTTGGCTCCGATGGCGCGGGCGGAGGCTCCGTCGGTGTCATCGCGGTCGCCGATGAACAGGCAATGTGCAGGCTGTATATTCAGGCGTTTGGCTATCTCTTCCGCACACTCCTTCGCCGGTTTGAGTCCGCCCAACGAAGGGGCGGAAACCACAAACTCGAACATATCGGCGTGCAGTCCGAGAGCGAAGAGTTTCTCTTCCACAAAACCGTAATCGGAATAGACCACCACACGCAGATGGCGTTTGCGGCACTCCAACAAGAAATCTCCGAACCATGGTTGCGGGCGGAAATGGCGTTTCAAAGTATACACCATAGAGGGCATATACTTATGGAAATACCACCAGCGAGCCATAGCGGGCGTAAACGGTCGCCCCTGCGCCATACGGTGGAAAAACCCGGTATAGAAAGCCTCTTTGTTGCCTATGTATATGCCCCGCATAGCCTTGCGGGTTTTCTGCTCGGCAGAAAGCAGGGGCAGCCACAATATATTGCGGATGATGAGATATGCGGGCAGATGGCGTTTGTTGTAGATAGTGCCATCCAGATCAAGGACAACTGCTTCGATGTCGTCAGTAAGTATATCCGGGGTCAGCGGAGTCATAGTTGCTATTATTTATGTTTTGTTTGTCGTTTTGTGCGCCGTTCCTGACGCCGTTTTTCGCGTTCTATCCGGCGTTGTTCCATACGGTTGTCAATGACATTGGCCTGCTCGATGATGGACGAAGCCACACGCTCCATGCCCGTTTCGATACGCTCGATAAGGCTGAACTTGTTGCGGCGTTTCTCGTCCTGCATCAGCAGGTTGAACTTGAACTGCCCGTCGCGGAATCCGTCGCGCAGGCAAGCCGCCTTGAACCGCGCGTAGGCGTTATTGAGCAGTATATGCGCCTGCGGGGCGTGCAAGCGGAACGAAGCCCGTTTGGACTCGTATTCGATATTGATGGCTTGGAGGTGCTTGTCCACCACTTTGGTGAACTCGTCTGCCTCTTTCTGCCCGATGCTCTCGTCCTCGAACTCGTAATAGAAATGGTATAGCGATTCTTTGACATCGGCAAAACCGACAAAGAACTTGGTTTTGATACCCGTTTCCTTCTCGGCTTCATGCACCGCCTGGATAAACTGCGGTTCGTAGAGTTTTTCGCCCGTCATCGAGACGATACCGTTCACCTTCGACACCATGTGGACGGTGGGGGTGTTGTAGTATTTGCCGCCCACTTCGATGAGGTCGTTCATATTGTAGCGGAAAAGCCCCGAGTAGGTGGTAACGTATGCGCAATAGCGTTTGCCCTGTTCCAACTCGTCGATTTGCAGGAAATGCTTGTTCGGGGTGTCGAGTTCGCTCTCCTCTACAAACTCGTAGTAGTGGAACTGCGGGAAAAGGACGGACTCGTTGGTCTCGTCGAGCGCAAAGCCGAAGCGGCACTCGGTGGCTATATAGCCCAGTTCCTGGTAGTAGGTCTTGTCCCAGTCGAAAGCGTCCATATACTTGTCCATGTAGATTTTCGTATTGCCGCACTTCCACGTACTGAGGTACTGCAACCACGGCCAGTAGTCTTTTGGCAGCAGCCTGCCTTTCTCTCGCAATATTTGGCGCAACTCCTCGGCACGCTCGGGTTTGGGCGACATATAGGGCTGCAGTTCCTCGCGGATATGGGACGAGATGTCGAAGTCGTAACTGAGCGACCCGCGTTCGATATCCTCTATCAGTTCCTCGGCGTGTTCGTCCACGGTACGCATCAGTTCGAGGATAGTGGACGGGTTGGCGGTTGACCAGAGCGTTACATCGCGGTGCTGCATCGCCAGGCGCATAAGCGTGTAGTTGCGGGCGGAATAGTCGGCAATGGACATCACCGAGGCGGGGGCTGTATAGTGCTTCTTAATGATAGACGGAATGTCGCGCACCAAAACGCCGCTTACCGAGCCGAACAACGTACCGTCGGGCGCGTAGCCCTCCACCTCCTTGCCCACAATGGGGAAGATATGCCCTGCAAAGATACGGCTGCGGTGCTTGACAAAGTTCCACGTCCAGATATGCGACATCTTGCCGTACACATCCTTCAGATACTTGTGCGTCATCGGAATCCACTTGGGTTCGCTGGTGGTACCGCTGGTGGTGGCATACATATCCGGTTTGCCGGGGAAGAGCACGTTTTCCTCGCCGTGTTTGTGTCGCTCCACATAGGGGCGAAGCGTTTCAAAACTATTGTTTACGGGAACATACTGCCGATAGAGGCGGAATAGGTCGTCTGCATTGGTTGCAGACAGGATTACATCGAAATGATGCTCTTTGCCATATACCGTGTCGCGCGAGATATTCAGGATATCGCGTAATGTTTTCTCAGCAGCGTGGCGCGGATGCCTGCTCCAAAACCGCAAACGCATCATCTGGCTTCCGCCCACCAAACACAACATCGTGTTGATTAACCAAGGATAAGGCAGTGCCTTGCCGTGGTTGTCTAAATATGGTTTCTTTTTCATAATGATTCGTGTCATTATCTCCTGCCGAACCTGCCCTTGAGGCTGCTGCGGCGGGTTGAGCGGCTTTGCCGGAAAGTCTGATTTTCAAAAAACAATCCTATTCAAGCAAAAACCACCGCAAAAGTACACTTTTTTCGGCATATATGCAAATTTTCGGCAACAAAGTCTTTTGCCATATATCGGTGCTATGAGTCCAATCTGTCCAATTCGCCTGATTGGGTTTCCGTGTGTGTATTTTTTTTAGAAAGTTGTAGATATTTTGTGTATTATATAGTGTAAGGTAGTGCTATTTCAAGAAAAAGATATATCTTTGTAGCATATTATTTCAACCAATTACTATTTCAATGAAAACATTTTCGACACTATGTATGGCGTTAGCGGCGGCGATGACACTGCAAGCGCAGAATGTAGCGGAAAAGCGGCTCTACACTACCGATTTCCAAGACTGGGAAGCGGTGAAAAGCAGTGCCACACCGACTACCAAGACCGTAACCACCAAAGCAAGCAAAGAGCGGTTGGACATCACGTTTGCCGAAGTGGAGATCAACCCTACAGGCGTAAAAGGGCAATTCTCCAACACCGAAGTCATTACGGAGGGTTACGCTATGGCTGCCAAATCGGCTACCCCGTATATTGAGACCTCTGTTCTCCAAAGTGTAACACGGGTGGAGTTTGTACACGCCGCCACGGGCAGCAGTCGCGGCTGGGGATTGCTGTGCAAATCGCCAGATGCAACGCAATGGGATACGCTGAGTACGGCTTTCTGCACACAGGAGGGTATCAAGGCCACCGTCGAGGTCAACCGCGAGAACGTGCAACTGCGCTGGTTTAATCTCAACGCCGTGCAGAACGCCTATATGACGGAGTTTACCATCTATGGCAATGTGGAAGTGAAGCCGCGTACATTCAAGAACTTTGAGATAGACCTCACCCAAGAAAATCCTGTTCTCCCCGCCGGCGTACAAGGCAGCGGCGCTAGTTACCACGATGCGCAACACGGCTGGGTGGACTACACCATCGGTTTCAAGGTGGACGGTCCCGTGCGGCTGACCATAGGCGGCTGCCAGTATGCCAACAAGAATGCCACCGTTACCTCGGGCAACAGCAATACCCTGCTCGCCACCATCGACACCAAGTCGGTCGGCTGCTACCACAACGGCGGCATCGCCACGTGGACATACAACGTGGAAGAAGCCGACTCGCTCATCGTCTATTGCGGTCAGTACTGCCCGTATATCAAAGTGGAAGCGTGCGACTATGTGGAGAGCCATACCGTGGTCTATTTCGACCAGAACGGCACCCGTCTCGGCAAAGAGGAAGTGCTGCACGGCACAGCGTTTGCACCCAAATACGGCATCAGCGATCTGACCATAGCCGATGGCTTCGCTTTCCGCGGGTGGACTACCAAACTCGGTATCAAGGTGGCGGACGGTACGGCTATCGAGGCGGATATGAAAGTGTATGCTTTGGTAACGGAAATCGAAAAAGCCGCCGTAGGTACACACTATATATACAATCTGACCAAAGCATCGTGGTATCAGGAAGACCACGAGTGCATCACCATCACGGGCGGCAAGTACTACAACAACCACGGCTGGCACATCGCTGCCGGCGGCACGGTGGAAATCGCCGTGGCGGATAAAGCCTACATACAGGTGGCTAATTGCCAATACTCGGCGGAAGCGGATGTGAAGGTAACAAGCAAACAAGGCAAAGCGGATGTCGCTACTTTTGCGGCAAAAGCCGAGTCGGACGGCACTACCACCACGTTCTTCTACAACGGTGCGGCGGATACGCTGGTGCTGACTTTTGGCGGGCAGGCTTATCTCCACAGCGTAGCGGTGTACAACGTGGCGAATGAGATTCTGAGAGACGCAAGCGGTATGTATATCGTCCCCGCAGGCGATGCGGCTTCACTGTTGCTTACGCTCATGCAACTGCAGGACGGCGACCGCGTCTTTCTGCCCAACGGCGTGTACGACCTCGGCGAGACCGTCCTTACACAGGTTTCGGCAAGCAACGTGAGCCTCATCGGACAATCAATGGAGGGTGTGATTATCCGGAATGCCCCCGATGCAGTCAACGAATCAATCAACAACACCGCCACACTCCTGCTGACGGGCAACAACATCTACCTGCAAGACCTCACCCTGCAAAACGCACTGGACTATTACAAAAACAATAACGGCCGTGCGGTCGCTCTCTGGGACAAAGGTACGCATACGATATGCAAGAACGTGCGCCTGCTCTCCTACCAGGACACCTACTATTCCAACAAGATTGGTGCCGTGCGCTATTTCGAGGACGGCGAGATTCACGGCACCGTGGACTATATCTGCGGCGACGGTAGCGTCTTCTTCGAGAATGTATTGCTCTACTGCGAGAAACGCAATGTCAATGGTGGCGGAAGCGATGTCATCACCGCAAGCAACGCCAATCTGAACGACAAGGGCTATGTGTTCAACCGCTGCCGTATTCAGTCGGAATGTCCGATTGTATCGTTCGGCCGAGCATGGAACAATGCCCCGCAATGTGTCTTCCTCAATACCGTTGCCGATTATAGCAAAGGCGAGTTCGGCTTCATCGACGAAGGCAAAATCGTCCGCTGGACGCTTATGGGAATGAATGTGCTGCCCCACATCTTCGGCGAATACAATACCACCGATACCAACGGCAAAGTCATCAGCCCCGCAAGCAACCTCATCACCTTTACCTACAAAGACGACACCAAACAGTTGGAGACCGTTCTCTCCGCTGACGAGGCTGCCAAGTATGCCTATACCGCTTTCTTTGGGGATTGGAAACCTGCCGCCGAAACCGCACAGGAATCGCTCTACTACACCATCCAAGACGGGGCTGTCGTATGGGAAAGCACCCCGGCAACGCTCTTTATGATTGAGAAAAACGGCGAGGCTACATTCGCAACCGAACTGCCAACCGCCCTCGAAGAAGGTATGACCGTCCGCGCTGCCAATGGTCGTGGTGGCTTCGGCCCTGCCGCTATCAATGGCAAACGCCCGTTGGCTATCGACCACACTACGGCTGACGGGCAAAAGACCTGCAAACGTATCGAAAACGGTCAAGTGGTTATCCTATATGAAGATACCTGCTACTCGGTAGCGGGAAACATACTCCGCTAACCTGTACTACAATGGCTTACAATGGGCTGTCTAATCTGTTTAGGCAGCCCGTTTTGTCGTGTCCATACAGCAAAATTACACATAACTTACATTTTTGTAAGTAAATCCTTGGCGGTATCAAAATTTTGTCGTACTTTTGCACCCGATTTCATTTTAACAACCCGATGAAGAACAAAAAAGAAGAAATACTGCAGGCGGCGGAGGAGGAGTTTGCCCGCAACGGCTACGAAGGGGCGAACATCTCGCGTATCGCCAAGCGGGTGGGCGTAACCCATGTGCTGCTATACTACCATTTCCGGAACAAGGAGAACCTCTTCTGCGAGGTGCTGCAACGCAAGATTGATGAGTTTATCCTGTCCGTATTGCCCCCCGAAGGTACGGAGAACCTACATTTTATGGAAAATATCGACCTGCTCATCACGCAGAACTTCAATATGATGGCGCAAAACGCTATGTTGGCACGTCTGCTGGTCAACGAAACAGGTCAGATGCCCGAATCGCTCCGTGATATAGCCCATAAGCAGTACGGCGAATACCTCATGCGCCTTCAACGCGCTTTGGACAGAGAAGCGGAAGCGGGTAATATCGTCCCCACCAATGCCGAGCGGCTGATACTCACCATCTGTTCGCTCAACATTATGGCGGTACTGGTAATGCCTGCCATCGGGAACCTGCTCCCCGAGCAGGAGCAAGACCTACAACAGGTGCAACAGCGACGCTTGGAGGATAATATCCGATACATACACTCCCTGTTAACCACAGGTGTAAAATAATAATTTCGTGCTAATAAGAGTAGGTGATTAGTAGGTGATTCCCGAATACATACTGAATGAATAACGAACAATGACAGAAACAATATGAATACAAACAAGTATCTGCAACTCAGCCTTTTCCTATGCTGTATCGCCCTGATGGCAAGTTGCTCAGACCCCGTCAAATCGCGTTTGGGCGGCTATAGTTACCAAATCGCCAAACAGGAAGTAACCATCGACGATACCCTTTCCATTGTGCTGACGGGCGAAATGGGTTCTCTGCAGATGGAGCAGGTCAAGGACGACAATATCCTGCTGACTTTCAACAGTCTGAAAGGCGATGTCTATACCACCACGGGCAGAATTGACGACAGGCAGTGCAGAGATGCACGACGAAACCATCCATTTTACACTCCGATACAGCGGCACAGGCGTCAGCAACGGCAAACAACTGGTCGGCGAGGACATACTGATGGTAGCAAAACACAATTAACAATTTGTAAATGTGTAAATTCGTAAATTTAAAGAATGAGGAAATTGGTAAATATAATGCTCTGTGCCGTCTTGCTCTGCCTTGCGGGGTGCGACAAGTTGCCGCTCAAGAAGAAACCGCAGTACGAGGTACGCCCCATCAAGGTGGAGGTGCAGACTATGGACAAGCAGACGCGCGTGAACACGCACACGTATGTGGGCAGGATAGAAGAGGCGTCGAGTGTGCCGTTGAGCGTACAGACTGCGGGACAGGTAACGGCGGTCTATGTCAAGAAAGGCGACCACGTAAAAGCAGGGCAGGAGTTGCTGCGCTTGGACGACACGCAGGCGCGGAACGCCATGCAAGCAGCCAATGCCACCTATCAACAGGCGGCAGACGGCTACAGACGTGCCAGGCAGGTCTATGCCAAAGGCGTCATCACCGAAATGAAAATGGTAGAAGTAAGCAGCCAACTGGAGCAGGCAAGGTCAGTACTTGCTATGTCGCGCAAGTCGCTCAACGACTGTGTGCTGCGTGCGCCAAGCGACGGCGTGATAGGCGAGTGCAAAGCCAAAGTCGGGCAGGTGGTCGCCCCCGGACTGAGTCTGGTAACGCTGCTGGATATGGAGGGCTACAACGTTACGTTTGACGTGGCGGAAGGCGATATCACGTCCATTCAGGTGGGCGACAGCGGCAGCGTCATAGTGGAGGCTATCGGCAAGACCGAGGTACCTGTCTGCGTAACGGAGAAGAACCTGCTCGCCAACACGATAGCGCACACCTATACCGTTACGGCGTTTATCTCCAACCCGTCGGACGAGTACAAGCAGCAACTGCTGCCGGGTATGGTGAGCAAGGTCCGGCTTCATTCGCAGAGCGTATCGGGCTATTTCGTACCTGCCGCCTGTGTGCAGACGCTCACAAGCGGGGCATCGGTCTGGGTGGTAGAGAACGGTATCGCCACACGTCGCCACGTGGAAATCGGTCAGTATGCCTCGGGCGGCGTACTCATCACCCGCGGCCTCCACGAGGGCGACCAAGTAGTTGTAGAAGGCTTCCAAAAACTATACAACGGGGCAAAGGTAACTTACTAGAATAGAGAAAACCATTTGTATATTTGCATAAATAATACTAACTTTGTGCATCAAATAAAAACAAACGTGAGACATTTCAAATTCATAGACCTCTTTTGCGGCATAGGCGGTTTCCACCAAGCCATGACTAATCTTGGCGGGGAATGTGTCTTTGCATCGGATATTGATGCCGATTGCCGCAAGACCTATACCCGCAACTATGGACTTCAACCCGAAGGCGATATTACCCGCATTGATGCCAAAGACATCCCTGCACACGATGTCCTGTGTGCAGGCTTTCCTTGCCAGTCGTTCTCCAAAGCCGGTAAACGGCTTGGCTTTGCAGACGAGACCAAAGGCACGCTTTTCTTTGATATTGTGCGCATTCTGCAATACCACCAACCCGAATATGCACTCCTTGAGAATGTCAGGAACCTTGCCTCGCACGACCATGGCAACACGTGGAATGTCATACACGATACACTGGTGCAGATAGGTTACAATGTCAGCCCCGAACCGGTCATCTTCAGCCCACACTACATCGGTGTTCCCCAACACCGCGAGCGTGTGTTTATTATGTGCGTGCGAAAGGACATCGGCACACTTCCCGATTTCTGTTTCAACGAGAGCAATATCCCCGCCTGCTGTATCGATGATATTCTGCAAGACGAAAGCGAAATACCCAATCTGCCAAAATACCTGCTCAAACCCGAGCAAATCCAATGGATTGACCTCTGGAATGAATTTATACAAGGCATTCATTGCGCCAAACTACCCGGTTTTCCCGTATGGGCGGATAGTCTCTGTGAACTCCGCGACAACCCGATGATTGGGCAATGGGACACCCTGCCGGGTTGGCAACGCAATTTTATCCTCAAAAACAACGAACTCTGGAAACAGAACAAAGAGTTTATCAATACTTGGCTCCAAAAAGCCAAACAATGCCCGCTGTTCTTCGGTGCAAAAGCCAAACTGGAATGGCAGGTGGGCGTGGACGAAAAGGACCCCGACCTATGGCAGCATATTATGCAAATCCGTCCGTCCGGACTGCGGGTCAAACCCGGTACGTATTTCCCAGCGCTGGTGGCTATTACTCAAACCTCTATTGTGGGCAAGCGCAAGCGTTTCCTCACACCGCGCGAGTGCGCACGTTTGCAGAGTTTCCCCGATACATTCCAATACGACGAAAAAGACGCACAGGCATACAAACAGTTCGGCAATAGCATCAATGTCGGACTGGTGGAACTCTTTGCACGCTATATGTTCGGCGACCCCGAAATACAACAGCGTTATTCCCGAACCGTCCAATATGCACAGCAAAAGCCTGCTGTTAAAATCATACGGAAGTCCAAAGCAAATACATACGATTATCCCACTTTATTTCCTGTAGCAGGGTTCTAGAAGCATCGCAAAAGCGGTGCTTCTTTTATTATAAAGACACTTATTGTTGGTTGATATATGGAAGAAAGAGACGAATTAAAGCAACTGGGCAACCGCCTAAAAACGAAACGGGAGCAACTGCAACTCACACAAGAGGAGTTTGCTGCCAAGTGCAAACTTACCAAAAACTATATCGGTATGTTGGAGAGGGGCGAGCGCAATCCCTCGTATCTCACTTTGCTCCAAATAGCCCGCAGTCTGAAAGTGTCACTTAAAGAACTTATATAAAATATGCTTCACACGAACACACTCTACGAAATTCAGCACAACAGCAATACAGGCGTTGAATATGAAATAGCCCTTTTCTATGTCTTGTTGCCCCAAGAAGAGGAAAAGGCACAAGTACTTGCCGCTATCAATCTGCGCACCAATGCAGAGGAAATAAAACGAATCATTCACATAACGGACAAGACTATTATTGAGCAGGCACTCGCCGCACAAGGTTTGTCTTACAAAGATTGCTCCTTCGAGACGCAAAACGACCTAGTCGGTCCTGCGGATATTGTCCTCTGTCTCACAAACGGACAGCAACTCGGCTTATCCGTCAAATTTGCAAATACCTGTACGCTCAATGTGACCGGATTACGCTTCATAACCCAACAGCAAAAAGAGCAGTTGCAACAGCAACTCAAAGAATATACCCGCCTTTATATAGAGGAAATGCAACAGCGATATGGTGCGGTTGGAAATTGGTTCCGTTTGCGCAAGCCGAGCCTGACCACAGACGTTTTTATCGACCTTATACGGGATGCCGTGATTGCCAATTGGAACCATATCCCCGACAAAGTCCGATTGTTACAAGACCTTTATCACGCCGATTATCCCATTGACTATTGGGTGGCGGAATATACACGCACAGGATTAACCATCAATACACACCCCACCAAGATTGATGTTGCGCAAGCCGACAGGGTTACCCTCGCCAAGCATGAGACATCTTTCGTGGCATTCTATTTGGACGGCGAACGCATCGGACACATGCAAGTAAAGTTCAACAACGGTTTTGTGGAACGCTGCAAAAAAGCACATCCTGATTTCACCATCGAAGGAATTGCTATGGCGTACGGCAAACCCTTCTCTTCGTGGAACTTCAGTATCGAAAGAAAATAAATTCTCCCATTCCAGAATGAAAAAACGCAATCACATAGAGGGTGCGATGCGCAACCACAACCTGGTGTTTCTGGTTGTGCTGGTGCTGACGGCGGTAGGTATATGGTCGCTGCCGAAGATGAACAAGGACGAGTTCCCGCAGTTTACCATCCGCCAGGGCGTGGTGGCTGCCGTCTATCCGGGTGCCACGGCGCAGGAGGTGGAGGAGCAGGTTACTATCCCGCTGGAGGATTTCCTAAACAGTTATGTGGAGGTGGACAAAGCCACCACCTACTCCACCACGGAGGACGGTATCGTCTATGTCTATGTGTCGATACGCAACTCCGTGAAGTCGAGTGCGGACGCATGGACGAGTATCCGTGCGGGTCTCGACCTGTTCAAGAAGACGAGCCTGCCTGCGGGCGTATTGCAGATAGTGGTGGTGGACGATTTCGGCAGCACGTCGTCGATGCTGCTTGCCGTGGAGAGCGATGAGCGCAGCCCGCGCGAACTGGAGTCGTACGCCCGCCAACTCTGCACCCAACTGCGGACTATCCCCGAGATGGGCAAACTCAAGATACTCGGGGCGCAGCACGAGGAGATAGCCGTTACCATAGACGCAGCACGCCTCTCGGCGTACGGTATCGACCAGAAAGCGTTGCAGATGTCGCTTATGCTGCAAGGCTTCCGCACGCTCAGCGGCAGCCTGCAAGGCAGTACGGGGCTGCAGGTGGCTATCCCCTACACCAGCGAGCGCGAGATAGCTGAACAGATAGTATGGTTCGACCCCGCCACGGGGGCGACTGTCCGCCTCAAGGACATCGCCACTATAGAGCGCCGTTACCCCGAACCAGACAAGTTCGTGGAGTACTACACGGGCGACACGGCAACCGCTATCTCGCCCGACCGCTCGTGCTTAATTCTGAATATGGAGATGGTGCCGGGCAACAACATCGTGGCGTTCGGCAACAAGGTGGAGCGGGAGTTGGAGAAAGCCCGTGTGCAACTGCCGCCCGACGTCCATTTCCACCGCATTACCGACCAGCCGAAGGTGGTGGACGACTCCGTCAAATCCTTTATGCGCGACATCGTGCTGTCCATAATCGTGGTGATAGCCGTTATGCTGGTGCTTTTCCCGCTACGCACCGCACTGGTAGCCTGCACGGGCGTA
Organism: Bacteroidales bacterium UBA6828; assembly: GCA_002452095.1. Taxonomy (GTDB): domain Bacteria; phylum Bacteroidota; class Bacteroidia; order Bacteroidales; family Paludibacteraceae; genus Colicola. The sequence goes on along the minus strand of DKEG01000051.1, from coordinate 588 downwards.
CCGGTCTGCACCGCCATAGCCATCGGACTGATGTACCTGACGGGTATCGAACTCAATACCGTAACCCTTGCCGCCCTCATCGTGGTGCTGGGTATGATTGTGGACGACTCCGTGATAGTCATCGACGGCTATACCGACCTGCTCGACCGCGGACACAGCCGCTGGTATTCGGCGGCGGTCAGCACCGAGCAACTCTTTGTACCGATGGCACTCGCCACCTGCTCCATATCGGGTATGTTCTTCCCGATGACCAAAATTATACAGGGACCGCTGGGCGACTTCGTGCAACTCTTCCCGTGGGCAATCCTCTTCGCCCTCACTGCCAGTATCTTCTACGCCACGTGGGTAACGCCCTATATGGCTACGCGTTTTATCCACCGCCGCAAACCCGAAGAGATGGGCTGGTTCGAGCGCGGGCAGAACCGCTTCTTTACCGCCCTGCAAAACGGCTACAAGCGACTGCTGACTGCCTGTTTCCATCGCCCGTGGGTGGTATATACCGTGCTTATGCTGTGCCTTGTTGCGGGCGGCTACCTCATGGTGGCGCAACTCAACCTGCAACTGCTGCCCAAGGCGGAGCGCGAGTGT
>DKEG01000014.1 GCA_002452095.1 Bacteroidales bacterium UBA6828 | reverse complement strand
TGATGCGGTTGCCCTGATAAAATTTATGTCAATTTATGGATGTAAAATCAAAGATTTACTCAGATTTCTTGCCGCTTGACGGCAAAGGATTTTTATTTCGAACTCACGTTTATTATGCTATTATTTTGTGCGGGTGCCATGGCTGCCCGCCAAAAAAAAGCAGGCTCCCGCCCACAATGCGGAAGCCTGCAAATCAAAATTCCAAACGTCTGTTATCGGAGTTGCGTACCGAGGGCGTTGTACTCCGCGCCGTTCTTGATAATCACTACTTGTCCGTCGCGCAGCACTTTCTGTGCTTTTGTGCTCTCGGCGGCAGTGTCGCCCAAGGCGGTCTTCGACGGCGTGAACGTGATATTGAACTGACGTGCGTCCGTGCTGATAAATTGTGCCGTGAACGAGTTGTCTGCTGCCAAAACAATGTTTGCACTTACGATATCGATGATGTATTGTGTTTGCATATCGCCCAGATAACTGCCTTGGGTGCTGTTCATACCAGAGATGTCGTCCATTGTGTATGTACCGGCACCATTGCTGTAAAGTAGCAGCGAAATAGCATAATTTTTATCAGAAGCCTCAAATACGGTCAAACTATAATCGGCGTATGTATCTGCATCCACCGTGCCGTTGAGTGTTACATCTACAAATTGGGTCGGAGTCGGGATGTAGTATTTCATTACTATGTGGTAGATGTTGCCGTCTTTGCCCATTACGGATGCATCCACAATGGTCGTGTCAGCCGACTGACTTACATTTACCGTGTTGTTGTCGTATTCTTTGGCGTAGATATAGGTCTCTCCGTCAGAGGTAACGGCGGTGTAGGTGTAGTCGATGTCTGCTTTGCCGAAAGTGCCGGTCAGATGATTGGCATTAACGCATACCGACGCATAGTAGGCGGTCGATGAACCCGTAATCTGGAACCATGCATCCTCGGTGTCGGCGGTGTTGTCGGTCAGGATACTTACGCCGGGAATGATTACATCAATGGTCTTGCCGGTCGGTACAAACGGGACATCATTCAGTTCGATAAGGCAGTCTAGGAGACTGCTGATTCCAAATAGAGAACCATACCCTGATTTGTAGTAGTTATATAGCATATAGTTGATGGCATTCATATTAGCCGCGGCATAGTCCAAATCCATAGTGTAGGTCTGCCCGTTGGCGCATACGGCGTTCAGCGCAAAGTGATAGTTCGGGGCTACGTAGGTAACTGCTATCGACCCGGAAGTAATGTCTGTGGTATCGCCTGCTGCCACTACAACCTGACCTTCCAACAGCGAATAGTTGCCTACCAATTTGCTGCTGTCGCTGTTGGCTTTGACAACCGCATAAGCGGCAAAATCTTCTCCGCTGAAGAAATCAAATGCGTACATTGCATAACTGCTGCCCGTAAACGAAGAAGGATAGAACATCGCTTGCGCACCATCTGCCACAATCTTTCCGTTGCTTACTGCGGCAGGGGCTTTCTTGATACCCGTTGCGGGGGCTGCTACAAGGCGGCTGTGGTTGAAGTCGGTGTACTCAACGGCGGGTAATGTTCTGTTTACCCCCCCCATGTTCTTTTTTGCTACCCGTGTCGCAAACTCGGGGGCGGCACTTGCGCTCAATACCATAGCGGCTGCGCATACAAGAGAGAAAAGTTTTTTCATAAATGTATTGTTTTTTGTTTGTTAAAAAGACTAATCCGCACTGCCTATGCAATAATTATGCAATCAATACAGTGAAATCGATTGCAAATATACAGCAAATTTTTTGAATATGCAACACTTGGTAGCATAATTTGCTTATAAATGTGCATTTTTGTCTTTTATGCCTCCTGTCGGGACAGGCGCATACGGTCTGAAACAGGATACCAACAGTATCGTAAACACCGCGTATCAGATAACGAATCACCCGATAACAACCCGATAATCACCCGATACGATTAGCATAAAGACATAGGAGTATAAAAAGGAGACTGCCTGATTGTACAGGCAGCCTCTTTTTTTGGTGGGAGACGACGCGGCTCGCGTCGTCAAGAGCAATCTTTTTCTGAAGAACAGGTATCCTTTTTAACTTGTTAGACAGCCTCTTTTTCAGTCAGGGTATTAAGTGTGCTTATCGGATTTTGGCACCCAATACATTGAATCTCTCCTCGCCGCGCAGGATGAACAGTTGTCCGTCCTCTATCACTTTGCGTACTGCGGGAGCAGCAACCGTACTGTTTTCTATGCCTGTAGAAGAGGCGGTATAGATGATGTGGATAGGACGGTCATACGAGTTCTTGGCATTGATTTCGAAGTACAATTTGCCGCCTTTGTTCTCCACTTTCACCGTACCGGAGATGAGGAAGAATATCGGATCCCCGATACCCTCGGAAGTCAATTGACCATAGAAAGAAGGATAGATGCTTCCGTTTTGCACACCCGGATTTGCCAGTAGTGTACCTGTTTCGTACGAGTCGTCGATGGTGTAAGTGCCTGCCGGAATGGTGATAGCGGGGTCAACAGCCTCGACAAAGAAAAGGAGAGACGTGTAATCCGTTCCTGCGGTCAGCGTTACATACAATTGACCTTTTTCCGTCACCTTGTCAGTGAACTTGATCTGGTCTCCTGTGTAGGTGATATTCACTTCCCCTTCTTTGGAGTCATAGTCCATACCGGTATCCTCCGGGACAAGTTTGCCCGTGAGTTTTACGTTGTACAGGATGGTATCCGAGCCGAGCAAAGCACCTTGCATCGTGATGATGCTGTCTGCAGTCATAGTCGCCGTTACGGAGCCGCCCAAGAACGAAACCGTTACCACCTTGTTGTTGTCCATATACTGGATAGCGGAGTATTTCGCGTTCAGATCACTGACCTCAAAGGTGCCTGCCACCTGCGAAGATTGCGGTGTAACGGAGATATAATAAACGCTGTCTGCGGTGTAGCCGTGTACTTGGTATAGTCCGTTGGACAGGAGGTTGGTCGTCTCTGCTGCGGGTACCACAATGCTTACCGTGTCTTTTGCTTTGGGCAGAGCGTAGAACATCGATACCTTGTACAGGATAGAGTCCTCGCCGACCATCTCGGCATACATCAGCGTGGTGTCTGCTTTCTGGGTGAGCGTTACCTTGCCGGCCAGCGCATGCACGATGGTGGTGTCTGTGCCGTTGATAAACCCTACGCCCGAGTAGTAGCGGTCGAAAGCATTACCCTCGAAAGTGCCTTCCGGTTTGTCGGCATAGACATAGGCGGCAGCGATGTGTTTGTCGTCTCGGTTCTCCATTCCGTATTCGCCGTAACTTGCATAATGAACCAACTCGGCTGCGTGGTCAAACGAGATAGAAACGGTGTCGGTCGGCTCCGGAACGACAAACGCCATACTGATGCGGTACAGGATGTTGTCTTTGCCGAATGCTTTCGCTTTTGCCGTTACATTGCCGTCTGCGTCAACCACCACATCTGCCGTCGCTTCCGATACGCCGATGGTGTCCGCAGGGGTCTTGCCGATGTTGATAAGTTGGGTGGATTCTACCTCGTACGTACCGCTCGCTATGGCTTCTGCGGCGATAGTGAGACTTACTGCATAGTCCGCATTGCTGCCCTCCAGCCAGAATGCACCGAGATAACCGGTCAGATCCACCGATTCGAGGTTGTTGATAACCACGTCAACCGTGTCGGTGGGAACAGGCAGCGCATACGTCATCTCCACATTGTAGAACAGGCTGTCGTTGCCTATCATAGAGGCGTTGATATGATATACGCGGTCAGTAAGGGTAATGGTCGCTTTCGCCTCGTCAAGATAGTCCACCCATATATCGTTTTCCTCGTCGGTATAGGAGAAACCGGAGTAAAATCCTCCTACGGGGAAGAAATCAATCATCGTATATTCACCCGCTATAGCCCCCTCGTTGTAGGCAATAATCAGCGAAACCGATTTCTGTCCGTCAATGCCTTCGAACTGGAAATAGTTGTCCGACTCGGTGTCCAGGGTTACCTGATCTTGCGTGAACACTATGTTCACCGTATCTTTGGGGTGTATCACGTCGTGGTGCATATGGATATTGTAAATCACACCGTCTTCCGAGCGCGCGATAACCTTGATGTCGGTGAAATCAGCAGTCTCCGTGATGGTTGCCGCTATAGAGTCGAGTACGATCTCTTGCTTGGCTGTGTAGTCGGCGATATACGTGTATTGCAAATCAAAGTCCGTTGTGGTAAAACTGCCGGTAAACGACCGGGAGATATAGTCCAATACCACTGCATAATTTTCATCATCACTTAGAAAAGCCACAAACCAGTCCCCCGTTTCCTCATAATACTTTTTTGTGGCAACCCATTTGCCGACAATGTTCACCGTGTCGGCTTTCGTGGCACGGGCAATACGTTGCGTGGCGGCATATTGCACTCGCTCGTCCGCAGACACCGCACTGCGGGCAATCTTTGTTTTCTCAATGTTTTTCTCCACGGGGAGCATAGCCGCACGCTGTGCAACGTCTTTTTTCGACCGCCCCATAAGGCTGTGCTTAACAACGGGCTGCTCCTGCGCGGAAACAGCGTCAGACGCTTTGACAACAACAGGTGTCAAAGGAGCGGCACTCACGGCAACCGCCATCGCCGCTGCGGCAAACAGAGATAAATACTTTCTCATAATAATTTGGTGTTTATATAAATGTTTTCCTGTAAGACCCGATTGTACAACGCATACAACCGAATCGCTTGCAAAAGTACGGAATTTCTTTTGATTGTGCAACACTTGGCGGCAAAAATTACCGAAAATCGTGTATTTTTATCATATTTCCTCTGTTTGTACACGCATCTTGCATAATTCTCCCGCCTCCATAACCCGCCCTCGAAGAAACATCCCGTTTGTTAATATCTGCTTTCCGTTGATCAACAACCACTACCTACGAAGGAACTACGAACCAACTACGAAGGAACTACGAAGGAACTGCGAACCGCAAAAAGTACACGGTTGTTAAGATATTAGACACAATCCAATACCCGATCCGCCTGTGTCTTGTACACCCGCCCGACACCTTCCCGCTGTTTTCCCGCTGCAAAAATACTTTTGCCGTCCCCCTTGCGTATTTGAGATTTTATTTGTAACTTTGCACGGACTTTGAAACACACCGCACCGCGCGGCTAAATACCAAAAACACACAACCCGAAACAACAGACGAAATGATGAAAAATAACAACTATTGCGTAATCATGGCAGGCGGCATAGGAAGCCGCTTCTGGCCTTTCAGCCGCAACTCTCAGCCCAAACAGTTCCTTGATTTCTTCGGTACGGGACGCAGCCTGCTCCGGATGACGGTCGATCGCTTCCGTCCTGTCGTACCTATCGAGAATGTACTGATAGTTACCAATGTGCAGTACAAAGACTTGGTAATGAAGCAGATACCCGACTTGCACCCGTCGCAGGTGCTCTGCGAACCGGCACGCCGCAATACAGCCCCCTGTATCGCATACGCCACCGCGCATATCAAAGGCGTACTCCTCCAACGCGCTCTCGCCGATGGCAGGGTGGAGCAGGGAGATATCCCTGACATAAGCAGCCCGATCTATGATGCCAACATCGTCGTTGCCCCGAGCGACCACCTTATCCTCCAAGAGCAAGCCTTCCGGCAGACTATAGAGCGAGGTCTCTCATTCGTAGAGCAGAACGATGCCATCCTTACCCTCGGTATGAAACCTACACGCCCCGAGACCGGCTACGGCTATATCCAGATGCAGAATGTGCAGCACAATGCCGAGGGCGTCTGCAAAGTGAAGACTTTTACCGAGAAACCCAACCTCGAACTGGCAAAGGTCTTTATGGAGAGCGGCGAGTTCTTGTGGAACTCCGGTATCTTCCTTTGGAACCTGCGCACTATCTACTCGGCGTTCCATAGTTTCCTCCCCGAGATTGTGGAGAAGTTCCGCGAGGGACACCTCTATATGGGTACCGACCGCGAGGACGATTTTATCCAGCGTATCTTCCCTACTTGCCCCAATATCAGTATCGACTACGGCATAATGGAGAAAGCGCAGAATGTCTTCGTCCTGCCGTCCGACTTCGGCTGGTCGGACCTCGGTACATGGGGCTCGCTCTACGAACTGAGCGACAAGGACGATAACGGCAATGTTACGCTCCATAGCGAAGCCACTTACTACGACAGCCACCGCAATATCGTTACTATGGAGCGCGGCAAATTAGCCGTCATTCAGGGACTGGACGACATGATCGTCGCAGAGCAGGGCAATGTGCTGCTCATCTGCCATAAGTCCCGGGAACAGCAAATCCGCCAGTTCGTCAACGACGCCAACGACCGATACAACGGCAAATTCAACTGATATAATCCTATCAACGTACATACAAGCGATATGAGTTACCTTAATTTTGACAAGACACTGCTGATCAACTTGGAGCGGTCGCTCCCCAAAGAGATGATACGCACCAATCGCGCGGGAGCATACAACTCCACCACGCTCGTTGATTGCAACACCCGTAAGTATCACGGGCAGTTGGTACTCCCTCTGCCGGAACTGGGCGAGGACAACTATGTGCTGCTCAGTTCGCTGGACGAGACCGTTATCCAGCACGGCGCAGAGTTCAACCTCGGTTTGCACAAGTACGGCGAAAACATCTATTCCCCCAACGGACATAAGTATATCCGTGAGTTTGACTGTGAGGTCATCTCCAAGACCACCTACCGCGTGGGCGGTGTTATCTTGACCAAGGAACGTATGCTTGTTAGTTTCGAACCGCGTGTCCTGATACGCTACACCCTTCTCGAATCAGGCTCGCCTACCATACTGCGCTTCCGCCCATTCTTGGCATTCCGCTCCGTGAACGAACTGACGCACGAGAACCCGCGTGCCAACACCAATATGGACGAGTGCGAAAACGGACGCTGCAACCAAATGTATCCCGAGTTCCCGCACCTGTACATGCAGTTCTCCAAGGCGGTGGAATACCACCATAACCCCGTATGGTACAAAGGTATCGAATACCCCAAGGAGCAAGAACGCGGCTACGAATACAAAGAGGACCTGCTCGTACCCGGCTGGTTCGAACTGCCGATGCGCAAAGGCGAGAGCGTCATCTTTGCTGCGGGTATCACAGAGACCGATACCGCCAAACTCAAGACCGTCTGGGCAAAGGAACTCAAGCGCCGTATCGCACGCACCGATATGTTCGCCTGCCTGAAAAACTCCGCCGCACAATTCTACAAACGGGAAGGAGACAAGTGCTACCTGCTGGCGGGATACCCATGGTACCACGCACAGGCACGCGCAACATTCTTTGCTACTCCGAGCTGTACCCTCGACATCGACCGCCCCGAGTACTGGGACGCTATCATCGACCAAACAGCCGTCGGAGAGGTACGTGCCTTTATGGCGGGTGATTACGACAAGGTCAGAATGACGGGCATGGATGACCCGGATGCCCTGTTGTGGTTCATACGTGCGTGCCAGAAATACGCCCACAAATATACCCTCCACGAAGCAGCAGAGAAATACGGTGAACTCTGCCGCGAGATAATTGAGTATTACCGTCGTCAGAACCACCCGCGGGCTATCGTCCACCAAAACGGGCTGATCTGGGTGGACGGAACGGAGCGACCCGCCACTTGGATGGATGCAATGGAAAATGGACGCCCGATTACACCGCGTACGGGCTACGTGGTGGAAATCAACGCACTATGGTACAACGCACTCAAATTTACCGAAGAAATGCTGAGCGAGATGGGAAAAGAAGCAATGGCTGACCTGACGGAATACCAGGCGGAAATCGTGCGCGACTCGTTTATCCGCACGTTCTGGAACGGACTCTATCTGGACGACTATGTGGTGGGCGACTACCACAACAAAGAGGTGCGCCCCAACCAAATCTGGAGCGCAGGACTGCCCTATTCACCGTTAGACCACAAGCAGATGAAAGCAGTGGTCGATATTTGCACCAAAGAACTGCTTACACCCCGCGGACTGCGTACCCTGTCACCCAAAAGCGGCAACTACCGACCATTCTATGTCGGTGGACAGTTGGAGCGCGACCGCAACTTCCACAACGGACCCGTCCGACCGGCTACCGTCGCCGCCTATGCACGCGCATATATGGCGGTCTATAAGCATAGCGGACTCAGTTTTATGGAACGCCTGCTCGTTGGCTACGATCGCGAGATGAGCGAACTCTGTATCGGTACACTCAACGAACTCTACGACGGAAATCCGCCCTACAAAGGACACGGCGGTATGAGTTTCGCCCCTAGTGTGGCTGCAGTAATCTCCGTTATTGACACGATGAAACGCTATACAGACAACACCGAAGAAACGCAAACAACACAACTGTAACAGATATGAATGCACTAATGTTCGGGTGGGAGTTCCCGCCTCATATCTTAGGAGGATTAGGTACCGCCAGTTACGGACTGACACGCGGTATGGCGCAGCAGCCTGATATGCACATCACTTTCGTTATCCCCAAACCGTGGGGCGACGAGGACCAATCGTTCTTGCGCATCATCGGCGCAAACAGCATACCCATTGTGTGGAAAGAGAATAGTTACGACTATGTGCGCCAACGTATGGAGGGCAGAATGTCCCCCGAGGAGTATTTCCATTTCCGAGACGGCATCAAATACGACTTTCGCCGTATCGGTACCGACGACCTCGGTTGTGTGGCGTTCTCCGGTCGCTACCCCGATAACCTTATCGAGGAGATCGGCAACTACGAGGCGGTGGCGTCGGTGCTCGCCAATAGTCTCGATTTCGACATCATTCACTCCCACGACTGGCTGACTTACCCCGCAGGCGTCTTTGCCAAGCATATCTCGGGCAAACCGTTGGTTATACACGTCCATGCCACCGATTTCGACCGTAGCCGCGGCAACGTCAACCCCACCGTTTATGCTATCGAGAAACGCGGAATGGACGAGGCAGACCATATTATATGCGTGAGCAACCTGACCCGCCAGACCGTTATCGACAAATACGGTATCAATCCGCAGAAGGTCTCCACTGTGCATAATGCCGTCGAACCGTTGGCACACCCCGAGGAGTTCGTCAAGCACCCCCGCAAGGACAAACTCGTTACCTTCCTCGGACGTATCACAATGCAGAAAGGTCCCGAGTACTTTGTTGAGGCTGCCGCACGGGTGTTGGAGAAAACCGACGGCGTGCGTTTCGTGATGGCGGGCAGCGGCGACAAGATGAATGAGATGATCGACCTTGTAGCCAAACGCGGTATCGCCGACAAGTTCCATTTCCCCGGTTTTATGCGCGGGCGGCAGGTGCAGGAACTGCTGGCGGACTCCGATGTCTATATTATGCCCAGCGTGAGCGAACCGTTCGGTATCTCGCCCCTCGAGGCGATGCAGGTCGGTTGCCCTACTATCATATCCAAGCAGTCCGGCTGTGCGGAAATCTTGAACCACGCTATCAAAACCGACTACTGGGACATCGATGCTATGGCGGACGCCATCTATGCTATCGTCAAATACCCCGCAATGTACAAATCGCTCCACGAAGAAGGCAAGCGCGAGGTCAACAATATCCGCTGGTACGATGCCGGTCTCAAAGTCCGCCGCATCTACGATGCCGTCATCAACCACACGCTGTAAATGTCATAAGATAAAAGCAAATAAAAAATTAAATCAAACACTTTATGAAATACGGAAAATATATACTATGCAGTTTGTTGTGTTTGATTGCAGATTCGGCTCTCTATAATATCGCCGATCCTATAGTAGCGGCACAGGTAATCGGCAAAAACAGGAATATACTGAGGCTATGAAATATCTGCGTGGTATAAATACCGAAATGGATATTGACAAAGCTAAAACGATATTGTTCGACTTGGCAAAGGAGGATTATGCCCCGGCTTTGCGTACCATTGGGACAATGTATAGCAGAGGTGTCGGAGTAAAACAGAATTTCCGAAAGGCGTACATCGCTTACTACAAGGCAGCCAAATTAGGAGATGCAAAATCCATGGTCAATATCGGGGTAATGTATCAGTGTGGTGATTCTGTGGCGCAAGACTTTGCAAAGGCATACAAATGGTATAGACGCGGACTGAAAAACGGAAACACAAAGGCTAATTATTATATAGGCTATTTATATTACAAGGGCTTTGGCGTAGAGCAAAGTTATAAGACGGCATTACATTAAAAGGCTATGGGGTATTTAAGTTCAATATATACATTATTAGGCGAGCAAGAGATAGAAGGTGTACCTCCATTATTGATACAATGGTGTGAACAGTTTGCAGAAAAGAATAAAAATAATCATAGCAATGTAACATTGATCACAGATGAAATAGCAAGTTGGTTTGCAGCAGTAGATGAATTCCAACAGTATTATGCCGCCTATAGTGAGTCCGGTAATGATATGTATGGCTCTCCTGTGGACTATGATTTGTTGCCGAGTTCCTTATTAAACTTATGGAATATGGCTGAAAATTGCACAGAAATGGAAATTATTGTAAAACCAAGAACTAAATCTCGCATATATGAGCAGACAATTAAATGGTAGTGAGAGAAAAAACAACTACTATCGCATCGGAGTAATAAGTATGTGCGCTTTGGTGTTATTGGCTTGTGGGACGACACAATCTTTACAATCAAAGAGTAAACAACAGTTCGATAGAAATGAGTACATTTCCAATGATGTTTTTTGTTATAATGGCAGTGATACTCTTGTTCACAAAGAAGATAAATTTCGTATTGTATGGCAAACGAAAGATTATCAGAATAATGCAAACCTATTACGCAAACAATTAGATTCTCTTTACTTTCCATGGACGGATAATTATGCGTACTCAATTATTCAGTATATGAACATTTCGCAGGAAACTCGTAATGCGATCTTGGAAGCAGGAGGAATACAAACAATTATGCAGTCAATTCTTTCGCAAAATAGTTTTGATAATGCCCACCGGAATGGAAATCCTATTGAATTTGAAGTACTTTTTATAGTCTCTTTGGCTGATATGAAAATTCTTGAGTATGGCTTTGAGTTGTCGTGGAATGATAAAAGTCTGCAACTTACACAGGAAGAAATGAAAAATATATTAGATTTTATTCATACTATCCAACTGACATATAGTGGCGGAGAAGAATTTGTCTGAAGAAGATATAGAAAGTGTACTGAATATGATTAGACATTGGCAATTTCAATACAAGGGCGATAGTATGGCTATAGACAAAATTGGTTTGCGACTATATCTGCCCATACGCGCCGAAAAGTAAATATGTTTACGACTAATAAATGATAATACAGACGCAGTCCGTCCGTTTAACAATCAATCCGATAATGCCTATTTGAATAATTTTGACTATATTTGCCTAAAAAACGCGGCGCCTTTGTACTATATAATGCCCCGCCGTAGGCGAATAAGATTTATGGCAATTTATGGCTACTTTGTCAGACTTTACTTAGATTTCTTGCCGCTTGCGGCAAAGGAGTTTTAATCTTGGAATTACGTAAAAATAACAGAATAACTAACATAACTTACAGATTATGAAAAATATATGCTTTTGCTTTCAGATGCATACTCCGTATCGTCTGAAGCGTTACCGTTTCTTTGACATCGGTCATGACCATTATTATTACGATGACATGCAGACCGAGGACAACGTTACGTGGCTCGTACAGAACTCCTATCTGCCACTTTGTCAGACCCTGCGCGAAATGATCCAACTCTCCAAAGGACGTTTCCATTGTGCGCTCTCCATCTCCGGTGTGATGCTCGAGATGTTTGAGCAGTACACCCCCGAAATCATCGATGTGCTCAAGGAACTGGCTGATAGTAAATGCGTTGAGTTCCTTGCCACTCCGTTCTCCTATTCCCTCGCGGCGGTGTACAATACGGACGAGTTCCAAGAGCAGTTGGACAAGCAGCGTGCTGTCTTCAACGATGTGCTTGGGGTAACTCCTTCTGCCATCTGGAACACCGAATTGCTCTATTCCGATGAAATGGCATATAATTTGTACAAGTTGGGCTACAAGGTGATGCTCACCGAGGGGGCAAAGCACGTGATGAGTTGGAAGTCGTCTAACTATCTCTACACCTCGGCGGGTGCGCCAAAGATGAAGATGCTCGTGCGCAATGCGGGCTTGAGCGACGAGATGAGTTTTCATTTCTCCGACCCCAATTGGGGCAATTACCCGATAGATGCGGAGAAATATGCGAACCAACTGCAATCGCTGCCCGAGGGCGAAGACCTCATCAATATATGGGTCGGTGCCGATACATTCGGTATTCGCCAGCAGGCGGGGACGGGTATCTTTGAGTTCCTCAAGGCGTTGCCCTACTATGTCATAGAGCGCGGAATGGGCTTCTGTACACCTACCGAGGCAGCCAAGAAGATGACGGCTATCGATGTCATCTCTGCGCCATACCCGCTTACGTGGGCAGGCGAGGCAAAAGACCTCAGTATGTACAACGGCAATGACCTCCAGCAGGAAGCGTTGAGCAAACTCTATGCGGTGGCGGAGCGTGTACACCTCTGTCAGGACAAGGGCTTGAAGACCAACTGGCTGCGCCTGCAAGATGTGAATAATTTCCACTATATGAACCACATCGACCAGGGAGCGACCTACTACGAATCGGCATACGATGCGTTTATCAACTATATGAACGTCCTGTCCGATTTCCTGCAGTCGGTGGAGGAGCAGTACCCGACCACTATCGGCAATGAGGAACTGAACGGCTTGCTCAAGACGATCAATAGTCAGGAGAAAGAAATTCAGCAACTCAAAGAGGAACTGAAAAAGAAAAAAGCAAAACTGACCAAATAAACGACACGTAAAAAGTGTACGATTATTAAGATTTATCCAAAGGAGAACTCGTAGTTCTCCTTTGGATAAAAGTGAGGAGGATGAGCATAGGATGCGCTTATGATACGCACCCTTTGTGCCGTCCGTAAAAATGTACGTTTGTTAAGATTGGAAAAATTGTGCATTATGCATTGTGCATTGTGAATTGAGAAATAAGTTTATCATATTAGTCTGCTTTTTGTTGGCAACTGCCATGGGCTTCGCCGCCAAAGAGAAGGCTGTCAAGACGGTTATCCGTACTTGGCAGTTGCCGTCGCCTGCGGCTATCGCCGACACCGTGCAGTTCGCCGATACGGCATACCTCAACTACCCGATGCGCGGCGTGCAGAACGACTATTCCATCTCCTCGGCATACAACGGCAACTGCCTCGTGTCGCCTATTCAGTCGCGTATCTATTTCGACCGTCTCTACAAGATCGATGACATCTTCGCTGCGGCTTACCAGCCTTATATATATACGCCGCAGGACGTGCGTTTCTTCAACACCACCACCCCCTATTCGAGCATTGCCTACAACAAAGGCTTTACTCCTATGCACGAGGAAAACGAGATCTACTTCCTCTTTACGGGCAACCTCAACAAGCGTATCAACCTCGGTACGCAACTCAACTACCTCAATAGCGTGGGGCATTATTCCAACCAGGCGGGTAAACTGTTCAATGGCAATGTCTTCGGTTCCTACAACGGCAACCACTATTCGCTGCAGGCGGCATTCACGTTTGCCAACTGGAGCAATTTCGACAACGGCGGACTCACCAACCCCGGCGACCTCGACGGGGCGTTGCAACCGGAGGACTTACCCGTCAACCTCAATGCTATGTCGGGCTACCGCTACCTCGCCGGTTTCCTCAACCATTACTACAGCATTACCGTCGAGCGTCCCTACCACGATACCATCGAGGTAATCAACGAAGAGGGCAGGCGTGAGCGGCGCGATACGCTCAAAATCAACTATGTGCCGGTTACTACCTTTGCACACACCTTCGAGACCACCAACAGCAACCGCCGATACGTGGAGCGTACCGCACAACAGGGCTTTTATCCGACCTATTATCGTAACCCCAATACCACCAACGACTCCACCGATGTACTTACTATCCGCAACACCCTGAGTGTAACTTTCGAGGAGGAATTCAACCGCCTGCTTAAGTTCGGTGCCACGGTCTATGCTGTCAACGAGTGCCAGCGTTTTCTCCATCCCGTCAGCGAGGAGGCAAGCAACCTCATAGGCGACTATGAGCCATTTGCAGGTCCATGGGTGAACACTGCTGCCCATCTCGCCCCCGACACACTCTGGGGCTACCAATGGACAAACAACACCTTTGTCGGCGGTGCATTATACAAAAACCGCGGCAAATGGGTGCATTATGGTTTCGACGGTGATGTCTGTGTCTTGGGCTACAAACTCGGCGAGTTCCGGGTCAACGGACACGTGGACGGCGATTTCCGTATCGGTAAAGATACGATGTATATCCGTGCCCGCGCCTTTGTCAGGAACGAAACCCCGTCTTACTACCTGCAGCATTTCTCGTCCAACCATTTCCGCTGGAACAACGATTTCCAAAAGACCTATCGTTTTTATGTCGGCGGCGAGATTGCATACCCCACCACGTGGGTGAAACCCAAAGTCAATGTCGGCTTCGAGAACCTGACACGCTATATCTATTTCGACCAAACGGGCAACCCCGTGCAGCACGAGGGCAACATACAAGTGCTGTCGGCGGATGTGCAGTGCGACCTTACCACGCCGTGGGTGAACCTCGAGAACCATGTGGTCTATCAGTTGTCGAGCGATGCGGCAATGCCTTTGCCGTCTTTTACGCTCTACCACAACCTCTACTACCACGGTACATGGTTTCGTGCTATGGACGCACAGATCGGAGTGGATATGCGCTATTTTACTTCCTATTATGCCCCTATCCTCAATCCCGCTACGGCGCAGTTCTGCGTGCAGAACACCACCAAGGTAGGCAATTACCCGATACTCAATGTGTATGCCAATTTCTACGTACGGTCGTTGCACCTGCGTTTCTTCGCCCATTATACCCATTTCAACCACCTCTTTATGAAATCAACCCCGAACTACTTTGCTATGCCCGGCTACCCGATGAACCCCGACATATTCCGCGCCGGGCTCGCATGGCATTTTTATAAATAACAATAAAAATAACGTATAACCATAAACGGCTCTGCCCATTAACGTGCAACCACCAACGGCACTGCCTACAAACCTTTACAAACAACTATGCCTTTAACAGTACGATTAAATAAAATCTTGATTTACGCCCGTGATGAAGCGGAGCGTTTGCAGAACACGCAGATACTGCCCGAACACCTCGTTCTGGGTATCCTGCGTTTGGCGGAAGGGCAGGCGTATGACTTGCTCCGCAAAGCGGGCTTGTCTGCCGAAGAAGCCAAAGGAAACCTCGATACCGCTTTGCAGCAGGAGCAGCGCAACACTATTGAACCGATCACCCGCAGTACGCAGGTAGAGAGTATCATACGTATTGCCGAGGGTATCAGCCGTGAGTATCAGGCAGATGCTGTCGGCAGTGCCCACTTGCTGCTTGCTATCCTGCGCCACCGTATCAACCGTGCCGCACTCTATCTGGCAAATGTGTGGGGAATCACCTACGACCGGATAGTCGAACTCTATGCCCAGCCGCACACCACCACTCAGTCCCCCGCTGCAGGAATGGGGCAGGGGAGTGATGTTGAAGACGGCAAGCCCCGTCGCCCGCAACCCAATGTGGGCAAGGTCGGTGCTACTACCGCACTCGACAAGTACGGACACGACCTCACCAAACAGGCGCAGGCGGGCAAACTCGACCCCGTCGTCGGGCGCGAGGTGGAGATAGAGCGCGTCGTACAGATCCTCTCCCGACGCAAGAAGAACAACCCTATCCTCATCGGCGAACCGGGTGTCGGAAAGTCGGCTATCGTAGAGGGACTCGCTTTGCGTATCGTCGGCAACGAGGCGGGGGCTCTTGCGGGCAAACGTATCATTACCCTCGATGTGGCGTCTATGGTGGCGGGTACCACCTACCGCGGTCAGTTCGAGGAACGTATGAAAGCGGTGCTGCAGGAGTTGCAACGCCATCCTGAAGTAATCCTCTTTATCGACGAGATACATACCATCATCGGGGCGGGTAACGCACAGGGTTCGCTGGATGCAGCCAATATCCTCAAACCTGCTTTGGCGCGGGGCGAGGTGCAGTGCATCGGTGCTACCACCACCAACGAGTACCGCACCTCCATAGAGAAAGACGGAGCCTTGGAACGCCGTTTCCAGAAAGTGGTTGTCCGTCCTACTACCCCCGAAGAGACCCTCTCTATCCTCAATCGTCTGAGCGAGCATTACGCAGAGTATCATTACGTGGTCTATCCCGAAGAAACCTTGCAGGCGGCAGTCAGTCTGGCGGAACGCTACCTTACCGATCGCGCTTTTCCCGACAAGGCCATCGATGTGATGGACGAGGCGGGCGCAAGGGCGCACGCACGTGCCAAAGCGGTAGGCGACGAACCGCAAGAGCCTTACACCATCACCGTGGACGATATCGCTTCCGTGGTTTCGATGATGTCGGGCGTACCTGTACAGCGTGTGCAGAAAGCGGAAACGGAGCGGCTGCGTACTATGGACGAGACTCTGCGCAAGCGGGTCATCGGTCAGGACGAAGCCGTCGATACCATCGTGCGTGCCATTCGCCGATCGCGTCTCGGCTTGCGCGACCCACGCCGCCCTATAGGTACGTTCTTCTTCCTCGGTCCTACGGGCGTGGGCAAAACCTACCTCGCGCAGTGCCTTGCCGAGGAAATGTTCGGCAGCCGCGATGCGGTGATCCGTTTCGATATGTCGGAATATATGGAGAAACATACCGTCTCGCTCTTGGTGGGCGCACCTCCGGGATATGTGGCACACGAGGACGGCGGCAAACTTACCGAAGCCGTACGCCGCAAACCCTATTCGATTGTGCTGTTCGACGAGATAGAGAAAGCCCACCCTGACATCTTCAATATCCTCTTGCAGGTGATGGACGAGGGACGGCTTACCGACCGGCAGGGACACGTGGTGGATTTCCGCAATACGATTATCATCCTAACCTCCAATGTCGGCACGCGCCAACTTAAGGAGTTCGGGGCGGGTATCGGGTTCGGAGTGTCGGATATGGATACCAAGACGAGCAATCAGATGCTGCTCAAGGCGTTGCAGAAGACTTTCCCGCCCGAGTTTCTCAACCGTATTGACAATGTCATCACGTTCCAACCTCTCACGCGCGATGCACTCGCACGTATTGTCAATATCGAGGTGGCATTGCTCCAAGAGCGTTTGCGCAAGACGGGGCATCAACTGGTGCTGACCCCGGAGGCAACCACACAGTTGGCAGAGAAAGCCTATGACCCGCAGAACGGGGCACGTCCTGTCAAACGGGCTATACAGACCTATCTCGAGGATCCGCTCACCGATGTGCTGCTCGCACACCCGCAGCAAAAACGCATAACTATCAAACAACTACAAAATAAATAACTATTATGGCTATCGAAATTACAGATGCCAACATCAAGACGCTGTTGGCTGAGGGCAAACCCCTCGTCGTGGACTTGTGGGCACCATGGTGCGGTCCTTGCAAGATGATGTTGCCCATCATAGAAGAGTTGAGCAACGAGTATGAAGGTCGTGTCGTGGTCGGCAAACTCAATGTGGACGACAACCCCGATACCTGTGAGGAATACGGGGTAATGAATATCCCTACAATGCTGTTCTTTAAGAACGGCGAACTCGTCAACCGCCATGTCGGTGCCTGCCGCAAATCCGACCTTATTCCCCTCCTCGACTCCCTTTTGTAAAAAAAAAGTACAAGTAAGCGTATGCTAACTCAAGCATAAACATACTATTACATAACGAAAGCGGCTGCCTGCATTTGTCAGACAGCCGCTTTCAATCCAATCTGTTCGCCTACAACATCCATCACCTGCTATAAGATTCTTCATAATCTCTTGCAATATGAATCAGAGTTATCTGTTATTCAAATAATGTCCATGTCTCGCCCATTCCCATAAACAGTCCTCCCCGCTCCTCTGTCGTGTCGGTGACTATCGTTTTATACATTACAATACCCTTGCCTTTCACTATCTTGGCGGCATTGGGAACCACGGTTTCACTATGAAATCTATCCCTATAATAGGCTTTTAAGGAAATTGTATCACCTAAATACTGGAATATGGCATCCGCTTTTGAAGACTTATTTTCTGCAGTGAACCCAATATATAAATCTTGGGTAGTAGTTAATCCTATGGATAAATATTTTCTAGAATCCCCAATATACATATCAAACGAACGAGGAGTTACAATATCCTCATTGGCATTATTTGTCAACTTTGCTCTAATAAAGTAAATTTCCGAGGCAGTTGTAAATCCTCCGAATGCTTCTTCTACAGGATCCCTTTCCGGACGTGGCTCATACTCTCGACTTATTTCTTCTACGGTTAGTGTGAATGTGTTACCTTTGTCAGAAATATATCTTAACTCTGTACCCTCTTCAGGAAAGTAGCAGTCAACTCGTTCAAAGGGGAAATTATCCCAACCATACTTGATGTATGGAACAGTCTTATCGGGATTGTTTTTGTCTCCATCGCAAGAGCATAAAAGTAGCGCAATGCAGGCTGCTCCGATTTTTACAATATCTTTCATAATTATTGAATATAAATTTTATCGGAATGTGACATTCCGTTGGTTGTTATTTTGATTATATACAGTCCGGAGGCGATATCATTGGTCTGAATAGTACTAGTACACTCATCAAAAATACAGATGCCATTGACAGTGAACAATTGAACTCTACAACCATCTTGATTAATATAGATGACCTTATCGTCTTTTATTATTGATATTTCTGAAGCCTCTTCTTTCCTGTCCTTTGCTACTTGTTTCGGGCGTCCCGTAGTCCAGTTGATACCCCACAAATATAGGCTGGGGTCTCCATATAGATTATAGCGTCTTACCGTTCTCCAACGGGGTTCTGTTTTGCATTTGGTATAAAACTTTTGCATACCGCCATACACAAACAATCCCATAGAACGGTTGATTCTGTTCTTTAATTGGGTGAAAGTGTTTCTGGAAAAATAACGATTTGGGGGATCATAAGAAATAGTTGTCGATGACAACATTGTAACACCTCCATTTTCGTTATATATCCAATGGCGTGTGAAATTATTATTATAGAAAATATCTCCTAACAAACAAGTGTAAGCAAACCCAAACGGTTGATAGTCCAAACTGCTATTGCTTACATTTGCTATGTCATCATAATAAAACTTGTAAGGCTCCCCTATCAATCGCTTTCCTCCATGTCCGAAATAAGTGAATATCCATGGACAGGCATCATGCTGCCCTGACAATTCATCTTTCATATCAGTCTGTGCCGTTGTTTCAGAAACCTTTCTCCCGTCATAAAGATATGGATAAATTCCATTTATGCCATTGATGAGATTTGCTATGTAGCGGGTATTGTTATAGGTGTAGTTTTTATGATCACCGGCACCGGAAAATATGGATACACGCGAAGGAGAATAATTGGCTAATGTATTTTCGTTCTTTATTGTCTTATCCACAATGTTTTTTAGTTCCTTAGTTGATTCCACCGGCCATCTGCCCAGGAAATATGCATAGTTAAACTTGCTTGGTTTCTTGTTAAGACTAGGCAATAGAACATACTCTAAATCCGTAGGAGGGTCTGTGCGGTCATCTTTAACACCTGCAGAGAATGGAATCAAGTCGGGTGTACCCACCAACAATACGTACAATAAATCTGGTCTGTTTTTGTAGTATTCTTCCAAAAATTGAATAATATCTGCAGGAGTGTCATTTGAACAATATCTGACATCTACTTGATATCCTTTGCTAATTTTATGATTGATAAACTTATCAAGTTCATCCCCTTTCAATTTGTCGTTGGCTATGATTAGATAGACCGCCTCGTCAACTAATTGCTTGACTGCCGATTCTGTGGATAAATCTACTGCGCTCCCTATATAGTTGTCAAAAACGGTTCTGCCTATAACATTGTCATCATCAAGCAATTTCTCCAATCCGCATCCCTCTATGTCGATTCGGTAGGTTGCAGACTTGACAATCGTCAACGTTCTTGTAGATGGCTCATAATGGAATGGATAGATGGTGAAATTTAGACCATAGTTGCGAGGCATTGCATACAAATCCCAATCATATTCGTTCCAATACCACGTATGATTATCGTGGTTGTAATAACCATCATCATAATCCAAATGAGACAATGTTGGACCATACATCTGTGCAGGAATAAAATCACGTTCCAACTGTATTTCAAAGGTTTGGATGTCGGCAATGCTTATGTTTACATTGACATCGGGAGAAGAAACCCTGAGATTGACTCCAAAGAAAGGCAACGAGGGAAAACCATACTCGTCCAAACGATCATAGTAATCATCATAGAATTCAATTGACGAGAAAATATAGTCTCCATCTTCGGCATTGACAGTATCTTTTGTGATGTGATATTCGCCTAATCTGTATTTGATAGTGTAGCCACAATCGTCTTGAATGAGGGAAACACCTTTATGTATTGGCTAACTCTTACATATTCGAGTGTAGCCACAATCGTCTTGAATGAGGGAAACACCACGATGGAGAGTTATTTTCTGCTCCATCAACTGCGCATGGCACATTATTGCACACATTAGCAATAGTAATAGAAGATAGTTTTTTCTCATTGTGATAATTCATTTTATAATTAATAATGCAATAGTTTATCAGGGCAACCGCATCA
>DKEG01000015.1:42348-58295 GCA_002452095.1 Bacteroidales bacterium UBA6828 | reverse complement strand
TTTGATGCGGTTGCCCTGTTGGGGGAGGTGTATGGATGGGAGGAAGCAGTTTGGCACAAAGTTTGCATACCGATTGACGGGTAACGAAAGTACCCGAAAGTTGTTTGTGCTGCAAGACATTCTGTTTTTTTTGAAAAAACTCAATATCAATCGATATCAATATACAATCGATATCAATCAGTATCAAATATCAATATACAACTATGCAAACTACCGTAGATATTCGCGAACTGCAAGAGCGCATTGAGCGTGAGAGTTCGTTTGTAGATGCCTTGACGCTTGGTATGAACCAAGTGATTGTGGGTCAGAGACACCTTATAGAGAGCCTGCTTATCGGTCTATTGAGCGATGGGCATATATTGCTCGAAGGTGTACCGGGTTTGGCAAAGACGTTGGCAGTAAAGACCTTGGCAGACCTGATAAAAGCCGATTTTTCCCGTATCCAGTTCACCCCGGATCTGCTGCCTGCCGATGTACTCGGTACGCAGATTTACTCGCAGAAGACGGAGGAGTTTCATATAAAGAAAGGTCCGATTTTTGCCAATTTCGTATTGGCGGACGAGATAAACCGTGCGCCGGCAAAGGTGCAATCCGCTTTGCTCGAGGCTATGCAGGAGCGTCAGATCACGATTGGGGAGGAGACATTCAAACTAGGTGATCCGTTCCTTGTTCTGGCTACCCAGAACCCGATAGAGCAAGAGGGTACGTATCCGTTGCCCGAGGCACAGACCGACCGTTTTATGCTGAAGGTGGTGATTGGTTACCCGAGCAAGGAAGAGGAGCAGCAGATTATCCGCCAGAACCTGTCGGGCGAGAAGAAACAAGTATTGCCGATACTCTCGACAGAGGACATACGCAAGGCACGCAATGTGGTGAACGAAGTATATTTGGACGAGAAGATAGAGAAATATATTGTGGATATAGTATTTGCGACGCGTAATCCCGAGGGGTACGGGCTGCAAGACCTGAAGACGATGATACAGTTCGGCGGTTCTCCGCGTGCGAGCATCAACTTGGCACGTGCCGCACGGGCTTATGCATTCATTCACCGCCGCGGGTATGTCATTCCCGAGGACGTGCGTGCCGTATGCTACGACGTACTGCGCCACCGTATCGGCTTGACCTACGAGGCAGAGGCGAACAACGTAAGCACGGAGGATGTGATTACCGAGGTGCTGAACGCGGTGCAAGTGCCGTAATTGGACAATGAACAATGAACGGTGGACAATGGGCAAAGAATAAAAATGTAATAGTGATGCATTCTTTGTTTTTGCTCCACACAAGTGATTGGTTCTTTGTTGTTTATCCTTAATTCTTTGTCTTACAAAAATGACTTCAGAAGAACTACTACAACGGGTACGGAAGATAGAGATTAAGACGCACAGTCTTAGTCGGAACATCTTTGCGGGTGAGTATCACTCGCAGTTCAAGGGACGCGGTATGGCGTTCTCTGAGGTGCGCGAGTACGAGCCGGGGGACGATGTGCGCTCGATAGACTGGAACGTTACGGCGCGGCTGAACAAACCCTATATAAAGGTGTTCGAGGAGGAGCGCGAACTGACGGTAATGCTGCTGGTGGACGTGAGCGGGAGCCGCAATTTCGGTACGCAGACGCAGATGAAGCGCGATATGATGGCGGAGGTGGCGGCTACGCTGGCATTCTCGACCATAGAGAATAACGACAAAGTGGGTGTGATATTTTTCTCGGACAAGATAGAGAAATTCATTCCCGCCAAGAAGGGGAAATCGCACGTGCTGCATATCATCCGCGAACTGCTGTCGTTTGAGCCGACCTCAACGGGGACGGACATCAATGGTGCGTTGCACTATTTTGCGAATGCGCAGAAACGCCGTTGCACGGCTTTTCTCATCAGCGACTGCCAAGACCCTGCTTTTGCCGCCGCCCCCGACAAGAAAACCGGGGCTGCGCCACTCGTGATTGCTTCGCACAAGCACGACCTGAACGTGATACAGATATACGACCGCCGCGATGCGGAACTGCCCGATATGGGATTGCTGAAAGCAAAAGATGCGGAGACGGGCGAGCGTATATGGATAGACACCGCATTGGCAAGCGTGCGCAACCACTACGCCGAAGCATGGCGCAAGCAGCAGGAGAACCTGCAGACGCTCTACACCAAGGCGGGCATCAACAGTATCAGTATCAGGACGGACGAGGACTACGTAAGGGCGTTGATGAATTTATTCAGGTAACTCCCCCTGCCCCCTCAAGAACATCCCACTGCGCATTGCTTGTGGGAACCCTGTAAAGAGGGGGTTCACAAAGCGGGATTTTGATATGATTTAACTCTAACCTTTTCTTTTAGCCTCTCCCATGGAGGGGTTGGGGAGGTCAAAAATTGAATATGAACCTTTTATTAGCCATAGTGGTTTCAGCCGCACTCGATTCGACGACTATCTTTATCGGCGACCAGACAGACCTGCACCTGCAAGCCACGCTGAATGCCGGTGAGCAGGTTGCCCTGCCCGCTTACGGCGAGACGCTGATGCCCGAGATAGAGATAGTCGATCGCACAATAGCCGACACCACCACACTATCCGACGGACGCATACAAGTAAATCAGTATCTGACGATTACGTCGTTTAAGGATTCGCTTTTCTATATTGCTCCGCAGCCGTTTGTGAGCGGCGAAGATACAATATGGAGTGAGCCGTTGTCGCTCAATGTGGTACAGCCGTTTGAGGTGGATACCACGCTTGCCATCACCGACATCAAGGACATACAGAAAGCCCCGATATGGTGGTGGGGAATCATCCGTTGGATACTATTGGCACTGCTGATTATCGGATTAGGGGTAGGTATTTACTATTTAGTGCGCTATATCCGAAAGCACAAAACGGGTACAGTCGAAGAGGAGAAACAAGAGCCGTTGCGCCCGGCAGAAGAAGTGGCTTTGGAGAAACTGGACGAGATAAAAGCCGAGAAGATTTGGCAGGCCGGGAAAGTGAAGGAATATCACACAGAACTGACCGATGTCATCCGCGAATATATCTCGCGCCGCTACGATGTATCGAGTACGGAAAAGACGAGCG
Organism: Bacteroidales bacterium UBA6828; assembly: GCA_002452095.1. Lineage (GTDB taxonomy): Bacteria > Bacteroidota > Bacteroidia > Bacteroidales > Paludibacteraceae > Colicola. Next base: position 55,241 of record DKEG01000015.1, on the reverse strand, counting down.
ATGAGACATTGCAGGAACTGAAACCGCTGATGAAAGAGCAGAAAGACCTGTTTGAGCGTCTGCGCAAGATGCTGTCGCTTGCCGACCTGGTAAAATTCGCCAAGTGGACCGCTACCCCCGACGAGAACGAGAGTGCACTGAAGACCGCATACGATTTTGTCAAGGAGACGACACCGCAGGAGACTCCTGAAGAGGAGGCTACTGCAAACGAATAAAGGAACATATATATCCATATAATATATAAAAATTCCTTTGCCGCAAAGCGGCAAGAAATCTAAGTAAATCTTTGCTTTTGCATCCATAAATTGCTATAAATCTTATTCGCCTACGGCGGCAAAGTATGCAATTATGCTTATATCGAACTAACGTTAATTATATAACTACGACAAGATTATGACTTTTGCAAGTCCAGCATATTTATTTCTGCTTCTGCTGCTGATACCGGTTGTGGGGTGGTATATCTACGAACTGCGCAAAGCAGATGCCAGTTTGCAGATGTCGGACACACGGGTACTGAAGAAACAGCCGAAGTCGGCACGCATCTATCTGCTACATGTGCCGTTTGTGCTGCGTGTGGTATGTATCACACTGCTTTCGATAGCATTGGCACGCCCTCAACTGACCAACCGCCAGTCGTCGGAATCGACGGAGGGTATCGACATTATGATGGCACTCGACATATCCGGTACTATGCAGGCGGAAGACCTGAAGCCGAACCGTCTGGAGGCAGCCAAACAGGTGGCAACCGATTTTGTGATAGCCCGCCCGAATGATCAGATCGGTTTGGTAGTATTCGCCGGCGAGAGTTTTACGCAATGCCCGCTGACCACCGACCATGCGGTGCTAATCAACCTGTTTAAGTCTGTGAAATTCGGGATGATAGAGGACGGAACCGCCATTGGTTTGGGTTTGGCGAACGCAGTGAACCGTATGAAAGACTCGCAGACCAAATCGAAGGTAATCATTCTGCTGACAGACGGTAGCAACAACCGCGGCGAGATTGACCCTCAGACCGCCGCCGAGATAGCCAAGACCTACGGCATACGCGTGTATGCGATTGGCGTAGGTTCGCACGGGCAGGCGCGTGTGCCCGTACAGACCCCCGTGGGCGTGCAATATATGATGATGGACAGCGAGTTCGACGAGAGTACCTTGCAGCGCATTGCCAGCATAACAGGCGGACAGTATTTCCGCGCGACGGACAACTCGAGCCTGAAATCAATATATGAGCAGATTGACCGGTTGGAGAAGACCAAACTGCGCGTGCGCGAGTATGCCAAACATACCGACATATTCCCGCCGTTCCTTGCGGCTGCGTTGCTCTGCCTGATTGCGGAAATTATCCTGCGTTATTTTGTGCTGCGCACGGTAACCAATTAGGACAAAGAACGAAGAACAAAGGACAAAGAATGATTAACCAATAACTTACAAAAGGCATTTTGTCTTTGCTCTTTCAGAGAGCATAGCGAACGGTCTTTTGTCCATTAGCCCGAAGGGCTGTCTTATTAAATATGTTTCGTTTTGCAAATATAGAAATGCTTTGGTTGCCGGCGGTGGTGCCGGTATTCATCGGACTATATATATGGTACACCCGCCGCAAACGCCGTCAGTTGGCAGAATTCGGCAATCCCGCTTTGGTGAGCGAACTGATGCCTAACGCCTCACGGGTACGACCGAATGTGAAGTTCTCCATTCTGATGGTGGCACTGGTGCTGCTTATCCTGGCTGCTGCGCGTCCGCAATACGGACAACGCGAACAGACCGTGAAACGGCAAGGAATAGAGGCGATTATCGCATTGGACATATCCAACTCAATGATGGCGGAGGATGTGGCCCCGTGCCGTCTCGACCGTGCCAAACAGATGCTGAGCAGGATGATTGACCAGATGGTGGACGACAAAGTGGGATTGGTGGTTTTCGCAGGCGAAGCCTATACCCAGTTGCCTATCACGTGCGATTACGTATCGGCAAAGATGTTCCTCAACAGCATCACGCCCGATCTCATCAAGACGCAGGGAACGGCTATCGGTGCGGCACTCAACACCGCCATTCAGTCGTTTGGCAGCGAGGAGTCGGACGCCAGCCGTGTGATTATTCTCATCACCGACGGCGAGAACCATGAGGACGATGCCGTAGCCGTGGCTGCTAGGGCTAAGGAATTGGGTATCAAAGTGATGGTAGTAGGTATCGGCAAGCCCGAAGGTTCGCCTATCCCCATCCCCGGCACCAACAATTTCCGCAAAGACCGGCAAGGCAATGTGGTGGTGAGCCGTCTGAATGAGGAAATGTGCCGCGAGATTGCCAAAGCGGGCAACGGTATCTACGTGCGCTGCGACAACACCAACACCGCGATGCGCGCACTGCAGAAAGAGATTGACACGCTGGCTACCACCGAGATAGAGACCAAGGTCTATACCGAATACAACGAACAATTCCAATCGTTTGTACTGGTGGCATTGCTGCTCCTTGTGATAGATTTCTTTATCTTCAACCGCAAAAACAAATCGCTCACCCGTTTGAACATCTTCAACGAATAGAAAAAGACGAAATAATATGAAACGCATACTTTTGATATTCAATGCACTACTCTGTGCAGCAGGGGCTTTTGCACAGCAGGAAGCCCCCGATATACGCAGAGGCAACAAGCAATACAACAAGCAGGATTTCACCGCAGCAGAGGTGGACTACCGCCGCGGATTGGAGAAAAACGGCAATTCTTTCGAGGGGCACTACAACCTGGGCAATGCGCTTTTCAAACAAGACAAGTATCCCGAGGCACAAGCCGAGTATCAGAAAGCCGCGCAACTGCTTGACAGTAAACAGGACAAGAAACAACTTGCCGAGAGTTACCACAACCTCGGCAATGCCTATTTTGCACAACAGCAGTACGACAAAGCCATTGCGGCTTACCAACAGTCGCTCCGCAACAACCCGAAAGACAACGACACACGTTACAACCTTGTGAAGGCTATGCAGATGCTCCAAGAACAGCAGCAACAGCAACAAAATCAAGACCAAAACAAAGATCAGAACCAAGAACAACAACAGAATCAACAGGATCAGCAACAGCAACAGCAGCAAGAACAGCAACAACAAGAGCAGAACCAAGAGCAACAGCAAGAGCAACAGCAGCAACAAGAGCAGCAGGACGACTCCAAGATGGACAAAGAGACTGCCGAACAGATACTACAGGCTTTGGAACAGGACGAGCAGGAGACACAAGAGAAACTGCAACGCCGGCAGGGACAGAAACGCCGCGTAGAGAAAGATTGGTAATCTTGGACAAAGAACAATGAACAAAGAATAAAAGACAATGAAGCGTAAAGCAAAGATATTCTGTATAGTACAATGCCTTTTGTGCATTGTGGCAGGAACTGTACGGGCAGACGATGTGGTCTTCCGCGCCACCGCACCCTCGCAGGTGATTGTCGGCAAACCATTCCAACTCACCTATTCGGTCAACCAGCGCAGCAAAGACCTGCGTGCCCCCGATATGCCCGACTTTGATGTTCTGGCAGGACCATACACCTCCACTTCCAGTTCAACGTCGTTTGTCAACGGGAAGCGCACATCATCGTTCTCGCAGACCTACACCTACACCCTGCTGGCGCAACGGGAGGGCACATTCACCATTGCCCCTGCGAGCATACGGGTCAGCGGCAGCGAATATACCTCCAACGGCGTACGTATCACCGTCTTGCCCGAAGACGAACAGCCGCAGCAGACTCAACAGCCGAGCCGTCAGACCGGTGCACAACAGACGCAGCAGGGCAGCAGTTCGGGCAGCGTGAGCAGCGAGAACCTGTTTATCCGCACTATCGTCAGCAAAACGCACGTGCACGAGCAGGAAGCCATACTCCTGAGTTACAAACTCTATTTTGCGGGCGTGGACGTGGCGCAGTTCACCAACAATACCAAGATACCCGAGTTCACGGGCTTCCTCAAGCAAGACCTGGAACAGGGCGAGATACAGACCGAACTCGAACACTACAACGGGCGCAACTACCAGACCGCAACGCTCTACCGCACCCTGCTCTATCCGCAGCACTCGGGCGACATCAAGATAGACCCCGCTTCGTTTGAGGCGGTGCTTCGTGTGCAAACCCGCGCACAGGTACGCAGCATCTTCGACGATTTCTTCGGCACATACACCAACGTAACCCGGGCTATCACTGCCCCGGGCGTAACCGTCCATGTGGACGCGCTGCCAAGCGGCAAACCCGCAGGGTTCTCGGGCGGCGTGGGGCATTTCACACTCACGCCATCAATCTCGCAAACCGAACTGCAGACCAACGATGCCGTTACTATCCGCCTCGACATCACGGGTACGGGCAATATGAAACTGCTCAAGACGCCTGCCGTCGATTGGCCGGAGGGCTTTGAGCCGTATGACCCGAAAGTAACCAACAATTTCAAGACCACCCCATCGGGCGTAAGCGGCACCAAATCGATTGAGTATCTGGCTATTCCGCGTGCATCGGGCGACTACACCATACCCGCTGTTACGTTCTCCTATTTCGACACGCAGGACGACACCTACAAAACACTCTCCACACCGGAATATACCATTCACGTAAAGAAAGGTGCCAACGAGCAGAGCAACAACGCTGTGGTGAACAACTACGTGAACAAGGAGGATATCAAGCAGTTAGGTTCCGACATCCGCTATATCAATACCGCTGTACCAACCTTGCAGCCGAAGCGGGCGGCATGGGTGGAATACGGCAGCCTCACTTTCTGGTTGCTCTACCTTGTTCCGCTCTGTGTAGCACTGCTCCTGTTTGTTATCTTCCGCAAACAGATTAAGGAGAATGCCGACATCACGCGCATGCGCTACAAACACGCCAACAAAGTGGCACAGAAACGCCTGAAGAAAGCCGGCAAACTGCTGAAAGAGAATCAGAAAGAGGCTTTCTATGAGGAGATAGAGCGGGCGGCATGGACATACCTGAGCGACCGTCTGTCTATCCCTACAGCCGACCTCAACAAGGACAATATCTCGTCTATCCTGCGCGGGAAAGGCGTGGGCGAAGACTTGATCAAGGAGGTGAACAACGTCCTCTCCACAGCGGAGTTTGCCCGCTACGCACCGTCGTCCGACCACGAAATGGACGACCTCTACAAGGCAACGAACCGCCTTATTGACCAACTCGAGGAACAGAAATTATAATTTCTCCCATCCTTTCATTAACATCTCTTATATATGGTGCGATGCTATATTGCATATAGAAAAGTAAGGTGGATGTCGGGAGGATACCCTGTGGATAGCGGGTATTTGTACCTACTTTAATATTATATTTTTTAACAAATAAACTAATATGAAACGACTATTCTATAATATATGTGCCATAGCCTTTTGCGTATGGTGCGTGTCTATTCCTGCGACGGCGCAAACGGCTTTTGAGGCTGCGAATGAGCAGTATGCGGCAGGCAACTATGCCGATGCGGCTGCGCTATACCAAACCATCATTGACGATGCCGGTACGGGTGTAAGCAAAGACTATGCCGTGGTGTATTACAACCTCGGCGATGCCCGTTTCAAACAGGGAGAACTGGCACAATCCATTCTCGCCTACGAGCGGGCTTTGCGGTTGCGTCCCACCTACTCCGACGCAAAATACAACTTGGAGTTTGCCCAATCGCGCATCACGGACAACATCACCGACACGCAGGCATTCTTTATCAGCAACTGGGTGCGCTCGCTGCGCAACCTGCTCACGGAGCAAACGTGGATGTGGCTGTCTGTCTCTATGTTTACCATCTGCTTGGCAGGACTGCTTTTGTTCCTCCTCTGCCGCACAATATGGCTGCGCAAAACGGCTTTCCATACCACATGGGTATTGCTGCTTGTAGCCATCCTCAGCGGGGTGAATGCCGGTTCGCTCCACCGCCGTGATACGCTCCGTGCGGAGGCGATTATCACGCAAGGTGTGGTCAATGCCAAGTCGTCGCCCGACAGATCGGGTACCGACCTCTTTACGCTCCACGAGGGTACGAAAGTGGATATCCGCGAGACAATCGGCGACTGGTGCAATATCCGTGTGGGCAACAACCAGGGGTGGATTCGTCTCTCCAACCTCGAGCGTATCTGATTGAGGAACAGACATATATACACACAAACAGGCTGCTCTGGAAACGGGCGGCCTGCTTTTGTGTATTACGGAAAGAGCAGGGAGGAACAATTCCTAATTCGTCATTAGTTCAGGTCGTAACCGTAGTGTTTGAGGCGGGATTGGTTGCTGCGCCAGTCTTTGTCCACCTTGACGAATAGTTGCAAAAACACCGGTTTCTGGAAGAATTCCTCTATCTCGGTGCGTGCCTGTGTACCGACGCGCTTGAGGGCAGTACCTGCCTTGCCGATGATAATACCTTTCTGACTGTCGCGCTCCACATAGATGACTGCACTGATACGTATCAGCCCTTGGGGGTGTTGCGGCGAGGGTTCTTCGTCCTTGAACGACTCCACCTCCACTTCTACCGAATAAGGAATCTCCTTGTCGTAGGAAAGCAGGATTTTCTCGCGGATAATCTCGTCCACGAAGAACCGTGCAGGCTTGTCGGTGAGTTGGTCTTTTGGGAAGAACGGCGGACACTCGGGCAAAGCATCGCGGATGGCATCGAATAGTTGTGCTACGCCGAAACGCTCCTTGGCGGAGATTGGGAATATAGTGGCTTCCGGCAGTTGGCTGTGCCAGAACTCCACCAACCGCTCGAGGGTATCCTGCGTGGTAAGGTCAATCTTATTGATAACAAGGAACACACGGCACCTGCCCTGCTGCGCAGCCATCTTTTTCACTTTGTCGAGAAAATCGGCATTTTTCTCCACATTGTCCTGCACGTCCGTTACATAGAGCAGAACATCGGCATCCACCAATGCGGAGCGCGAGAACTCAAGCATCTGCTCCTGTAGTTTGTAGTTGGGGTGCAGCACACCCGGGGTATCGGAATAGACCATCTGGAAATCCTCGCCATTGACAATACCCATAATACGATGGCGGGTGGTCTGCGCCTTGGAAGTAATGATCGACAGCCGCTCGCCCACCAGGGCGTTCATCAGCGTGGACTTGCCCACATTGGGGTTGCCGACTATATTTACGAAACCTGCTTTGTGCATAGATTAGTAACTGAATAATTTGTTTTTGCTTAGTTTGGTTATTTTGCCATAGTGTGCCTTAATCTGCTTTTGGTCAATCAGTTTCGGGTCGCCCACGATAAGTATTGCCACTGGTTTGCCTTGAACGTGCGAGCGATAGAACGCATCTATGTCGTCAAACCGCAACCGCTGTATCTGCCGCACTTGCAGCGTGGCGGGGTCGATAGCATAGCCCAAGCGCATCAGGCTCGTCAGACGCTCACTTTTCTTGCGGAAAGTAGGTTTGTTCGACAATACCGACTGGCGCAGCATAGTGCGGATGTTCTCTATCGTGGTGGGATATTCGGGCATAGAATCCAGCAGATTCATATACACATCAACAGCGTCCGCCACTTTGTCGGACTGCGTACCCACATACCCCACAAAACGGGTTGTACGACCTTGGAGGGGTGGACGTTCGAAATAGCCGTAAGCCGTATATGCCATAGAGCGTTTCTCACGTATCTCGTTCATCACCAACCCCGAGAAACCACCACCGAAATACTCATTGAACGCCATATAGCGGACGGCATCATTGATTGAATAGGGCTCGCCGTCAATCAGAAAATATACCTTTGCCTGCTGCATAGTAGCATCTGGCAAGAAATAGACCGCATTCTTATCTACCGGTTTCTGCGGGCGGTCTATGGGTGAATTGGTCAGGCGTGCATGCTCCGCCATAGGCAGACGACCATAGAGAACGGACTTGACATCCAACGCCGGTAAGGCACCCGCATAGTGGATTTCCAGTTCATAATCCAATGCACGATGCAGTTCGCTCTCCAACTGAGTGCCGGTCAGTTCTAGCACATCTTGCGACGGCGGACGGCGGATATATGCCGAATTTTCACCATAGCGCATATATTCCATAGCCGCATCAGCCACCATATCGGTGTTTTTCTGCTCCATTTGGCGCATAGAGTATTCCTGCCCCTTGATATTGTTGAGCAGCACATCGTTATCCGAACTGAAATTTGGGAAAAGCAGATGGAGATTGACAAGCGAGACTATATCCTGCAGATTCGCCTCGTTGCCCTCTATATCTACTAGAAAATAGTTGTCCGTAACCGAATACGTACACTTGGCACCGAGTTGTGCCAGACGGGCGCGGAACTCCACCGATGTCATTCCTGGATTACCTTTCACGCCGGAGATATTCATCATTGCGGTAGCATATTCCAGCATAGGTATCTCATACGTTCCCACCCCGTATTTCAGGCGCAGGGAGAATATATGATTCTGCTCGTTTGGGGTGCAATAGACATATACACCATCGTAGAAATTATCCTGGTCTATATCGTTAAAATCAATAAATCTTGGTACCAGATGCCCTGCGGGAATAGTGTCGAAATGGGCATAATAGTCCGATTCTCCTTTAGGCGGTGTGAGCGGATGAATCTTCGGTTTGGGCAATTTGTTCTTCTTCGGATTGCCCTCTTCTATCTCAAATGTCTTGCGCGGGGCGGCGAAATACTGCTTGGCTACACGCTGAATATCCGCAAGCGTAATGGCAGCAACCTGCTCTTTCTGCTGCAACAGTTCCTCTATAGGCTGCTGATAGACAAAACTATGCTCCAATAGGCGCACTTTCATCTGCGGGTATTCCAAAGTGCGGTCGAACTGCTGATAGAAATCCTCGCGCACCGCCGCAACCAAAGCGGTATCTATATCGCCCTTAACGAGTTTTTCCACCTCTGTCATCACCACTTCTTCTGCTTCCGCGAGTGAGTTGTATCGTCGTGTAGCAGCATCCATATAGGGAACAGCCACCAACTCGATACGCCCTTGATCACGGCGAGAATCGTTGCTTGCCCACGCATACATCACTTTGCTGTCCAATACCAACTTGTCCAACAAGCCCACTTGCATAGAGTTGGACAGTAGCGAAGTTACAAAATCCAACAACAACTCATCTTTATTGCCTGCCGGAACACCTTTATAGCCAATCTCCACCATAGGCATATAGCCCAACTTGGCAACAAACCGCTCATCTTTGGAAAAATCCGTTTGCGGATATACTTTGCGCACCGGCAAGGGTTTAGCCTGTAAACGCCCGAAGGTCTTTTCTATCAACGGCTTGGCTTCCTCTGCATTGAAATCCCCCACTAGGATTAGTGCCATATTGTTCGGCACATACCACGTGTCGTAGAATTCAATCAACCGGCGCAGTTTCGGATTCTTCAGATCATCGGGATAACCGATGATGTCGCGTGCATAGGCATGCCCCGCATAGAGATGCCCGTTCACAAAATTCTGTACGTGCGTAGAATTGTCATCTAGATACATATTGTATTCCTCAAACACATTCTCCAACTCGGCTTGGAAAGAGCGGAAAACCGGATGTATCAACCGGTCGGAATAGAGTGTGAGCCAACGTTCCAACTGATAACCGGGGAATGAGTTCATAAAACACGTCTCATCGTAGGAGGTAAAAGCATTCAGCCCCTCGCCACCTATGCTCTGTATCAAGTTGGGAAACTCGTCTGTAGCCGAATAGAGGGCTTCCTCGCACGATACCTTGTTGATACGAGTCTGTATAGCCTCACGGCTCTTTGGGTCTTCGGTCATAGCCAGCGTGTCGTACAATGCTATCACGTGTTCATACAGCGGGCGTTCTTTCTCCCAATCGAGTGTTCCGATACGGTCAGTACCCTTAAAAAGCATATGTTCCAGATAGTGTGCCAGACCCGTCGCCGTCTCGGGTTCATCTATTGACCCCACACGCGTAACCGTCCAGCCCTGCACATCGGGTTGGTCGTGGTCCTCCCACAACATTACCGTCAGACCGTTGTCTAACTTGTACTCAATCAGCCCGTTGCTCTGCTCTGCCTGCACAAGCAGGACACAAAGCAGTAATGCTATGCACGCAAAAAATTTTCTCATAATTGTATATAAACAGGCATAGAATCCCCCACTTGAAGGAAATTCTATGCACTGATTCTTGTTTTTACCACTCCAGCAGCACCTTGCCGCATTGCCCGCTTTCCATCACATTGAAGCCCTTTTGGAAGTCGTCGAACTTGAAATGATGGGTAATCACCGGACTGAGGTCGAGCCCCCCCAGCAGCATCTGCTCCATCTGATACCATGTCTCCCACATACGGCGACCCGTGATACCCTTGATAGTCAGTGCATTGAATATCACGTCCGACCAGTTGACCTGCGTATTCGAAGGCAGGATACCGAGTTGGGCGATGTTCGAACCTTTGTACATATGCTGTATCATATCGTTGAACGCCGACGGCGCACCAGACATCTCAAGTCCCACATCAAAACCGCGGATACCGAGTTGCTTCATAGCGGCCTCTACCGTCTCGCCTTTCGAACCATCCACCGTGAGCGTCGCACCCATCTTCTTGGCTATCTCCAAGCGCAGCGGATTGATGTCCGTCACCACCACATGTTTCGCCCCCGCATAGCGGCATATACCAGCCGCCATCGTACCGATCAGACCGGCTCCCGTAATCAGCACATCCTCGCCCAGCAGCGGAAATGCCAATGCTGTATGCGTGGCATTGCCGAACGGATCCATAATCGCCGCAAAGTCATCGGGTATGGCGGGGTTGAGGTGCACGATGTTCGACTCGGGAATCGTAACATATTCCGCAAAAGCACCGTCTTTGCCGAATATACCCACCGACAGGCTGTTCTCGCATACATGCCCCATCCCGCGGCGGCAGTTGCGGCAATGCCCGCAGACAATATGCCCCTCGGCGGTTACGCGCTCCCCCACTTTCGTATTGCGCACACCGGGACCTGTCTCCACCACCTCGCCCACGAACTCATGCCCCATCGTGTAGGGCGGCACACAGTGTTTCTGCGACCAGTCGTCCCATCTGTACATATGCAGGTCAGTTCCGCAGATGGCGGCTTTCTTCACCTTGATCAGTACATCGTTCACACCCACTTCGGGCATCGGTATCTCTTCCATCCAAATCCCGTATTCGGGACGTGTCTTCCGTAATGCTTTCATAACTTCAAATAATTAAGAATTAGGAATTCAGATTTTCTACTCTCCGTCTTGAAAATCTCAATACATCTCATTCATAATTCATAATTCATAATTCTTAATTCATAATTACTTTCAACCGTTTGCCTACTTTCACAAACGCCTCTATACCTTTGTCCAACTGCTCTTGTGTATGCGCAGCGGAAAGTTGCACGCGGATACGCGCCTGCCCTTTCGGCACCACGGGATAGTAGAAACCTGTTACATAGATGCCCTCGTTCTGCAGAGCCGCAGCGAAATCCTGGCTCAACCGCGCATCGTAGAGCATCACGGCACAGATAGCCGACTGCGTCGGTTTGATGTCAAACCCCGCCGCTTTCATCTTGCCCACAAAATACTCCGTGTTGGCGTGCAAACGGTCTTGCAACTCGTTACTGCGGGTCAGTATCTCAAACGTCTTCAGCCCGGCTGCCGCAATCATCGGCGGAATGGAGTTGGAGAACAGGTAGGGACGGCTGCGCTGGCGGAGCAGGTCGACAATCTCTTTCTTGCCCGTCGTGAAACCGCCTACCGAGCCGCCGAAGGCTTTGCCGAGCGTTCCCGTCAGTATCTCTATCTTCCCCCGCAGACCGAACTGCTCCGTTACGCCGTGTCCCGTCTTGCCTACCACGCCCGCTGAGTGGCTCTCGTCCACCATCACCAGAGCGTTGTATTTCTGTGCCAGTTCATATATCTTGTCCAGCGGACATACATTGCCGTCCATCGAAAACACACCGTCCGTAGCGATGATACGGAAACGCTGTGACTGTGCTTTCTTCAGTTGCTCCTCCAGGTCTGCCATATCGCCGTTGGCATAGCGGTAGCGCACCGCCTTGCATAGGCGCACACCGTCAATGATTGACGCATGGTTGAGCGCATCGGAGATGATCGCGTCCTCGTCGGTCAGCAGCGGCTCGAACAAACCGCCGTTGGCATCGAAACAAGCCGCATAGAGTATCGTATCTTCCGTGCCGAAAAAGTCCGAAATGGCTTTCTCCAACTGCTTGTGTGTATCTTGCGTGCCGCAAATAAAACGCACCGAAGCCATACCGTATCCGCGGCTGTCCATACGCTCTTTGGCTGCCTCTATCAGTTCTTTGTTATCCGCCAATCCGAGGTAGTTGTTCGCACAGAAATTGATTACATCCATACGCTTGCCACCGTTATCCACTTGGATGCCGGACGATTGGGGGGTAACGATGACGCGTTCATTCTTGTAGAGTCCTGCGTCGCGAATCTCTTGCAGCGTCTGCTGCAGATGTTTTTGAAATTCGGTGTACATAGTATATGTTGTTAAAAGGTTTGTCCTCCGTGTTGCTGCTTCGCTGCGCAAACGTTTAGGACTGCACGTCCGTGACGGCTACGCCGCATTAGTGGTTGCACTTGGTAGTTGCACTTGGTAGTTGCACTTAGTGGTTGCACTTAGTGGTTGCACATTATGTAGTTTTCACCCCACAAAGATACTGCTTTTTCTTAAAATACACAATACCCACCCCATTTTTACCCTTTTTGCCCCTATCTGCGTTCCCCCGCCACAGGCTCTACAAGCCGGACACTACGGTAGATACACGGTAGATATACGGTAGATAAACGGTAGATAAACGGTAGATAAAGCCGTAGATAAAGCGCGTTTCACTGTGTTTACCCCCGTGTTTACCCCTAAGTTACCACCACCTCCCGCCGGGGACGCGGACGCCCTGCGGGGTCCCCGCAAGTCCGTGGACGTGGCGGGGTGCTCTCCTCGTCCGCGGTCGGTTTGGCACAAACCGTATG
>DKEG01000015.1:33092-42343 GCA_002452095.1 Bacteroidales bacterium UBA6828 | reverse complement strand
TGCTATGTATGGGAGACGACGCGTCCCGCGTCGTTATGCGCCACTGGCGCACCGAGTACCGAAGCAACACGAATCCCTGTGGCTTGAGTAGAACTCCTAAGACAGAGAGAAATAATGGACTTGCGACCTAAACTCGTACAACGAGTTTCAATGTCGCAAGTCCATTATTCCTGTGCGTAACTCATATTCTTTCGAGATTATGCCGCAGAGACTCCCGATAACTATCCTTCTCCTCAGACTTTTTCGAGTCAACTTTTTCTGTACCCGGATAGCACGGATATATTACTTAAAATGCTTCAGTAATTCGGCAGCCTGACGTGCGTGGCGGCTATGGGAACCGGAAATAACAGAAAGTTGGCGATATGCTTTTTGACGCTGTCCGCGTCCCAGTTCGCAGAGCGCATACAGATAATCCACATCGTCCATAATCTCATCATAACGCGGGTTGGACTCATCCGTAGCAGATTGGATGTCATCAAGGATGCTCTGTGCCGCACGATATCGTCCGACCTTCATTTCGGCAACGGCTTCGGTCATCGGGTCGTCATGACCGAGGATGTGGCTGTGTTGGTTGCGGTCTCCAATCTCTTCAATACTATTAGAAGCCAAAGCCAGCAATACCTCTGACGAGTTTTGATATGCGGGTTCCTGCCGGAAGAAATGCGCATACTCACGCTGCGCTGTACGGTAGGCATAGTGCCAAGTAGAAGCCGGAACGACAGCGTATATCACGCCGCAGAGCATAGCCGCAACGGCGACAGGATAGACCACTTTGCGCAGGCGATGCCATAGCGGACGCTTTTGCTGCTGCAGGCGTTTTTCTTCTTCCCATTGTTGCATCTGCTCGCGGAGTCCGCGTGCCTGAAATGCACGGATAATATCCTTCTCCAGTTTTTCGTTATCAAAATTAGTATCCATATCCGAGAGCAATCAGATTTTGTTTCACATAATTCATTACCTTCTTCATACATTTCGCTTTCTGTGATTTGGCACTATCTGCATTGCTATAGCCCAATTCCACGGCGAGTTTGTCCATGGATTTTTCTTCCCAGAAGAATCCCAACAACAGCGGGGCGCAAGGTTTGCCAATGCGCATCACCTGCTCACGCACCACTCGCTCGCGTTCCTCATCCATATAGGAGTCCATAGGGTCATATACTCCGTCCGCTAGTTGTTGCCGAGTCTGCTCATCCGCCGCATCCGTCCAATCGCCTGCGTTCTCGTCATCGTTGTCCGGCGTAGAAGAATGTAGCAACGTTGCCGGAAGTTCCCGTCTGCCGCGAATCAGTTCGAGAGCCACATAGTAACCTATATCCTTAAGATAAGTCAGGAGTGAAGTTCTCAGGTTTTCCGCCGTTATGCGTCCGGTCAGGATATGCTGCTGCAGACGGACGACTGATTCCTGGTAGGCGTCCTCTACATAATCCTTGTCCAAATGTGTGCGGGACAAGACAGACAATTGAAATGAGGATTGCCAGGCATCATACGCCCGGCGAATCCCCTGTTGATTATTGGTCAGAAATGCTTGTATGATTTCGGTATCAGTCATAATATCTATTGAACTAATGAAGAACGACAACCGAGTTGATTGTATTCGCGAACCGCTTCTTGCCACTGTTCCTCGGAGATAATATTTATTTTGCGCGCCATTTCGAGCACCCGATAACCAATGCCCATCAAGTTGTCAAAGCCAATAGGCAGCACCACGGAAGCATTGTCTTTGCCTGCATATACGACACATTGCACATGGTTCTCGTCCACCTCTTTTACCACAGCCTTGGTCGGTTTGACCGATTGTTTCTGTCCATCCAATGTAAGCGTTACTGTCGGAGTCTCTGCGGGGAGAGCGGTTGCTACCTGGCGGTTATCTGCGAAAATCGTTGCACTCATCAGGCAGAGTGCGAGAGCCATCATCATCTTTTTCATAATCGTTATTGTTTTTTAGTTTGTAAATAGGTATGCATTTTTGCTTGCTTCTACTTATAATGATTACGAAAAGCGCAAAGGTAACCCACAGTATCAAAAAAAATGTTTTTCAAATCCACGGGTAGCGGGTGCGCAGGGCAGAAAGGTTTTGTTCAAGGCGTGAGAGAAAGGTGCGGGAAGCGGGTGAGTCAGGGTGCAAGAGGGTATGATGGCGGTCGAGATAGAGTTGGTGGAGGGGGCGCATCTCCTGCTGCGTGGAGGCGGACATATAGGTCGCAACAAAACGTTCCCAGATATACTGAACAGCGACCGAACTCGGATGAAGCATATCGTCGGCATAGAAACGATAGTCGCGCAGTTCGTCGAGGAGGATTTCGTAGGAGGGGAAGACTCCCCCGCCCCCATCAGGGACACCCCGTTGCACATTGTTGGCGGGAACCCCGTAAGAGATGGGGTATCCCATAGTTGAACATTGATTTACTAATTGGTCAATTGCCAACAACAATGTGGATTTGGAGAGTTGGTTCTCGTGGAGACCGTCTTTGATGTGGCGGATGGGGGAAACGGTAAAAATAAAATGCTTGTCGGGATGGGCGGCAAGGATGGGGTGCCATGCGGCGACTATCTCCTTGACCGAAAGACGACGGCGGCTAAAGCGGTCGGCAGGCATCTTGTGGCAGTTGGCAACGACTTGCCCGTTCTGCTCATAGACCCACGCCGTACCGAAAGTGATGATTACTACCGACGCTTCGGCGAAAGCACGCTGCAAAAGCGAGATACTCTGACGGACATTTTGCTCGGTTTGTAGGCGGTCGGAAGACGAAAAAGACCCATGGTGGTACATCGAATGGTATAAACCCGCCCACTCCACCAACTCCGGGACCTCCTGCAAAGAGAGGGCATTGGCGATAGACAGCGGATTATAGAGCGTACCGAAAGGGTTGGCAGTGATTTGGAAATAGTACTCCGCGAGTTTGGCAGCGATATTGTCCGCAAAACAGGAACCAAGTGAGAGGATATGATCCATGTAAGCGATATGCCACGGGGAGGGGGAAATATGGACAGGGGTGGTGAAAGTCATAGTTCCGTTAACTTTATATTTTATTCTCCATTAATAACCACTAATTAACCAAAAGGCATTATCGGATACATTTTTTTCACTTTAACTCCCATTGAATCATTCAAAGTGCATAATGCGGGCGGGGGAGATACGGGTTACGATAGCGGACGGGGCTAACATAACGAGCAAGGAAATGGCGATAGTGCCGATATTGAGCAACAGCCACCAGCCCCACGGAAAAGCGACAGGCACGTAATTGACATAGTAGGTGGCAGCCTCGAGGGGCAAAAGGTGTGTAAAATACTGAATAGCACAAAGTCCCAAGCCAAGGACATTGCCCCAGAATACGCCCTTGCCGATGAGCATTGCCGCCTCGGCAATGAATATAGAGCGCACAAAACGGTTGTTGGCACCGAGGGCTTTGAGAACCCCGATGAGTTGGATACTATCCAGGATGAGGATAATCAATCCGGAAATGATACTAAAGCCCGACACACAGAGCATCAGGATAATAATCACCACGACATTCATATCCAAAAGGTCGAGCCACGAAAAGACTTGCGGGTTGAGTTGTTGGAGGGTCTGGACATAATAGAGATTGTAACCATCGGCATCCACATGGTTGACCGTAGCAAAATAGACGTTGTCAGCCACCTCGTCCAAATGGCGGATATTGTCCACCAAGATTTCGACGCCCGATACTTGGTCGGCAGTCCAGCCGTTTAGACGACGGACAACATCCTGATTGCCGAGAACAAAGAGTTGGTCGAAGTCGCAAAAGCCGGTCTCGTAGATACCGGAGATATGCAGTTTGCGCACGCGGACAGACTCGTCCACAAAATAACAGAGCAGAGCATCACCGACATGGAGCGAGAGTTGACCGGCTTGCAGAGAGGAGATAAGCACATCGTTGGGTTGCTGAGGGAGCGTACCTTCAATAAGGTTGGCGGCAAAATAATCCCAGTAGTCGGTACCTTTGAAAACAATGCCCGCAAACGCATCATCGGTTTTGACAATACCCGGTTTGGTAGCAA
Source organism: Bacteroidales bacterium UBA6828 (assembly GCA_002452095.1). Lineage (GTDB taxonomy): Bacteria > Bacteroidota > Bacteroidia > Bacteroidales > Paludibacteraceae > Colicola. Next base: position 38,323 of record DKEG01000015.1, on the reverse strand, counting down.
ACGTATGGACGGATGCCACATGGGGAAAAGCCCGTAGGGCGGTGAGCATAGAGTCGCTGACAAAGATTGGTTGCATCTCATAGGTATTGTTGTTATCGAAATTAACTATCTGAATATGAGAACCAAAACCCGCCACTTTATCGGTAATAGTCTGCTTAAAGCCGACCACGATGCAGATAGTAATTATCATCACCATCACGCCGATGATGATACCGGCGAGGGCAACACGTACGGCAGGACGGGACGAATGTGCCTCGGTACTCCGGTCACTATTCTGGGAGAAATAAAGGCGCCGTGCTATCCATATTTCAGGTTTTAATGGCATAGTTTTTGCTATGTAGAAAGCGGTATGAAACGACTGTTTATTTATACATTATTGATATTCATTGCCCTGTATGCCGCAGCGCAGCCCCCCGAGGAGGAACGGCCGCAGCGCAAGCCCGAGGAGGTAGCCAAGAAGCAGACCGAGATGCTTGTGCGCGAACTGAGCATTTGCGACAGCGCAAAGATAGACACGCTCTACAGGCTTCACCTGAAGTACGCACGTATGCGCTTGAGGAGCAATACCCGTGCCGAAGACCTGAGCCGCTTGCAGCAGTTGTATGCCGAACTGGAGCATATACTGAGCAAGGAGCAGTACGAGCGGTTTATGAACCACCAGTTACAGGGTCCCCGCCGCCCGCAGACACCCTTTGGACGGATGCCGAAAACGAGTGCCTGCTCGATACCCGCCCGACAGCCCATTGCAGAAGAGCGTACGCAAGTAAGGCAGTAAGCGTTCCGACAACGAGTCCGCCGAGGATATCCAAGGGGTAATGCACCCCGAGATACATACGACTATAGCAGTTAAGAGCCACCCAAAGCACCAAGCCGCAGGTGGCTGCTTTGTTTCTATACACTAATGAAAAAAGCAGCGCACACGCCATTGTATTGGCGGCATGACTGCTGACAAAGCCATACATCCCGCCCGTGTAACCACGGACGATATGGAGCGTCCCCGCAAGAGCAGGCTCGTGGGTAGGGCGGAGGCGACAAACGGCATGCTTGATGATACCGGAAGAGATATAGTCCGCCGCACCGACTGCAAGGGCAAAAGCAAGAAAGATCAATGCACAATGCACAATGCACGATGCACAATTAGTTTTGCTTGCTTTATAAGGCTGTATTCCATAACGCCAAATGATCAATCCGAAAAGCAGAGCATACAATGGAATCCACGTGGTACTCTTGGAGATATACCACATCAGCGTGTCCGCCCAAGGGGCGTGGCAACCGTTGATGGCGACGAGCCATTGTGTATCCAATGCGATTAACTTATCCATTGTTTATTACTCCTGCTTGCTATCGCAAGCGAAATCTAAAGAAATCTTATGGCAAAGGATTTTTTCATTACAATAAATCTTATTCGCCTACGGCGGCATAACCGATACTATTCTCATTGAGCAGAATAGCAGTGTGGCAAGCGACGACACCGGCAGTCTCCGTACGAAGACGGGAGTTGCCGAGACTAACGGGACGGAACCCCTCTGCAAGGGCGGTTTGCACCTCTTGTTCAGAAAAGTCGCCCTCAGGTCCAATCAGCACCAATACATCACGCCCGCGGACAATCAGGTCTTTGAGGAGACGCTTGTCTTCCTTGTAGCAATGGGCGATAAACTTGTCGGTCTCCTGATGACAACATGCGGCATACTCACGCATAAACGTATCGTAATCAGTCAGTTCGTGCAATACCGGCAGATAAGGCGTAAGGGACTGTTTGGCGGCAGAAAGGATGATTTTCTCCAGACGGTCGGTGCGCAGCGTCTTGCGCTCGGAGAAACGGCAAAGCAGGGGTGTTATCTCGTCAATACCTATCTCAGTACATTTCTCAACCATCCACTCGAGACGCTCCACGTTCTTGGTTGGGGCAATAGCGATATGGAGATGGAACGGGTGCGATTTGCGTTGCTGCTCACTGCTGACAATTTCAAACTCGCAATGCTTGGGGTGCGGGTTGGTGATACGTGCCGTATAGGTAGTACCACGCCCGTCGGTAAGCAGGATAGTGTCGCCACGATCATAGCGCAAGACACGCACGCAATGCCCGGATTCCTCCTCGGAGAGGCAATGCGATACGGCTATATCGGGAGTATAGAAGAGATACATTTTAACTTCGTGTCAGTGGTTCGCGGAGCGAACATTTATGGCTTGCGCGTTTATGGTTTGCAGGGCAACATTATTAGTGGTTGCACGTTATAACTCGGTTTCTTTCAGGCGCTCGGCGTTCTCGGCAACCTGTAGAGCCTCGATGACGCCCTGGATATCACCGTCCATAAAGGCTTGGAGGTTATAGACCGTATAACCGATGCGGTGGTCGGTAATACGCCCTTGGGGATAGTTGTAGGTGCGTATTTTGGCAGAACGGTCGCCCGTGGAGACCATAGTCTTACGGCGAGCAGCGATGTCGTCGATATACTTCTGATGCTCCTTGTCATATATTTGCGTGCGCAGGCGTGCGAGGGCTCGCTCCTTATTTTTAGGTTGGTCGCGCGTTTCGGTACACTCGATGAGGATTTCCTGCACCTCGCCCGTATTGGGGTTCTTCCAGTTGTAGCGCAAGCGCACCCCCGATTCGACCTTGTTCACGTTCTGCCCTCCGGCACCGCCTGAACGGAAGGTCTCCCATTTGATTTCGCCCTCGTTGATATGCACTTCGAACTCATCCGCCTCGGGCAGGACCGCCACGGTAGCGGCGGAAGTATGGACACGCCCCTGGGTCTCGGTGGCAGGTACCCGCTGCACACGGTGTACCCCACTCTCGTATTTGAGCGTGCCATAGACGTTCTGCCCCGTAACATTGAAGATTATCTCCTTGTACCCGCCCACAGCACCTTCCGAGAACGATGAAACGGTATATTTGAAGCCGTGGAGTTCGAAATACTTGGTGTACATACGGAAGAGGTCGCCCGCAAAGAGGGCTGCCTCGTCGCCGCCCGTACCGCCACGTATCTCCATCACCACGTTCTTGCTGTCTTCCGGGTCTTGGGGAAGGAGCATCAGTTTGACCTCCTCTTCGAGAGCAGGTATCTGCGGTTCTAGGTCGTCTATTTCGGCACGTGCCATCTCCTTGAGTTCGGGGTCGGACTCATTGAAAAAGAGTTGCTTCGCCTCGTTGAGGTCAGAGAGGGCTTTCTTGTATTTCTCTGCCGAAGAGAGGACACGCTCGAGGTCGTGGTACTCGCGATTGAGTCGCACATAACGCGCTTGGTCGGCAATGACTGCGGGGTCTGTAATAAGCAGGCTCACCTCGTGAAACTTGGCTTCGAGACCCTCTATTTTATCAAGTATATCCATAGGATAAATTTGTAAATTTGTAAGTGTGTAAATTTGTAAATTGGCATTTTCTAATTTACAAATTTCCCGATTTACAAATTGCTTATCTGCGGCGCATTTGTTGTACTTTGCGCATCATCTTGCTGGTCTGGTCGAACTGCTTGAGGAATCGGTTTACCTCTACGATGGTTGTACCCGACCCTTTGGCGATACGCTCTTTGCGTGAGCCGTTGAGCAAAGCGGGGTTGGCACGCTCGGCAGGGGTCATAGAGGAGATGATGGCTTCGATTGGCTTGAACGCATCATCGGACACCTCTACGCCTTTGAGTGCCTTGTCCATACCGGGGATCATCCCCATAAGGTCTTTCATCGAGCCCATTTTCTTTATCTGGTTGAGTTGGGCAAGGAAATCGTTGAAATCAAACTGGTTCTTGGCGATACGCTTGCTAATACGGCGTGCTTCCTCTTCGTTGTACTGCTCCTGCGCCCGCTCCACAAGGCTGACCACATCACCCATACCGAGGATACGATCTGCCATACGCGAGGGATGGAACACATCGAGTGCGTCCATTTTCTCGCCGGTACCGATAAACTTAATCGGCTTGTTGACCACCGAGCGGATAGAGAGAGCCGCACCACCACGGGCATCGCCATCAAGTTTGGTAAGAACGACGCCGTCGAAATCGATACGGTCGTTGAACGTCTTGGCAGTATTGACTGCGTCCTGACCTGTCATAGCATCGACCACAAAGAGTGTCTCAGACGGTTGGACAGCCTGTTTGATAGCCGCAATCTCCTGCATCATCTGTTCATCAACAGCGAGACGGCCGGCGGTATCGATGATAACCACATCGTAGCCGAACTTACGCGCCTCCGCAATGGCGTTCTGCGCTTTCTTGACGGGGTTGGTCTCCGTTTCCCCGGTATAGACCTTGGCATTGATCTGCTCGCCGAGGACGCGCAACTGCTCGATAGCCGCAGGACGATAGACGTCGCAAGCCGCCAACATTACCCGTTTGCCTTTCTTGGTCTGGAGATAGTTGGCTAATTTGGCAGCGAAAGTGGTCTTACCCGAACCTTGGAGACCCGACATCAGGATGACGGCAGGTGTGCCCTTGAGGTTGATGTCTGCAGCCTCGCCGCCCATCAGTGCTGCAAGTTCGTCGTGTGTAATCTTGACCATCAATTGCCCGGGGCGGACAGCAGTAATGACATTCTGTCCGAGGGCTTTTTCCTTGACTTGGTCGGTAAACTGCTTCGCCGTCTTGTAGTTGACATCGGCTTCAAGCAACGCCTTGCGGATGTCCTTGACGGTCTCCGCGATATTGATTTCGGTAATACGCCCCTCGCCCTTCAGGATCTTGAAAGAGCGTTCCAATCGTTCACTAAGATTATCAAACATATTGCAATAGTTAATGTGAATTCGATACAAAAACTCCTTTGCTGCACAGCGGCAAGAAATCTAAGTAAATCTTTATTCTTGCATCCATTAAATTGCCATAAATCTTATTCGCCTACGGCGGAAAGATATGCCATTATGGCTATACAGAAATAAATCAGTTACATTTAAGGGTGCAAAGTTACGAAAAAAAAAGCAGATATGCAACGAACAGGGTAATTAACCCAGGGCAACCGCATCAAAATAGTAACGGAACAATGGAAAAACAGCGCAATAGTTCTCAAAAATAGCATTACGTACTATCAAAAGGTCACAATAAACGTATATGTGGTTCGACGAAGCCGATAACGACGCGAGACAATAAGGAGTTCTGCTCAAGCCACAGGCTTTCGCTTCACGTCTCCCATACTTGTGCGCTCCGAAATTACCGCGGACGAGGCGTCCGCGTCCCCGGTGGGACTTGGTGCCAACTCATAGGTAAACGCCTGTAAAAAACTGCCGAATCACATACGAATCACAT
>DKEG01000015.1:32903-33050 GCA_002452095.1 Bacteroidales bacterium UBA6828 | reverse complement strand
ATACGAATGACATAGACCTGACGGCACGAGGATATAGCATGATAGGTTGCATATACTCGGTTGCATATATCCGGTTTTACGTCCTAAGGTTTCGGGGGAGCGGGAAAATTCAAACAGATTGAGATGAAAAAGAGGGTGTCTAACAAG
>DKEG01000015.1:10672-32861 GCA_002452095.1 Bacteroidales bacterium UBA6828 | reverse complement strand
CGAGCCGCGTCGTCTCCCACCAAAAAAAGGAGGCTGCCGATATGTGTTCGGCAGCCTCCTTTCGGAATGTTTCAGTTATACAGGGCGTTGGTTATTGCACCAGCAGTTTGGTTTGATAAACAACGTCTGCAGGGCGGTGGTTATTGCACCAGCAGTTTGGTTTGATAGACGACGCCTGCATTGACGATGCGTACCGTATAGATACCTGCGGTGTGGAAGCCCGGCAGATATGTCATCGGTTGGCGACTATGATAAACCAGTTGTCCGATAGAACTGAATACAGAGACAGTATAATCCTTACCGCAAGGGATATCCGAGACGATTTGTACGGGTTCTCCTACTTTAGCGGGGTTAGGCGTGAGATGCAATGTATGCACGGATGTGTTGGCAATAGCCGTCTCCAGATAGACATGCATAAAGAGCGTAACCTGTCCACACGAGGATTGTACATCGTGCCGGTAATCCCCGACCTTGGTATTTTTTCCGAGGAATTCTACTCCCTCGTAGAAATAAGGCAGGTCGGTTTGCCGGATAGTATCATAGACAGCCCCTTTGGCGTCAGCGACCAAGAGATGGAGCGTAACCGTAGAATCGCACCCGTAAGCGTTTTGAACGGTTTGGGTATAGATACCTGCAGTAGTCAATCCACTAAAGACTTCATCGTTGTAGGAGTCGCCTTGGCATACAGATGTGCGCCACATAGTCTTGGCATCTCCGGTAGTAGAGATACGCAGGAAGGTACGCACGATACTATCGCAGCCCAAAGCCGAAGCGAGTGTATCGACAAAGACCTTGTCGGAGTAGTAGGTCTCGCCTTGGTAGGTATAACTTTGGCACGCCATAATGGTGGTATCGTTTCTGCGTGTCGGTATCACTTCGATACTCAGTTCGACAATACTGTCGCATCCATTGACCGAAGTCAACACCAGCGGCACAACCGCAGAGTTCTTTGCGATAAAATCGAAGCCATAGTTGTTGTAGCGGTATCCCTCGCAGATAGTGTCGCGGAGTTGGACACGCACGGCGGGATATACATTCAGCGTGAGGCTAACAACCGTATCGGGTGCATTTTCTGTACCGGGAACTTTGGTTGTATAGGTAGTGTTCCCCAAAACCAAGTCTTGTTGTGCGATAAAGAAATAGTCGTCCATATAATCGGTTGAGTTGCAGGCAGTAGCCGTATAGTCTCGGGTAACGATGCGCTTGAGCGCGATATTATCCAAGTGCAAACGGTTGTGGTTCTCCTCAACCTCTATACCAAAGGCTATTCGGATAGTCTTGCCGGCATACTTCGAGAAATCGAATTCGTAGGATGTACCCGCCCCCTCCGGTATGGAAGAGAGCAGATAGTTGGAACCGGTTTCGCCCCATGTGGTGGTGTTCGCAGCAGTCCATGTAGATCCTCCGTCTTCTGAAACAATGATATAGAACTTTTGTGTGGAAGTGGAGGTGGGTGCTACAGAATCACTCCAATAGGTGAGTGCGGCATCGAAGGAGAACTCAAGTGCCTCATTGGCCGCCACCGTAGAGAGGTCGATAACAGGGGAGAGCATCCAAGAGTCGGAGTAATCATCATATAACTCAATGGTTATATGATTGGCATCCTCCAGTGCATTTTTGTTATACGAGTTGTACCCCCAAACATTCTCCGATGAACTCGTGGACGTATAGGGTTCTGCTGTATCAAACGATTTTGTCCCCGCGATGAGGTCTGCATACTTAATTAACTTGTAGCGTGTCCAGTCGGCTGGGAACAGGACGTTTGCCATATCGTCGAATGTCTCCACAAACGGCACGGTATAAGCGGTGGTAACGGTATAAGGTCCCGCCCAAGCGGAGGTGTCTCCGACCGCACAGATGGAGCGTATATAGACGTCATATTGCGTTTGTGCCGCAAGGCCATTGATGGTAAACACGGTGGTATCCACAGGGTGAACCGGTGTTTTGCCGCTCAACATAAATCCCGCCGTACCATACGCATACTGCCATTGTTCAGCGGCATCATTGGGTACAAAGCCGAGTGTAGCCGAAGTGGCAGTAGCCGACTTGAGTGTGCATTTTTTCACTCCGAAGCAAACCGATGATGCAGCATAGAGATGTACATTATCGATGTGCAGGCAAGAACTATTATTCTCTGCCATTACACCGAATGCAATCTGAACAACCTTACCGGCATATTGGCTGAAATCGAACTGATACGATGTACCTGCTCTATTAGGTATCTCCGACAACATATAGTCGGCAGAGTCAGCCGGTGTATTGCTCCACAGGATTGCGTTCTTCTTATTCCACGTAGCCCCTCCGTCTTCAGAAACAGCCACATAGAAACGTTGCCCATCGGACGAAGAAGGTGCGGATGTTGAATAAGTAGAAGAAAGCGCTGCATCGAAAGCAAAGAGGATGTGCCCGGCATCATCAGCCATAGTCAGATCGATTGTGGGTGTTACCGCCCAGCATCCGGAGTTGCTATACGATGAGATTTCAACGGACAAATGGTTCTCATCGGACAGAGCATACTTCGTAGAAGAAGAGTTATACCCCCACTTATATGTAGTGCCATTGACTTTGAGCGGAGTTTCCGTAGCGAACGATTTCTTGCCATTGAACAGGAGAGAGTCCGGAATTTTGGCATAGGTAAGCCAACCATCCGGCATTTTCATTGTTGTGGAGATACCGGCAAAGTCCTCATAGAACGGGATACCATAGTCCGTTGTAAAGCCAAACGGTCCTATCCATTTAGAGGTATCTGCTTCCCCGCAGACAGTGCGTACATAGACATCGTAGTCGGTGGTATGTTTCAAGCCCGTGAGCGTGAAATCCTGCGAATCGGTAACAGCCTTCGCTATCGCATCTGAGAGCGCGAAACCGGCAAGCCCATAGGCATACTGCCATTGTGCATCCGTATTTCGGGTCTCGATATGCAGAGTAAGCGATTGTGTTGTAGCACTGACCTTCGTAACCTTGACCGGAGCTATACAGATAGAGGAAGCCGCGTACAGACTCACATTATCGATATGCAGGTAGTTGTCGTTTGCCGACGCTTCGATACCGAAGGCAATACGGATGGTTTTGCCTTTGTACTTGGAGAAATCCAGCAGATACTGTGTACCTTGTCCGTTTCCGTCGGCGATATCCGACAAATTGTACTGTGGATTATCATCGGCAGCATTGCTCCAGAGGATAGTATTCTCTTTGCTCCAAGTGCCTCCTGCGTCCTCGGATACCATGATATAGAACCGCTGGTTGTCGGAAGAAGAAGGTGCATCGGAAGAATTATACTTAGTAAGTGCCGCATCGAAAGAGAGTACCACCAGTTCGTCCTCTGCAACAGCCGAAAGGTTGATTGCAGGAGTAAGAAGCCACGAGCCGGAGCAAGAAGACCAGAGTTCTACCCCGATATGATTTTCGTCAGCGGCGAAGCCATATTTGGTGTACGAAGAATGGTATCCCCACTTAGTGGTGCTACCTGACGAAGCAAGGGGTGTTTCCGCAGCGAAAGATTTCGTTCCATTGCAGAGAGCCGAGACGGTCAGCGACTTATCAGAATAAGCGAGCCAGTTGTCCGGCATTTGCATTGTGGTGGCGATGCCGGCAAAGTCCTCGTTGAAGGGCAGGAGGTATGCCGTAGCAAAAGCGAACGGTCCGACCCACGCCGTAGTGTCGTTTCTGCCACAAGCGGAACGCACATAGACATCGTAACTTGTGTTCGGGTTCAAGCCTGTCAGCGTAAAGTCGAGCGCAGCAGTGTTGTGTACAGCGGAGTCAGCCCTGTTGAATCCTTTGACACCATATACATACTGCCATGCCGTAGCCGCACGGTTCGAATCGCCTATGCGCAACGAAACAGACGAGGTAGTCGCATTGGTCTGCTGCACCGTATCGATATCGAAACAGAGGTTGGCATCGGTGTAAAGACGGATATTATCCAAATGGATACGCACTTCATCCGTATAATACGAACCATATGAAGGTCCTTGGTATGCGCCGAAAGCCACTTGCACCGCCTTACCTATGTACTTATTCATATTGAATGTATAGGACTGTCCTGCACCATTCGGGATTGCCTCGATGGAGTAGTCAGCCGCAGATGATACACTCCAAAGGGTTGCATTTCCGCGTGTCCACGTCTTTCCGCCATCTTCAGAGACAGCCACATAGAATTCCTGGTCGTCTGCGGAGGACGGGTGCGCAGATGTATTAGGCTCGGTAAGTGCGACATCGAACGAGAGTACCACATTAGATGCCTCTTCCACATCGGTCATATCCACTACCGGGGATACCAGCCAATAGGAGGAATTAGAATATGTAAGCGAAGCAGAGACGTGTTTGTCGCCACTGAAAGCGTTTGCATTGTATGTAGCCGAGTACTGCCAACCATAGGAGGACGGTGTAGCGTTCTCAAACGACCCTCCTGCGAACAAAGAGGACGGCGAGAGCGAACTATAAGTGGTCCATGCAGCCGGGAACGCTGTATCCACAGTGCTGAAATCCTCCGTGAGCGGCAGGGTATAATTCGTACGGAACGTATGTGCCGGCAGCCATTCGGAGGTATCACCTACAGCGCAGACAGAACGCACATAGACATCATACGAAGTGCCTGCTGCGAGGTTGGAGAGCGTAAAGGCAACGGTATCGGTATTATGACAATTAGCAAGGCTGTCGGCTACAGCAAAGCCGCTGATACCATAGACATATTGCCATACCGAGTCGGACTGAGAAGGCACGATACGCATTGCGGCAGAGGTTGTCATAGCAGCCAAGGTCTGTACATCCTCTACCCCGAAACATACGGACTCCATTTCTTCGAGGCGGACGTTGTCAATATGCAACCGGTTGTCGTTGGACGAAGCATACGCACCAAAGGCGATTTGTATGGTTTTGCCTGCGTACTTCGAGAAATCGAACTTGTAGTTTCTGCCATTGCCGGTAGGAATAGACGACAGCGTGTACTGAGCCGAGTCGGGAGCTGCATTGCTCCATATGATGAGGTTCTCTTTGTTCCATGTAGCCCCGCCATCTTCGGAGACAGCGAGATAGAAACGCTGGTTGTCAGACGAGGTAGGTGCCGCATCGGAAGACCAATAGGTGAGTGCGGCATCGAAAGAGAATACCACATAATTACCGGAGACTCTCGTCATATCAATTACCGGAGTAACCATCCAAGCATCAGAATACGAAGAATACAATTCTATGGCGGCGTGCAGTCCGTCTTCCAATGCTTTCTTATTATAGGTAGTATTATAATTCCACGCAGTTCCTTCAGAAGCACCGTCAAACGGTGAGACTTTACCCAGTACCATGTCAAGCGTGAGGTCCTCATAATTTCCCCAATCGGCAGGGAAAGCCGTAGAGATAGTTGTGAACTCTTCCACAAACGGTACTCCGTACGTTGTTTTGAATTTTCGGGTTTGCGTCCAATCGGAATAGGAATTTTCCCCGCAGATGACACGTACGCGAGCATAGTAAGCGGTGCTAGCGGTGAGTGTACCGACAGACAAAGCGGTATCGGACAGTACGGAGTCAACAATGAGTTTATTGAACTTCGCATCGGCAGCCACTTGGAGTTGGAACATATCGGCATCGCTATTCCAGCATAGCGTTGCACTATCCACCGTCATATCCATTGCTTGCAGGTCGGTCGGCATCAAACAGTTGAGGTTCTGCTCTTTGAGTGCGACATTACTCAAATGGAGGTAAGCGTAAGCCGCATCGGCAGGCGAATAAGCATAGAAGGCAATACGAATTGATTTATTGCGATAAGCCGAGAAATCAAAGGTATAGCGTGTACTTGTATTCGGGATGCTGTCGAAACGCCGTACGAAAGTAGTATCCGTTCCCCAGACGAGTGAGTCGATCTTTGTCCATGTAGCCGCATCGTCTTCCGAAACCAAGATTGCAAATTTACGATCTTCGGTAGAGGAAGCATACGGTGCCGATGAAGAATATGACGATGTAAGCGCCATATCGAAACTCAGCAGGATCGGGTTGGTCGCATCCGGTGTATTCAACAGCACCTCCGGTGTTGCCAAGACAGAATTCTGCTCGTAGTAGTCCTTAGTCAGATTCCACATCATCTTCGGTGCAGAAATGCCGTAGGTATCGGTGGAAGAGAATGTCCAATCGCTGCCAGAAGACGATTTAGAAGTTTTTTTACCATTGAGGATGTCTCCGGAGAGCCGCAGCCACGTATCGGGCAGCCCTTCCGAGAAGTCCTCAGAGAAAGGCAGGCTGATGCACGTGGTGAAACTCCGTTGTATGGTGAAAGTAGTATCCTTACCGCATACAGAAGCCACACTGACATCATACTTCATATCCGATTTCAAATCCGTAAGCAGGAGGAGCGTATCCGTCAGATTATAGACATTCTTTCCTGTCTCACTAACGACTGTAACCACGAAATTATCCGCCAGGGAGGTCCAATGCACACGCGCACGGGTATCTGTGATGCTGTCAACAGAGAGGGCATCCACCATCGGGCAATCCAGTCGTTTGGAAATCCGGACATCATCGATATAGATATAGTTGGATTTGCTGCCTTTTTTCTGGAAGAACACGACATATTTTCCTTGTGCGCCCTCCAAGGAGACTATTTGTTGCCTCCAGAAAGCGGTTGGGTCGTCTGAGACGGTAGCACCACTAGCGATAGGCTCCAGAACCACTTCTTTAATCAAGCGGAATGTAGATGTATCGTTCAGGTTATCCATTGTACCCACCATAACGGAGTGGAGATAGGTGTCGGAAGCATCCGTGAAACCTGATGATGTAGCATATCCTGCACGTGCCATAAAGGAGAGTTGGAGTGTATCCAGGTTCCCCTCTATCATCGGCAGTGCCGCAAGGGAATAGTTGTTGCCGGAGTAACTAGAACTCGTCATATAAAAGCGCAGCGCAGACGAACCGCTATATGCATAGGTAGCATAAGACGCATTGTCAAACAAATAAGGCATATAATACTTATCCGTGTATCTTACTTCCCAGCAGTTTTCCATCTTGTAGTAACTCGTAAGCAGGTAGCGGTTATCGGTATCGTCAAAATTGTACAATACCGGTACGGAAGCCATACACTTGGTATCGAAATAGACCGGTCCGAACCATGCGGAAGTATCACCACCGGCACACAATGTACGTGCATAGACCGCATAGGCAGAGGAGTGCTGCAAACCGGTCAGATGTACCAAAGCAGAATCGGCATGGACAGGTTGCGCCGTAGCGAAAGCCACGCTATCTATGCCATAGACATACTCGATGGTATCGGAGGAGTTAACGGACTTGATTGACAGGGATACCGATTGCGTGGTAATGGAATCTGTGAGTACATAGATATTGGTAATACCATCGCAAGTAGGCCGATAATAGTTGATAGCAACACTATCCACATACAGATAGGTATCCGGATCATAAACAGTTGATTCCGTAAAGAAACCGAGACGTATGCTTTTGCCTGCATATTTTGACAAATCCACGCGGCAACGTTTAGCATTGAGCGAGAATTCGTTGTAGTCGTAGTCGCCCGATCCATCGGAAGCCCAGATGGTGCTGTTGGAACGCGTCCACGTCTTGCCATCGTCGGTAGAGACAATGAGCGAGAACTTGTCGTCCTTTGAGTCATTTACCTTGGAAGCAGAAGACGAAGAGGAATACTTTGACTTAGCCACTTTGAAACTAACGGCAATGGGGGTGTCGGTATTACCGAGTTGCGGCAACGAGATAGCCGGCGAGACGAATAGTGCATCATACGAACTACTCCATATTTCAACCCGTGCGGCGTAGTCTTCCATACCCGTAATACCGGAAGGCACGGAAGTTATATACCATGCCGTTGAAGTGGTAACAGGTGCGAGGGATGAGATATCCAGCGTGTCCGAGCCGGCAGGGAAAGATTTCTTATAGCCAACCCAATCGGAAGCCAAACGTCCGGCAGAGAAGTTCTCCGCATAGGGTACGCTGTAGGAGGTGGTGAACACGGTATGTCCCGACCAGCGTGCGGTGTCGCCTACGCCACAGATAGCCCGGACATACGCATAGTAGGTAGTACCCGCCGAAAGACCGGAAATGGTAGCGGAACCGGTGTTGGCAATGATGTCATCGAATATAAAATCAGAAACCGTATCCGGATTGCACATTACAGGCGAGACAACCACCCGTACACTACCGGCATCGGAAGTCCAGCGCAAAGCAGCCGCATCGGTCTTGATATCCGAGACCTCGACATTCAGTATCTGATGGCAGGCGTTCCCAGCCTCGATGCGAACATTGTCCACGATAGCAATATCGGAGTAGTCGCGCGGAGCAGCCACCTTCAGAAGGATATACTTACCCATTCCCCCCAGATAGTCGCCTTGGTAATTGTCAAAGCCTATGGCATAACTTCTGAGTGCCATAGAATCGGCGGCATATTGGAGTGTGAGTGTATCTGTAATCTCCAAAGTAGAAAGGTCTGCCGGATCCGTGATGACACCCACATAGAGTTTGCCCACATTGGCTGTATCCGCCTTGGTGGTATTCACTGCGGCATCAAACACGACCTGATACTTGGTTATATCATCAATATCTAACGGTGGCAGGATAGCATAGTAGTCGTTGCCATAGTACGAAGATGATGTACTTTTCGGTTTTTTCAGATAGAGGACTTTACCGAAACCTGTGATATTGCTAATTCCCGGTGCAGTCAGCGTAAAATTCGCCACACCGGTGGTATCGCCGATACCGACTGTCCAGCACATAAACGCATCGGGGTCAGCAAAATTGACAGTACCCAATTGAGCGGGAGTAGATGCGCCACATTGCGTACGGAAAGAGGTAGTAAGCGAATCTCCGTTGAGATCGCATGACTGGTGCGCAACCACCCGATACGGTGTATTGGAAGTCAAGCCTGTCAGTCGGTAGGGCGAAGCGGTAACATCTCCGGAGAATAACGGCGCAGTGGATTTATCGGCGTACACATCAAGATGAAGCGATTGTGCGCCCACCACAGTCCAGAAGATGTCTGCTTCCGTTTCGGACAGAGCAGTTGCTGACAAGGATTTGACCCCCTGGCAGTTGACATCAAACGTATTGACAGAGACGTTGTCTATCAGCAGATAGTTGTCGGCATTGGAGACAGTAGATTCAGCATAGAACGCAATGCGAATTTTGGTACCGATATACTTGGACAGATTGATGGTATATTTTTGCATCTTGTCATCCGGCAGGTCGTTGAGGACGTAATCGGTAGTGCTATCATTGGCATTGTTCCAAACGGTAGCATTGGCACGCGTCCAAGTAGTGCCGTTATCCGTACTGATGACCACTGCGAATTGGTCGTCAGTACCCGAATTTCTCGTAGAAGAGGAATAAGATGATATCAATGCTGCCTCGAAAGAGAGTTGCACGGCATCATCCTTATCGGCATTGATATAGAGTTCCGGCATCATAAGCCAATGTTTGCGACTAGCATAACATATATTTATATAAGCCACATAGCCATCGGTTGTAATACTGCTTTGGGAGTTAAAATTCCAATAAGAGGTAACGGATGTCAGCGTTGTTTTTCCACTGAAGACATCAGCCAGCAGTCCTTGCCATCTACTCCATCCGTCGGGTATGGAGGTGGTAGTAAATTTCTCCATAAACGGAATACCAAACAAGGTAGTGAACGAATAGGTATCCTCCGCATCGAGGGTGTCTGTGCCGCAGATAGTGCGGACCGTAAAATAATAGGTGTTCCCCGATGAGAGCCCATCGAATGTAACGGCAGGCGCAGTAACCACACTGTCTTGCAACAATGTTGTGAGTTGGCTGTCTCCGTAGAGGCTCACAAGCCACTTGGTCATTGCCTGTGCGTCCCACGAGAGAGCGGCAGTAGATACCTGAGGATCAGACACTACATTTTTCGGCAGACGGCATGCCGGTATTTTCTTCAATACGATGTCGTCCAAAGCATTGTATGTATTGTAGGATCCCTTTTGAGCCGCCTCAATCGCCCGTATAGCGACATAGTGTCCTGTGCCTGTATAGGAAAGGAAATCAGTTTCGCATTTGATATACTTGGTATCATCTCCATCAAAACGTGCTACTTCGACAAAAGTGGAGAGGTCGTAGGGGTCGGTCATCACACCTACCGCCACACGGCTTTGTCCTGTATATGACGTATAGGATGAAGACCAAGATCCGGTCGACAGGCGGAAAGACAACATCAGCGAATCTATATTTTCCACATAGGGCAATACAAAATAGTTGTCGATGCTTTCCAGTTTGAGATGTCCACCGTTGTAAGTAGGCGAAGAGGTGGAACGTGTCGGATAATGGGCAAAAGAGCGCAACGGGAAATAAATACCATTGATAGTTTTTGCCGATGAGCGGTAATGAATTTCGTTGTTGAAAGTATAGAGACTTAACTCCGCCTTGTCGGAGTTCATATCCAAGGTGAGGGGGATGCTACCCACCGTAGGGACACGCAGTGTAACGGGGAAAGCCCAATCGGAAGATACACCGTTTTTGACAGCCTGCAGATATACGCAGACCGTCTTTCCTGCCAGGTCAGCACTTGCGACATGGAAGGATGAGGCAGTCAGTCCGGTTTGGCTGACGAGGCAGGCAGCAGCGGCAAGCGATGCCGGATTGCGTACATACTTAGTAGCGACTTTGATATTCCAACTATCCGCCCCGTGCAAAGCAGCCGACACATCGAAGCCGGAAGGTTGGAGATTGGAGATGCGTATATCCTCCGGTACGGGTGCAGCCGCAACGGCTACAGAGAAATTATCCACAAAGAAAATATTCTCTTTGGCAGCCGCCGAGCGGAGGGCTACATACTTACCATTGCCCTGATAGCCGCTCAACGAAACGACAAAATGCTTGAACTGATAGCCGGATTCCACAGTAACCGTTTTGACGGGGGTGAATGTGGTGTAATCAGCGGGATTGGTCATCACACCCACCGTGAGTTCTGCCGCATAGTCGTTGTCAACCCCATCGGAGATATAGTTATAAGCCGTTCCCCAGAACGATACTTCACATTGCGACAGGTTGCCATCCAGTTCGGGTGTAGCGGCATAGAGGTATTTGCCTTTCGGCACCGGTGAAATAGAATAAGAAGCGTCTCCTACGAATGCGAGATAGGAGGTGCTGTCCACGGAATAGTACTGTTTGTCTTTGGAAGAAGTACCCGCATAAACATAAGGCACGTTTGCCTTATCGATGTCGGTAGCAAAGGTCCAGCCCGGTATAGTGATATAACTTGAAGTGGATGAAGCACTCTTCTGATTGAAATTCTCTACATAGGGTAGCGATTTCGACATAGAGGTTTTGAACTGTGTGGAAGTCCACTCGGTATATCCGGAGGCATTATCGGCACAGTTGGTACGCAGATAGGCATAATAGGTGGTATATGCATCGAGTCCCGTGACGGTAACCGAGTTGTCGGTCATTCCCTTTTGCATATAGAGCACTTGGGATGCTTGTGCGGCAGCGGGGTCTGCCAGTGCGCTATCCGATACAATCAGGTCAAAGAGGTCAGCCTGACTTCCATATCCGGTACCTCCAGCGACAAACTCTATAAATGCCGAATGGGAGGAGGGTTGCAGCATTTGGAACTGTGGTTGTTGGCACTGCGAAGGTTGCAGTACGCATATATCGTCCAGCACCACGCCTTTTCCGGCATGGTCGGCTACCTCAAAAGCAATCTGGTAGGCAGTACCTTGCAGATATTTTTCAAGCAGCAGCGTTTCATTTTTCCAAGCAGGAACGGGAGATGTGAACTCCTCAAGCAGCATCCATTGTGCATCGGCGGTAGTCCGGTACCAGACCCGCAACGTATCAAAATAGTCGAATGTAGCCACTTGTGCGTATGCAAAACAGAGTTGTGGGTTTTGC
The DNA here is from genome assembly GCA_002452095.1 of Bacteroidales bacterium UBA6828. Taxonomy (GTDB): domain Bacteria; phylum Bacteroidota; class Bacteroidia; order Bacteroidales; family Paludibacteraceae; genus Colicola. The sequence continues at coordinate 21,008 of DKEG01000015.1, read as the reverse complement.
ATTTCGGAGATGTCCATTGCGGGCGAAATCAGTCGTGTAACGAACCCCGATGTGGCTCCTTTCGCACGGCGAATAGCCAGACGGTAGTCTCCTGATTTAGCACCAACAGGATCCGTGAGGCTGACGCCCGGTCCGCCTTCGACCTGCCAATTGACCGTACCCTCTATATTCTCCTGTGTCCAACCGTCGGGCAGAGCCCCGTCTTCAAATCCGACGGGGGCAAGTGCATACCACACACCGGCTTTGGCAGGACACAACAAGCAGAGTACTGCGAGAAACGATAGTAAAAGTTTTCTCATGTTGTTGGTTGTTTTTTATAAGTGAATACTTGCTTTCTTCATCCCGTACAATAAAGCACGAAAATGCAAAAAAGCCTTAATTATTAATAATACAAAGTCATAACAAGCACGGCTGAAAAGCCTTTTCTTTCTACGTCTTTTCTACGTCTTTTCTACGTCTTTTCTACGTCTTTTCTACGTAATGTATAACAAGAGGTATAATGTTAAAATATATTTTACAAATAGGGTTTAATTTGCCAATAGACATTCTATTATCCGTTACATTTCCAGACAGCGGCAGACATTCGGTTGTCTCCGGAACATAAAGCGGCAAGTCCAGCGCAGTCCGACGGTCCAATAGTTGGCGGCTTTAGTACAATAGTTGGCATTGGTTGTGGCATTGAACAGGATATTCTCTTGCAGGTTGTGTTTGTTTTGTGTCATCGGATTGCTGTCCACCGCCGAGTAGTCCACCAAGGGGAGGTTGTGCGTTGCACCGAAAGGGAAATAGTAGTCGGCGAACACACCCAAGCGCATAGCCACCCTCCTATTGAGAGTAAAATTTGCTCCCATCTCCAGCATCGGCGCAAGATACCACCGGGCATCGGCATAGGTGCGTGTGGAGGCGTATTGGTCGGGTGCGTAGTAGCCATAGGTAGGTGCGTCCTCGATAGTATGGATAAATCGTTGGTATGTGCCATCGGTGGAGAGGACTGTGCCAGTAGTATGTTTTGCCTGCAAAGGCAATGCCGCTTTGGCACCGGCCAGCAGGTAGAAATAGTCTCCTATAGCGGCACCGAGATACAGAGGCACGGTTACCAGCATGCGCTGCTGCTCGTCGTTGTAGTCGGAATATCGGTAGGCATAGGTGATGGGGTCCTGCTCGCGGTCAAGGCGGTCGAACAGATGTGCAAAAGAGTCGATATGCTGGCGGGTATAGTTGTAGTCGAAACCGACACCGAGTCCGAAGATGAACCAGTCTTTTTTGAGTTCATAGGAGAGTTGGACTTGTCCGTCCGCTCCCGCTTTATCTTGCAGGAGCGGAGCACCGGTTGCCCAATGGCTATGGGTCATAGACATCCCTCCAGCCAAGGAGAGGTTGATACTATGCACCACCTGCCCGGAACGGGTGTAGTATTGTGCCGCTACAGGCAATACCCCACAGAGCAGCACTAACAGGACAATATATTTACCGAACAATAATTTTTGTAGCATAATGGTCAGTAACAATAGAATAAACACCCGCGCAAGCAGGGGCTTGGGTAGCAGATGTGGCGGCAGGAGAGAGTGTCTGTTCGCGGACTATGCGTCCTAACATATCCACGATCATCAGCCGTTTGGCTCCTGCGATATGAATGGTTTGCAGCGGTTTTACGATAGTGGGATAGACCCAACCGGACAAAGCGGCATCGGAGACAGCCGCCGTCTTGCCTCCAACATAGGTGATGGGGCATGTGGGCATTTGCACTCCGTCGGTGCGCAATAATACGCAATAGAATTCGTCGCCGAGTTGGCTGTCATCAACCACAATATAGGATGTGTTGGCGTCCGGGATGGGAACTCCATTGCGGTACCATTGATAGCCTGCCCATTGATAGCCTCCGTTGTATTGGTCGTTGAGGAGTGCAATGAGGTCATTTTTCTGCTCGATGACCGATGAGGCATAGTAGATACGAAGCACCACGGCAACCGGTTCGGCGGGGCAATCGGGAGCACCGAAATCAATGGTCAATACATAATCCTCCGGGCGCAGATTGGAGACAAGCGGTATATTCACCTCGTCGCCGGCGAGGAACTCATAGAGCGAGTCCATCCCTTGTGCTACCGCCTCAGCGGGGAAATGTACGGCAACGCCCGACAGCCGCCCTGCCAAATGCCGGTAAGGGAGATTGACAAACGGCGCATCGGCACAAGCGATAAGGGTGTCCGGGACTTGCACGCTGAGTCGGGGGAGGACAGTGAGGTTGAGACGCAGCAGACTATCGCAACCATAGATCGTTTTCAAACGTACATCATAGACACCGGTCTCGGTATAGCGTTGACCTTCAAAATCGATATAACCTCCCTCACAGAGTTCTTCGGTTTGCGTGCTTTGTGCGGGGGCGTGGTAACGCAGTTGGAGAGAGTTTTCCACATCACAACCGTAGTCGTTTTTTGTTTGCCAGCGGTAGAGCGTATCTGCAAAGACCGTTTTGCCTGAGGGCTGTGGCAATTCATATCCTTCGCCCTCGCAGCGATGGACAACCGTATCGACATTGGCACTCAGGAGATTAGCCAGATGAAGGGTATCCAGCCAAAGGGTATCCTTACAAACGCCGTTGCTCATAGAAGCAACCACATAAGGGACATAATCGCCTCCAGTAGGAGGATAATTGTGCGTCAGCACCGTATCGGCGGATATTAGCGGTTGCGATCCGTCGCCGAAATTCCATATAATCTCCTGCAGCGGTTCTTCGGAGCGTGTTGCAGAATAATCCAGACGGTTGATGATGGCGATATAGGAGTCCTGGGTAAAGGTTACTATATGTTGGCAATCCTTCACTTCTTGTTTTGCATTATCAGCCTTCGCTTTCGGGAAACGGGGGTTGGGGTTGGCAGTAAGGACGTAGTAGCAACTGTAATCTTCCAAGTTGTGACATTCGAGCATATAAACAGCCGTATCCTTTACATCAATATGAAGCGTGTCATAGTTGGTTTCTCCCTGTGCATTGAGGATGGGATTGTCGCGCGATTCCGTCTCTTTGTACCAGAGATAGGAGAAGCCCTCGGGTGCGACGAACCGGTCGGTAGAGAAATCACCACAAGCAATACCTTGCAAGTCGCCGGAACGGCAGCCGAGTGTAAAATAGGTATAGGCGAAGTGGGTATCGAAGGAACACCGCGCAGCGGTAAGCCGAATGGTAAGCGTTTGCCCCACATACGGGCGCAACGAGACGGTAACTGTAGTCCAGTCGCACCAATAGAGTCTTCCGTATTCTTCATCGTTGGGGTTGAAATGCCAGTTGGCAGTTGCTCCGAAACCGGGCATAAAAGTAAACTGGGTACACCCTACATCCAACGGGTTGCCATTTCCGTCAAGCACTTCGAGTTGCAAAGTGGGTTGCATATCCGAGTCAGTCAAGGAAGAGCCGTGTCCTCCCGATTGTAAGACGGCGGCATACTTGAGTTCCATCAAATCGGACATACCGGGCAAGACACGGTATTTGTATTCCAGCCGTGCCGACTGTCCGGATGAGGTGTATGCCCCCAAACGGACAGATGCCACTTCGCCGGCCGGTATAGTGGCCAATGTTCCTCCTTTCTCTGCCACGTTGGGGTCAGTTTCCCCTTGCATATAGTGGATGGTATGCATACTTTCGGCAGAGGCATATCCGAAATCCACCTTTTGGCGGGTTCCCTGCAGTTTGTTTCTGACAAACGTTTTAAAATCGCCCGTATAACATACCCCCGTAGCAGTAGGGTCATCGGAAATATCATAGAAATCGATACACCTGGCTCCCTTGACGTACACAAACTCCGAAAGAGAAACCCATGGCGAGCAGCCTCCGTCCGGGCACAGAGCCCGTACATAGAGATAGAGCATACCTTCGGTAGTGGGGGCGGGGGTCCAACTGTTGCCAGTGATAATCTGCCGCTGCTCAAACGTTCCGGTAAACGAATTATAGATACATACCTCATACTGCGCCGCATTACCGGTCCATTTGACAGTACCTTTGCTATAGGTAAGATCGGTTGGGGGGGCAGCACACAACGATCCGGAATAGATTTGGATATTATCGACACACGCCGCCGGTGGAACGGGGGTGCTTTGCGCACTCTCCCACACGAAAACCAACCGACCGGGTTGCGCCGAGGCGGGGACGACGAATTGCATACTATAGGATTGCCATACCGGTGTGTTGCGCAGTGCAGTGGCAATCGGTATGCCTCCTCTTGTCAGCCAATTGGGTGCAGCAACCGTGGCGGAAGCAACGGTAACACTTTGCGGCAGCCACCAGACATGCAACTTGGCACTTTCAGAGCCTGCCAGACGATAGTCGAACAGGAGGGTATAGGTGCCGGCAGTCAGTGCGTTGATGTCGCGGTATGCCAATGTGAACATCTGCCCTGTTGCCGCATACACAGCACGTGCGGAATCGGCATCGGAGGATATATACAATCCTTTTTTGCCTTGCGTGCCGAAACTGCCGGGGGCTCCGATATACCATTTATTCTCCAACGTTGTGGCGCGTCTGACATAGTTGCGCACCCATGCACTATTCTCGGCATCGGACTCGAAATCGCAACTATACACCTGTGCGGCAGCAGGCATACTGCCCCATAAGAGCAGTACACCTGTTGCTATCCAACCAAATATCTTTCTTCTGACTGTCATAATCGTTACCATATATCTTCTTCTGCTTCATGCGCATTCAACACCGTAACCTGTACACGTCGGTTGTTTTGGCGTCCCGTTTCCGTATCGTTGGTATCAATCGGTTCGCTCTCGCCTTTGCCGTTTGTTTCCAGACGGGAGGGGTCAATACCGCGCTCAATCATAGCCTCTTTGACACTGTTGGCACGACCTTCAGACAAGACCTGGTTGTGTGCCTCCGAGCCCTCCGAGTCGGTATGCCCGGTGATAAGCACCCGTACTTTTGGGTTCTCGGTGAGGAAATTGTACAGTATATTCAGGTCGGAGTCCGAGATGGGGAGAATGTCTGTCTTGTCGGTAGCAAAGTACATATGTTTGAGGAGCAGGACATGGCGCATACGGTGAACAGGACGCAAGTAGTAATGCACCGTATCCGTAAGGCGTGTCAGAGAAGCACTGTCGCTATGGTATCCGGCAGCCGATATGCGGACATCGAAACTATCCCCATAGTGGAGCGATACAACGGCAGGCTGCTCCACCGCAGTGGTAACATCCTTGTTATGCCCCTCTGCAGTGCGGCTAGCAAAGGAGAGACTGCCGGCAATCTGCTGTTCGGTCTCCGCATCGTGGACATAGCATACCAACCGCGGTTGGGGAATGAGACGGAAATACACCGTATCCAAATCGACCGTATGCGACAACCGGAGGGTATCCCCCGCAAAATTAGAAGGCAGATAACCTGCCGCCTGTGCCAGCATATAGTAGTCGGCTTTCGCATAGCGTGCCGTAACGGTGTTTTTCTTTCCCAGAGAGCGCACCTTGGGTTTCTGTTTGGGTTTGTCTTCGTTCTTTATAACGACCGATGCGACACTCTTGAGCGGTCTGCCTTCGTTATCGGTAGCCACGAACACGATACGCGGGTTCGGCTGTTTGATTTTGTTGAGTTGGAAAAGTGCGGTAAACTTGACACCCACGAGCAGCGAACTGAGCGATTTGTCGGCGAAACCGGTTTGGTGAAGTGAACGGGTGGTCATATACCCGGGGTTGCCCGTCCCATGCAACTCGTCAATCAGGGGTACATCCATAAGATTGTTTTCCGTTTTCTTTTCGGCGGAAGAAAGAATAGGCATACCGTAGTCGATAAATGCTCCCACGCGCATACGCCACGGGTGAGCCGAAGCCTCGTTATTCTTGTTCCACTCTTGCGGGAAAAACTCATTGAGGTTAATGCCGAATTCGGCAGACAAAGTAGCATCCAGTCCCCAACTGTTCTTTCCCTTGTTTCCGCCCCTATACAATGTATGGTCGGTTATATTCTCCGCCGTCTGCCATTGGTGAGCCGGCTGGTTGAGCCAGTCGTCAATCGCCAGATGCTCTGTAACATAGGTAGTAAGCCCCCCGCGTTGGGTAAAATTGCCCATAAAAGTATAGCCTATTTTAGCCCCTGCCAGGAAATAATATCGTTCGAAATCGCCACCGAACATAACCGGCAGCATCACCTGCCCCACCGATTGGGTTTCGCGATAGTCGTCCAACAGATAATGCTGCGTAATGGAAGCGTAGTCGTCCCGCACCACGTCTGCCGAATAGGAGATATTGTTCCTCGAAGAGAAGAAGCGCAGTTCCGGTCCGACGGAGAACAGGAAATTACGATGGTGCAGTTCGTAGCCAAAGCCGAACAGCCCCCCGCCACCTCCGATGAAGCGTTGGCTGAAATCGCCACGGAAACGGGCATCGGCATCGCCGAATGAAACAGCGGTATAGTTGCCCGTCAATCCGGAATAGCCAGCCCCGCCCCACATCGTAACATAGTGGATGTCAACACCTCGTGTGTACCACGCATTATCCTTTTTCTTTTTCTGCGGAGCCGCCTCCACCGAAAGGCATAATGCGGAAAACAAGACAACCAATAAAACAAGCGGTTTGTAAAAATATCTCATCGGCAAATGATTTTACTGAGTATAAAAAATGAATATCTTTCGAAGAAATCTGCGTTATGACAGCATTATTGTATGGTAATGCGGTGAACGGACACCCCTTCCGGTTGTGTTACCTGAACGAGGTACATACCTTTGTCCAGCGACTCAAGCGACAGTATATTTTTCCCCGCCGGCATCTCGGAAACGGAGAGCATATTGCCCAAAGCGTCGTAACACCTGACACTGCCTTCAGCGGGCATATACACATAGGTGGAACCGCCCTGCCGGACAGCCGTTGGTGCCACCGACACTCGGGCGGGAGCAGTTACCAAATCCTGCGCTATCAGCGGACATACGGTAGCCTGCGAGCCATCCGCGAGTGTCACTCGGCACGAATATGCCGCTCCAATACGGAGACCGCCCGGCGCACAATAGTACGACATCGTAGCCCCCTCTATGGGTTGCTCATCCTCATACCACTGGTAAGCCACAAACTCAAGTGTATCCTGCATATATTCGTTGTTGTAAATTGCCACGATATCGTTCCAACGCTGGAAAAGTCGGTTGCGCAAGCAAGGCGAATTGACATGTACCCGCAGCGAATCCACACATCCCAAATCGTTATAGAACGAGAACATATAGTCTCCGGCTTCCGTAGTAGTGAACAGAGGTGAAGTGAGTTGTTCACCTCCATCAATCGTATAGTAGTTATAGCCGGAACCGCCTATACGCACGACTGCTTCTTCCACCTCCTCCGACATTTGGGTAACATCCAAGACAGGAAGGATTTCATCCGCATAGCGGATATTGGCAATCACCACGCTATCGCAGCCATAGCGGTTGACGAAGGTATAGTGGAACCGGCCGTCTTTTTCCGAAAGGTAGCATACACTGTCATTCAGGCAGAACGTGTCGCCGTAGCAGATATGCATATCCGAAAGAACATTCTCGTCGGTAGGATGGACACGCAATTGGCACATATACAATATATGGCATCCCGCTTCGCTCAAGCCGTCGTAGGTATAATCGCCGGCATCGGTATATCTCGTCCCGCCGAAATCGTAATACGATCCGTCGCAAATATCCACCGTGTCTTTTACCACCGTATCACCGATTGCCGGTATTGTAACTACAAAAACCGTATCGCTGATACAATCCGCCGATTCCTCTGCCAGCCACGTGGAAAGGGATACGGTGAAAGTGCCTCCTTCGGAAGGAAAATCATGCGTACAATCAGGCAGCAAGGACTCGGTACCATCTCCGAAATCCCAGCGAAATCCCATACGGTTTGCAGAATGGTCTTCATACACTTCGCCATTGTAGCGTGTCTGTACATAACTGCGGTTTTTGAAAGAAACCCTATTTTTGCAGTCCACCGGTGTGTATGACCATGTGCCGTCCGCCATAGGGAATTTAGGCAATGCCAGCACTTTCAGTTCGAACCAGCAATCGGAATTTTCCAGATTAGACAGACGGCAGGTATATTCCACCGAATCGATGGAGTATGTATCAAGCATACGCTGTGTGGAAACGATAGTACCGTCCTGCGTCATCCATTTGTAGGCAAATCCCGCGGGAGCCTCTGCGGCAAAGTGTGTGTCCGAACCGCAACCGATAGTTTCTATCGTCGCGCCGGTACAATCCAGAGTGAAATAAGCGTATCCGTAGTGTCCCCCCAACGTACAATCGTAAGTAGCCAGTTTAATAGTGAGCGTCTGTCCGACATAGTCCGTTAGGTTCAAACCTATTGTAGTCCAGTCTTTCCACGTAACTTGGTAATACCCGCTTCCCTCGGTATTCCATCCTTTTCGAGTTGCATCGGCGGCAAAATTGATATAGCCGCAGACAGGATCGATCTTCTGCCCTTTGGCATCACATATCTCAATGGTAAACCGCGGTTGTTCGTCGGAATCATGATTAGGGTCTTCCAACACGACTGCGTAACGCAACAGCAATATACTGTATGCCGAGTCAACCGTCATCGTATAGGTGATACCCTCCGCCTCGTTACCTGTTCTCCAGTTGCCCAAGCGCACGGAAGCGAGTGCATCCGAAGGCACTATACGCAATTTGTCTCCCGTCCGCGGGTCAGTGGCAGTTTTGTCCCAACAAACCGTATGACGGCTCAGGTCGGATTCCGCTCCATGGTCGATAATGCCCACATTCTCAAAAGGTGCCCCCATATTCGTTGTCAGATCTCCCATATACGTGGTTTTACCAGACGTACATTTCACATTCGCACCGTGTAAGTCGAAATACGACAGGCAATGGCGGTCTGCACAATACACGAGATACTCTCCCTGATAGTAGGCATAGGCTCCATACATAGCCTTACCGTCTTTGTCATAGGAGATACTGCGCACACGGAAATTGTAACTTCCTTCCTCCAATCCCTCTATCAACACCGAAGTCCCCATTGAAGAATCATAGTTGACCGTATTCCATATATTACTTCCCACCTTCCGGTACTGGACGATATATGTATCCGCCGACCCTTTCCATGAAAGGCGCACGGTATCACAACTGACCGATGTAGGGACGATATTCCTTGCAGGCACGACACGCGAGTCAACGATTTGTATATTGTCCACACATGCACCGAATACCGAATCCGCCAAAGCATTGCCTCCCTTGTTTGCCCAAGCCACATAGAGACGATAGGTTCCCGTAGAAGCGGCAGAGACATTGATGGTACGGGGGAAAGTGTACTGCTGCCATGTTGATTTGCCATAAAGAGCACCGGAGTTGTTCGCCGCCACAAGGGCAGTGGGCATAACCCCGCTGCCGGAATTAGCCGTAATATACGTTACCGATCCGGCGGTCGGATTGGTATAGACCACGTATCCTACATATAATGCAGCATCAGCACCGGCGGCATTCAACCAATCAAACGACAGATAGTACGACCCTGCAGGCAGTTTAAAGTCACGATATGCGAACTGCAAGTTAGCCTGTTTGCCGAAGCATGGAGTTGTAAGCGTATCACTGCTCACGATATACAACGCACGCTTGCCATCGCTATGAACCGAACTGCCGACCATCCAACGGTCGTTGCACGTTGCAGCCTGACTACCGGCATTCAGAACCCAGTTTTGAGACAAATCCAACGCCTCTGAAGCATTTTCCTCAAAACTCATAGAATACGGGATTGTTACGGTCTGAGCATAGGCAACAGCAGTCCAAACCATTGCCAAACCGAAAATCAGTAGTTCTTTTTGTACCCTCATATTGTAATAAAATTAACTATCAAACAACTTATATATATGATACTCATTGAGTTATACTTATCTTTCAGTTCCGAACAAGTACCAAAAAGCAGACAAAAAAGCAAACAATCACTTAAAAACGTCGCAAAGTTACACAAAATATATAACATACACAACAAAACGACACAAAAAAAAAGAAAAACTTTCACTTTGTATAAATATACATATTTTTCACATACAAAAATACACATATAAGTATAAACCCACAAAACCTTGTCTTGCGGCGCAACACGTGCCGCGCTGCATTGTTGCACAGATTTGGTGCCAACTCGCGGGGAAACATCGGTAAAAACTGCAGAATCACATAAGAATCACATAAGAATCACATACGAATCACATACGAATCACATAGACCTGATGGCATAAGGATAGAGAGATGGGATATACAAATAAGGAATACAAGAAGGAGGTTGTCTATATGTATCAGACAGCCTCCGCTATCAGCCGAGGGGTATGGCGCAACAGGTTGAAAGATATGACGCATGACGTATAATGTATAGAGGCTGTCTAACAAGTTAA
>DKEG01000015.1:0-10619 GCA_002452095.1 Bacteroidales bacterium UBA6828 | reverse complement strand
CTATACTTGTTAGACAGCCTCCTCCATAATATGGCAAAATTCTAATAATACGTTTCTACAATGTGCAAATGTGTTAATGTTTGATGCGGGTGTACTGATGGCACAAAATAATGCGGGTGTACAAAAACAGGTTGTCCGAGATGAGCCGGACAACCTGTCGGGAATAAAAGGGGAGTGATAAAAATCAAGGAATTCGTTGCCCCAAGGCGTTGTAGCGGATGCCGTTGATTTCGATGACGATCTGCCCGTTGAGAACGTATTTTTTCAATGCGGGGGCAGAGCCGGCATTTTCAAGGTCTGTGGTTGTAAGCGTATTCCAGGCAGAGCCATCGTACACATAATCACAGCCTTTGGTAGAGAGGTCAGCGGTTTTCGAAGCACCATTGTTGCTAAAGATGACATATTGCGGCAGGACTCCTGTGAACTCATAGTACCAGAGGGTTTTGCCATTGAACATATCCCCGGCATTGGTCATAGGCACTCCGGGCCAAGCGGAGAAATAGTTCTTTTTGGGGTTGGTATCCCATGCCCAGAGATAAGGCACAGCCAAGTCGCCTGCATAGTAGATACGGCAAGTCTGATCGGGTTCGACCGGTTGCTGCGGATTGTCTCCGCCACCGGGGTTCTCCCCCGGATCGGGTGTATCGTCTTTGTCGCAGATAGCGGTTACGTGTCCTGTAACAGTTTCTCCATTGTAGATAGCCTGATTATCGAAAGTCAGGTCAGCAGTTTGATTGTTGCCGCGCGAACTCCAGATAATCTGCTTAGGCGTGCCGTACTCGGCAGGAATGATCACTTTCCACATACCATTGCCCAGATTGGTAGCCGCAAGTCCGGGCCAAACGGTACCTTTGGTTCCGCCCCATACGTGTGCAGTAACACCGGATTTGATTGCGGTATTCGCCGTATTGAAGAAAGCACATACCTGGTCTGCGTTTCCGAGACACGGGGTAACAGGGGTTTCCGGTTCTTCGGTACCTCCGCCTGCCCCCTCACCGGGCATTCCCGGGTCGGTGGTCAGTTCCTTCTCGGTGCCATCCCATTGGGGTGTAACCTTAGCCGTGCGCGTGGTGGCATAGAGGTAGTATCCGTCTTTTCCGACCTTGCCCGGTGCTTTGGTTTTGGCAGTAGAGAGGACATAGACACGCATATTACCTTTTCCGGAGCAAGCAACCGACAGACTGCCATTGGTAACGGTTTTGACATCACCCGTCACACAATCGGTGTAAGTACCATTAGGGATGCCTGTAAACGATCCGTTGCCGGAGATACAAACAAGGACATAACTATCGGTAGAGGCATCGGTGTATCGGCGTTTGAATGCAAAAGAGCCGGTGCACCCATGACGGCTATACTGACCTTTGCGAAGCGCAGGCACTGCCTGACGTATCTGATTAAGACGGATGAGGTGTTGTGCCAAGGGGTGCGATAGGGTTTGTGCCACATTACCGGTAGCGGTATATTGACCGAAACCGGTAGCCGAGACAGAACCTTTCATATAACCGCCAAAGTATGCGCGGCCGGTAGTAGCCAACGGTGCATTGGGTCCGACATCGATCATAGCCCCCTTCATAAATTCGATTTCCGAACCATAGTAGATACATGGGATACCACGGAAAGAGAACATAAGCGACAGATTCTCCGCCCATTGGTCAGTGCCGCCAGTATAGCGTGTAGTCTGACAGCAGTCGGGGGCATAGTCGTGCGAGTCCACATACACCACATTCCACGAAGCATCGTTATACATCTTGTCGTTGCTCTCCGACATAGTATTCCACGCCCCTTGTGCGGTACAGAAATTCCAGTGGGTGGTAAAATCAATGACATTGAAGTTGCTCGAGCGGGAATAGTCGGGCGTATGATAGTCGTTGCCATTGAGGAAAGCGTTTTGGGAAGTAGGGGTGGTGCTATTCACATCATGCCCGTCGTCGGCATCCTGCTGATGGCAAGACTTGTGGTTGGTATGCGTATTGCAGGCATCTCCCTCCAAGGCTACGATATTGTCGAACGAAGCGGAGTCGGTATCCCATGCATAGTTCTTGGTTTCCGCCCATGTATAGTAATAGGGCGACATATTGACGAGGTTGCGATAGGTAACATCGTTTGCGCGTGCGCAGACCTCGCCGAACATATAGAAAGGAGTGGAAGCCTGCCCCCGCGCGGCAGCATTGTCAGCACCCGCCCGGACGAAAGCAGGAATGAACGCCTTGTTGAACGTAAGACGCGCAATATGCCCGGAGGTATCAATACGGAAGCCATCGACGCCCATAGCGATAAAGGCCGTATAGCAACGAATGAGATAATTGTACACAGCGGGGTTCTCGGTATTGAGGTCCACACAGTCGCCCGCTATCTGCGCCCACCAACGGGTGGAATTGTCCCAGTTGAAGTTGCCGAAATGATGCCAGTAGTTGTGGGTATCGTGGTTCTGCCCGTCGGTATTCTTCATCAATGCCAGACGTGCGGCATACTGCTGCGCTGCGGGCAAAGAAAGGTAGTTGTCCGGCAGGTTGCCCCCGTCTTTCTTGGTATAGGGTACCATACAATCGTCGATATTCTGCTGCGGTTTAGACCAATCGCGGGTAAACTCTTTGCATAGGTTCTCCTCGCCAAAATTGCCCGTATGATTGAGTACGATATCAAGGATAACTTTCATACCACGCGCATGAGCGGCATCAATGACATCCTTGAAAAGGACATCTTCGGACTCGCTGTGTGTCTCGTAACGGCGATCCACCTTAGAGAAGTTGCTAGCATGGTAACCATGATAATCATAGCCTGAGGCGTTCTCTACCACGGGTGTTATCCATATAGCGGTGAAACCCAGTGCCTTGATATAGTCGAGGCGTTCGATGAGTCCTTTGAAATCGCCACGCCATTCGGGGTCTCCCTCGTTACCTGCCTTGGCGGCATCCCAACAATGGACATTGTTGGAGGGGTCTCCGTCATAGAAACGGGTGGTCATCACGAAATAGATACTTTCGTCCCGGAAGTCTGTCCGATTGTTGAAAGTAGAAAATGTTGCCGCCATTGCGGAGCAACACAGTGCCAACGAGAGCAGCACAACAGATAGTTTTTTCATTAGTAGTCAGTTATTATTGATTTTATTATTAAGAATTTTCTTTTTACGCCGGCGAATAGATACGCCTCCAGCCGCCAGAAGTGCAGCCCCAAGCAGCGGCAGAACAGGATCACCAACCGGTGAACCTTTGCCAGGCGGGTTCCCCGGGTCCACCGTTTCGCCGCCTAATCCCGATGTCCGTCGCGGTACGCCATACGCAGCAGAGGCTGAAGAAGACGGTGTCTCATCGGAAAACGGCGCATAGACAGTAGATTGATAGGAACGATAGGAGGTCTCCAACGAGATAGCCCTCTCCTGCGGCGGGCGGACGGGAGTGTAACCCTCCATAATGTATAAATATACCTCCTGCGCATAGCCTATCGAGAGGCTGCACAGCCCCAAAGCACAGCACAACAGTATCCGAGATATTGTATTTTGCATCATCCGAGTAAGAATTAGAGGGTTACCATTTTGCCATTCAGGTCATACAGCCGGTTTCCGCGTACGATATAGATCACCCCGTTGATCAGCACTTTGTGCGCCGAGGTGGCAGCATTGGCACACGGCATACCGGTAGCAGGTCCTTCGGGTTGCGAAGGTTGTGCTTTTGGTGAGAACACGAGGCTGAAGCGGTCTGATGTCTTTCCGCTATTGACTTTCACACGGCAGCCATCGTCAGACAGCACAACAGCCTGCTGCTCAAACCGGTCCACCAATAGCACATCATAATTGCGGTTATCGTGCGGCAAAGCAATGGTGTAGAAGCCACCGGCAGGAGCGGTTATCTCGAGAGCGACCGTATCGGCAGAAAGCGGCAATGTATTGCCGGCATAGGCCGTATGCTCCGAAACGGTATAGATCTGCGGATGTGCGGCAGAAATTTTGGTAAGGTCAAGATTGAGGTCGAAGCCCTCGGTACCCTGTGCCGAGAGGGCGACAAAAGTGCGGTCCAACTCGTTATCACCAAGGTCTCGCAATTCGATACGGAAGTCGGCAGGCATACGGACAGCGGACGGCGCACGCCGCGGGGCAGACAGAGCAGTATGCTGCGATTGGGTATATTGCTCCCAGACGATGGTGCCAGCGAACTGCACGAAATAGGAGAAGAATGAACGGAATTGGAAATCCTCCGTAGAGTTGGGGATATACTCGGTCTGTTCTTCATTGAGTTCGTACACATAGGAGGGGACATCTCTATTGAGGTAATAGTTGTCATCCCACTCGATATCAGAGATACGGATCTTGATATTGTTGTAGTTTTTAGGTCCGATCAGTTTCCAGTTGCTGTCATATTTGCGCCGGTCACGGTGTGCATTGTCATCGGGGTCATCGGGGTATTGCAGATTGACATTGCACGGCTGATTGGGATACTCCACCTTGGTATCCAAGCCTGTTTTGGTCATCTCGAAACCATCTTCGGCAGACGGGAAATAGAGATACTTATCACCATGCCATGTACCCAATGCGCCACGAGCGACACTGAGCGAATAGCCCTCACCGGCACGGAGTATTCCGCTATAGTCCATCCATTCCCAGAAAGTAGCGCGATTCCCTTCGAACCAGCCGGTGCGGGCACGTTCCTCCCCATTGTACCGCTGAATACCCCACGATTTCAAGTAATTGCCGGAGAGACCATAGATATCCTTGATATAGCAATCAAACGGCAGGGAGAACTTGTAGTGCGACTCGCCCGTAGTTCCTGAGTCTTTAGCCAGTTGCATCACAAAGACCACTTTCTGCAGACCACTAACCTTGCTATCATCGGTATTGAGAACCAATTGCGCCACATCGGAATTTTCCTGACGCACAAAAAGGATATTGGCATCCACGACGAGTTCTCCGTCCACCTTAACGGTTTCCGAAGGTTTCCAACCTGCGGTAATGCGATTGGTCTTGTAGTCGTACATCAAGATGATATTATACGTACCGGCAGCGGTAGCAGAGCCGACGATAGGCAGCGATGAATCGGAAGCCGTTTCCAACCCCGTAGCCGCCAGTATCCAACACTGCTCACCATTGAATGTAGCCATAAGGTATCCCCTGACACCCGAGTTGAGACCTTCGGCTTTGGTGATCTCCAGTTCGGCACGATATACCCAGTCTGCGCCATCCTCCAGAGTGAGCGGGTTGGTTTTGGTATAGGCAGTGCCATCGGATTTGATCAAGCCGTCGCCGTAGATAGTAAGGAACTTTGTATCTGCTGCTGCGGCGGCTATGGTAGTACGGCTGAGTTTGTTGGTGATGCTATTGTATTCGTAGCGTGCGTTGCAATCTACAGGAACGGTATATTCCGCCAAGATATTGGCGATATTTTTGTTGATGCTGTTTCCGACCGTAGCACCAAGTTCCTTGGAGGTTCCGCCTGTCCATTCCAGATGATAATGGTCGTAATAAGTGGACGAAACATTACTAAAATCAACCATCCGCCCTTTGTCGCCCGAATAGTCGCGCACTTTGCCGGACAGATAATATACGGTAAGCGTATCGGTATAAGGCTGCACATCGACAATAGAGCCGTCGGCGTTCATAGTAGCGGTGAAGATACCATCGGCAGCAACCAAGGAAGAGGGTTCCTCTGTGTCCTGCCAGTCGCCATCGGTGAACGTCTGGAGGTACTGTTTGCCTGTGGAAGTAGCAAAGAACGAGACCGGTCCCGCATCACCGCGGACGTTGGAATAGAAAGTACCATAATCGGTAACCGACTTGAGGCGATGCATTGCTTTATCGGCATAGATATAGAGATGTTTGGAATTGTTGTCGAAGACAAAGGTTACAATATCCCCCTTATTAGGATTGCCGGAAACGATACCTATATATTGTTGCTTGTCAGAAGCCGATGTGGTATTGCTTGTACCTATATACGCTGCATGCAACGGGTTTCCACCAACCTTCTCACCATAAAACTTGGATTCTTTACCCTTCTCCGCAGAGTAATAGACATAGATACCTTCGCCCTTGTAGGTCATCTTGTAGGTAGGCCAATCAGAGGGACCTGTGAAGGGATAATGGATATACATATCTTTTCCGCTGACGGCAACGGTCTGCGTAAGCGTAACCTCGTGTTTATCATTATCGCACACAACGACCACGAAGGTATAACTATCCTCTGCGGAAGGGGTGAAGGAATAGGTATTGCTGCCGATATTAGAAGCCAGCACGCGCACGGTAGGGTTAGCCAATGTCTTGACCGTATAGGTGTAAGATACGGTACCTACAGCATTATCAGGGGTAACCGTAAGGGTAATTGGATCACCGACTTTGGGGGCTACGGGAGAGATGGTCAAGACTGCGGTAAGGCTGCCGATACGGATATTTTTCTCGGCATAAGTGATTAGCAGAGCCGACTGCTCTGTTTCTCCAATCAAGAACTCGGCACGCAATGTATAGGTGCCTTCAGCGTCAGGCATAGAGAAAGTAAATTCGTTCTCATTTGTCTCGGTGAACTCCACCTCCTGCTTATCTTTGCCTTTCCACAGACTCATTACGATATAGGAAGAGCGTGTATTTGCCACCTTGTCGAGCGTAACCGTGGCGGTAATCTGTTGTTTGGCAGTAGCGGCAGTGGTAGAAGTCTCGAGTATAATATGCGGTTCCTCCACCACAATGGTTCGGGTGGCATAGTTCTCATACAGCACCTTGCCGTCTTTGGAGAGGGAGACCGTAGCCTTGTAGGTGTAGGTTCCCGCCCCCATAACAAGCACCTCGTTGTTGTCAGGCACATTGTGCCAGTTACCATTGTTATACCGGTAGGAATAGGTAGTAACGACCTCGCCCCCTGCCCAGCCGGTACTTATATTATGTTCCGAGGACAGTTCCGCCGTAGATCCCACCATAGTGCCTCCATTCACGTTGAGCCGGACATTTGCCTCCGGACAATCGAAGCGGCTGATACGCATCTGGTTGTCGTAAGCCGTCATCTTGTAGTCGTCTATCGAGTAGCAGAAGGACTCGTCGTAAGCCGTTATCTGCTGTTGCCCCGAATAGTGTCCATTATCGGCAGAAGCGGCATCGCGCAGTTGCCATGTCAGTACGGTCTGCCCATCAAACGTAAACTCAAACCAGTCCTCGAAACCGACCAGACGCGACAGGCGGTGGTTGTCGGAGAACCCGCTCCAGCCTTCGGCCGTATTAGTAGCGTTCCACTGAATCAGCGGTGCGGCATTGCTCCAGTCCCAGCCGTCGTTGGTCATCAATCCTTTGTCCAGATGCACAAATATATGCATTGGTGCCAATTTCTCATAGCGAACAACAATGTTTTGGTTGGCATTGGAGATGCGTCCGATATAGGTATAGACAGCGGTATTCGTGCGAGTATCGGAGGAAACGGTATTTTTCCATGTCAGGGTAACCTCTTTGCCATCGAGTGTCACCACCGGATAGTAGCCATCTGCGGGTGAGACAGTCAGTTCGTAATCCTCCGCTGATGCGAACTGATGTGCCTCTACGCCATACACATTTTTCAAAGAGCAGGTACTGCCCACGGCATCGCCTATGGTGTGCGTAACCGTTACATCATACAAGACCGCCACATCCTCGACCCAGAATTTCTTGTTTTCCCGATCCAACACCACCCACACGTTTTTGTCGGCATTGGCATCCGATATTTTCATTGCACCGCCGGGATTATGATTATTTTGATACAAAGCGGGGGCAGCCGCTTTGCTGAAATAGGATAATGGTTGGGTAATATCTACGGCTTCCGATGTACAAGAGTACAGATGAGTACGATCACTTATTTTGAACCAATCGCTCATATTGCTCAACTTGGTAACACAATAGAATATGTTTTCCTGACCACGATAGCGCATATCAAACGGTACCCCCTTTTCCTTATCCCAACTGCCGAATTTAGCACCTACCAACGCCCTGCCGGATGTGGTTTTCTTATTCCAAACGGCGGTAAACCGTACCTCTTGGGCAGGCATAGTATAGGAATCCCCCGGTTGCCAGACGGCATTACCATCGTTCCATCCGCCGAACTCGTAGCCGTCACGGGTACCCGAATAGGCAGCGACAGAGAACACAGCACGCTGCGGCTGCGGCTGCATAACCGGTGGCGCGGCACTGCCTCCGTTGGCATCATAGGTAACACTATAGGTGAGTACATCCCGACACGGACGTTCGCGGGTAACAACGGGTGCTTTCTCATTGTCGGCGCAGCCGTCGGAGATGTCCCACCAGACGGATGTACCCGCATTGACGGAATACCAGTTGTTGTTGATTTTATGCGCTTTACAAGAAGTGCCTTTGCACAGCCACAACTCCACCTGCACTGTTTTGAGGTTATCCTCGTTGAACACGCACTTGTACCAGCGACTATCGCAGCCATCCGCCAGCATAGACACCATCTCTTTCTCCGAAACCGAGCCGTAGCCAGTGCCGGTGGTTTTGCTTAACCTGTATTTTATTTTCGGGGTGTAGCCGTTCCAGTCAGCAGACCAGACATACAAGGTTACCTCCGGTGCGACACAAAAGCGGTCTGACGCGACCTGTATGGTATTGCTACCTGAACAATCGAAGTAATAATCGCCTTCGCCCGAAAGAGTAAACGGCGATGTATTGCGCGAGCAGCCGTCATTGTTGTAGATATACAGTTGCTGCATAGCATCAGCCTCCGGGAAATTGATGTACCACCAGTTGGCGTACTCACAATCCGCCCGATTATCCACACTCTGACCGCCAACATATTGGAGTTTGCTTCCCTCTTTGTACAGATCGCCCCCCAACATAACGCCCCCTTTCTCCGAGAGGATATAGAGCGTGATACCACTCTGCGCAATCTCCTGCCATTTGGCATAGAGGGTGGTATTCTCTTTACGGCACCATTGTCCATTGGCAACGTAGCCGTCAGCATCTACCAATGTGCCGTCGGTATTCATCACCAGTTTGGTACACTCCTCTTCGGCATAGTAGCCCAGCAGCGTATATCCTGTCCGAGTGGGGCGTTTCAGGTCTGTAGCCTCTGTGGCACCGTAGGCAATAGTAGCCGAGCCGTTGGCAAGACCGCCATTGGCATGGAGAGTGAGGGTATAAGATTCTATGACTTGCGGCAGGTCAAGCCATTTCTGTCCATCAAAATACTGACCACAGTCAGCACTGCTAAATGACAAATCATCTGTTTGGGAACCATTTCCATTATTATTGAAGATGATGTTATTATACCCTTTACTACTATCAAACTCTATATAGTAAAAAGTCTTCCCCTGTATAATCTCCGCAGTCGTTTTCTTTCCCGGCCACTCTGCATTCTTGGTAGTAGAGCCATTCGTTGTTACCCACAAATAGGCATACACCTCCGACCAGTTATCAGGATTACTATAGTACAAACGACATTTTTCAACATTCTTATCTGTCCAACTATACGATTTACCATCCGCTGCCACCTTTGCGCAATTCTTTCCATTCGGATTCGTAAAAGCAAGAGCAGCCCAACCTCCACATTCACATTTAATAAAAGTGTGACCCGTACTCCATGTAACGTCATTGGTAAATGTTATTGTTTTGACAGTTCCCGCACCATTGGCATCATAATCAATCTCAGCCTTGCTTGCATTAGGATAATTGACACCTTTACCTCCAGATGTCAAAGCCGTAAAATCGACATAGATAGTAGAGCCTTTGCTAAAAGTAACATTCTCTCCCCATATATTTGCGGAGGCAATAAGAAGGAGAGACAAAACAAAAGTACGAAAGTAGAAATGTTTCATGGTATGGTTAGTTATTAATTAGGTTGACATAGAATACTGCACACCGATGCCGCTATAAAATCCTGCAGGCTTGGAAGGAAATTCCGACTACATTTCCGCACAATACTTACGCTCACAACAAGACGACGCTACAACAGTTGTTGTAGTGTCTGAAGCAAAAGCCTATACTCAGATGCAAACACGGCAAATACAGCAGTATTTCCATGCGATTGCCTGATAAGTATTGTTCAGCAAAACAAGACTCACGGCGTGTTTTTAGTTAGTATGGTCAGTATTAGATTGGTTAATTCTCACAAATCGGCTGCAAAGTTATAAATAAAATGTCTAATCCGCAAATTTCTTTACATAAAAACAGGTAAACAGGGCAAAATAGTAACGAAACAATGGGGAAATAATACAAAAGTCCTCAAAACAGCCTCTAAATGCCATTAAAATGACATAATGAAACGTATATGTAGTTCGGCAAAGCCGATAACGACGCGAGACGATAAGGAGTTCTACTCAAGCCACAGGCTTTCGTTTCGCTTCGGTGCTCAGTGTGCCTGTGGCGCATAACGACGCGAGACGCGTCGTCTCCACACGTTTGCGCTCCCAAATTACCGCGGACGAGGCGTCCGCGTCCCCGGTGGGACTTGGTGCCAACTCCCGGGTACACGCCCTGGATTGACGGCTGAATCACCTAAGAATCACCTAAGCTTGTCAGCGCGAAAGTAAACGGAGAGGAAATGGAAGGGAACATTTGCCGGATATTGATCAAGATTATCAGGGGGGGCGGGTGAATTTATCTATTTTCATTTGGGGATACCAATATATTTGTGTAATTTTGCACGGAATTACATATAGAAACAAAT
>DKEG01000056.1 GCA_002452095.1 Bacteroidales bacterium UBA6828 | reverse complement strand
AACGTCGATTTTTAGTCTGAACCTTTTGAATCGTCTGCAACGCCCTATTCATCGGACATAAACCCACTTTCCAGCCTGCAAAATGACCCATAGACCAAAAAACGTAATACCACATCTTGGTCTATGGGAGACCAATCGTCCCGACGCGAACACTTGCGCAGGATATAAATCTGGTCAATGCGCGAATAAGCAGGATCTACATCGCTCCCGACATCGTATTTTTCCGCAACAGCCACAAAACGTGCGTACGGATTACCGTTTTTGATTTTCTCCGCAGTAGCAATAATACTATCCAGCATCGTTTTATCAATAAATGTTTTTGCCTCAACTGCAATGGCAGGAACAGCGACTTTCTGTGGTGTCTGATTATCAATGCCAATCTTAAAATAGCGGAATATAGCAAAATCTTGGTCTTTCACATTAGTAGCCACTTCGGGGGAAACTATAAACTTATCAAAGTCTTTTGCCTTAAAATAGAGATTGGTATATGATTTGGCACTACCACTATCCAACGTACCTGCTACATTGTACTTGCTTTGGTACTCATGTACAAGGTCTCTGAACAGCAAAAATAAAAATTCTTCCAAAATAGTCGGACGTAACTTAGTTTGCGGATTGTACACATTCTCATAATTGTTGTTGTGCAAAAAATCATAGTACTCGTTGAGTGCAGAAACACGTGCCGCCACAATATCCGCAGTATAACCGACCAAAGCATTATTGCACCGAATGTAGTGTACATATCGGTTGGCAATGGACTTCAATATCACCTTATCCTTGTCTTTGCTATTCTGCTGCGTATTGGTCAGTTGTTTCAACAAGCAGGACGCATGACACAAATGGGGTTCTTGCTCTACAAATGTCCGAATAATATCTTCAATGTTTTCCATAATTACTTGCCGTTAAGTTGTTGTACAATAGTATCCGCTATGGCTTTTGCCAACAAAACGGGTACTGCATTCCCTATTTGTTGATATTGGCTCAATCCTTTTTCCCACGACATTTTTGTCCGCATACCCTCAAAAATAAAATCATCGGGGAAAGACTGCAGACGTGCTCCTTCACGTGCTGTAAAATTCCTGTTTAGATGAGGATGTACAAAATTAGACTGGAAAGATGCAGCAATAGTGGGAGCAGGTTGATTTCCAAACAAACGCTGATTATTTTGTCCGAATTTAACTGTTGATATAGTCCCCGGTGCACCCCTGCGATATGAAGCATGTTGATCCCACACGTCCAACAGATTTTGTCCGGGTTGTATCGCTTCAAATCGTGCTATCAATCTGGGTGTATGATTCATAGCAATATGATTAAACACATATTGCGAATTTTGCCGCATCAACCTCTGATAGTCATTTTGCGACTCCATAGGGTATGTTTGCATAGTAGAGCCTTCTCCCGCAGCAATTTGAGGCAAATCCATAATTGCCTCATCAACAGTTATTTTATGCTCCAATGAATAAGGTTGCGGATACTGCGGAACGATAGCCAAATCTTTTCTAAAACCGATTAAGATAACGCGTTCACGATTTTGCGGCACCCCATAATCTGAGGCAGTCAGTACCTTGTACGCCACATTATAGCCGAAAGCCCCAGCATTGGAAAATTCATCAACAATAGTTTGAATAACCTGCCCGTGTTGCATAGACAACAGGCCCTTGACATTCTCCATAACAAAGGCTTTGGGCGAATACCAATTTATAAATTTAACAAAACCGTAAAACAACTTATTACGCGGGTCGTCCGCAATTTGATTACGCCGCTTGTTTGCCAAACTGAAGCCTTGACAAGGCGGCCCACCGATAATCATATCGGGAATAACTCCACCGGTCAGGGTATCCACCTCATCTTTTGTAATAAGCGTAATATCTTTGCACAAGAACGGAGTTCCGGGGAAATTGCGTTTGAAAGTCTTTTCGCAGTTTTCGTCAATATCCGAAGCAAAAATGGATTTAACGCCTGCCCAACTAAATCCTTTTGTCAGACCGCCACACCCCGAGAACAAGTCCATCGAGGTATAAACCCGCTGCGTAGCAGCGGATTGAGATACAATTTGATTCATTGCACAATAGTATGCGCGAACTATCTATTGCGGGGAAATGGGAACGCCGAGAACCAAACAGACGAAAAGAAACAAGCACAAAAAAAGCGCAAACGTCTCTTTATCAATCTGAAGGTCTTGGTCGAACCCATTACACCGATAAGTTCCGCTCACGCTATGCGCGAGCATTCACTGAACTTATTCGGGTGTAATCTTATAAACGACCAAGTTTTCAGATACCGAATAAATAGCAAACGCTATAAATTATGTTTAGGAGTGATATGTATTTCAACTCTGTAGCACACTCCTTTTCACCACATAGTTGATTTTGATTGCAAAGATAGTGTTTTTTATACAATTACGCAAATCCCGAAGAAACAAATTACGGGCAACCGCATCAAAATAATAGCATAATCAGTGTTATTTAGAATGAAAAGTACAATATCGTACTTTTCACAGACAAAATGATATTGCTATTTAACGATATGAGATGCACCACTCTCCACAAACATCGTACATCCATTCAGTTTGTACCAAACTGCCCGCGGACGGGGCGTCCGCGCCCCCGGCGATGCTATTTGCAATATATTTTTAAGTACTAAAATGCTAATAATACAAAAATGCTAACTTTTGATACGGTTGCCATAAAACAAATTACGAGAACAAAAAATCTGCCCGGCAATTTCACATTACCGGGCAGACTTTTATCCGCATACATATCAACGATTTGCAGAGAGAGTGTCTACAGAGACACTATCCATATGGGAGACGATTCCGACAGGCGGGAGGGGGGATGGAAGGGTGTCGGCGGGATAATCTTGCGGGACACCCATCAGATAGCGGACAGGCAAGCCGTGCTGCAGTTCCCACTCGAGGTCTTCCAACGATTTTTTCTGTTGCGGTTCGAGCTCCTCCTTCTGCGTATTGAGCAGGGTCTGTTTGAGTTCGTGCTGCGCACGCCATTCGTCGCGGTCGGCTTCCAAGTCTTTGACCACACGGGGGTAGATCTTGTCGAAACGCTGCGGGTGGTTGGTGTACCAGACGAGCGAACTGTCGAACTGCGCCTGCGTGATACCATGGTCGTCCAATATCTCTTGATAGTATTTCGCCACCGCCTCGTCGTGCCCGTAGTTGTAGCCCGCCACCTGCAAGACCGCCTCGGCGTGGTGCAAGTCGTGTAGGACAGAGCGCATTTCTCTCGAAGAGATGACGCCCCGCGGACGGCAGCCGCAGAGGACGACGAACAATGAACAATGAACAATGAACAATGAACAATATCGGATAGGGCGGCGCATATTATTCGGTCTTTGAGTCGCTTTGCGGAGCGT
The DNA here is from genome assembly GCA_002452095.1 of Bacteroidales bacterium UBA6828. GTDB lineage: Bacteria > Bacteroidota > Bacteroidia > Bacteroidales > Paludibacteraceae > Colicola. The sequence goes on along the minus strand of DKEG01000056.1, from coordinate 23,636 downwards.
TTTTGTCCTTTTTCTCCAGCGAGTCGTTGAGGTCGCGGCGGTAGAAAAGCAGAATGATGATGACGGCGCAAGTGATACACGAGTCGGCGAGATTGAATACCGGTCGGAAAAACAGCACCTCGCCTGCGCTATTATGAATCAACGGGAAATAGAGCATATCCACGACTTTTCCGTACATCCAGCCTGCATAGCCGAAAATTTTGCCATACGCCACGCAATCCACGATGTTGCCCAATGCACCGGCAATAATGAGTGCCAACGAGACGAGATAACCCGTGCGGGGATTGTGTTTGCGGATAAGGACATAGATATACCAGCCGAGTAAGCCCACCACGATGATACGGAAGAGGGTCAGTGCCAACTTAGAGAACCATTCGATACCGAATGCCATACCGTCGTTTTCGACAAAGCAGAGCCAGAACCAAGAAGTTATGGGATGTGCCTCGCCGAGGGCATAGTGGGTGCGGATATAGATTTTGAGGGTCTGGTCGAGCGCAACTGCCACAAGGACTATCGCGCCGACCAGCAGACTTTGTTTGACGGTTTTGGTCATAACTTAAAGGCTTTACGTATTTCTTCCACGCGGTTGAGTTTTTCCCACGTAAAAAGTTCCACTTGTTTGGTAATGGGTTTTCCGTTCTCACCGACAAAGTTTTTCTCCACGATCTCCGGCGTACGCCCGACGTGTCCGTACTTGGCGGTTTCCTCGTAGATTGGTTCGCAGAGGTGCAAATCGCGGGCAATAGCCGCAGGACGAAGGTCAAACAGACGGTTGATAACACGCACGATATCCGCGTCCATGATACCCTGTGCCGCCGTACCGTAGGTATCAACAAAGAGACTGACGGGTTTGGCTACGCCGATGGCGTAACTGACCTGGACGAGCATCTCGCGTGCCACGCCTGCCGCCACCATATTCTTGGCGATCCAACGTGCCGCATACGCCGCCGAGCGATCGACCTTCGAGGGGTCTTTGCCCGAGAATGCACCACCGCCGTGTGCACCGCGTCCGCCATAAGTATCCACAATGATTTTGCGCCCGGTAAGCCCCGTATCACCGTGAGGACCTCCGATCTCGAAGTTGCCCGTCGGATTGACAAGCAGTTTGTACTCCCCTTGCAGCAACTTGGTGTAACGTGCATCGCGGGTAGCCACACGGGGGAGGACAATGTCAATCAAATCCTGACGGATCTGCTCCTGCGACACACCAGGGTCGTGCTGGGTGGAGATGACGATGGTATCAATGCGCACCGGTTCGTTGTGCTCGTTGTACTCGATCGTAACCTGACTTTTGGAGTCGGGACGGAGATAGGTCATCTCTTTGCCCTCCTTGCGTATGCGAGCGAGCGTATAGACAATAGTGTGCGCCATATCGAGGGTGAGCGGCATATAGTTCTCGGTCTCGGCGGTAGCATAGCCGAACATCATCCCCTGGTCGCCTGCGCCCTGCGCCATACGGGTGGCACGGCTCACGCCCATATTGATGTCCGCTGACTGCGAGTGGATAGCGGTCAGGATACCGCAACTCTCCGCTTCGAACTTGTACTCCGCTTTGGTGTAACCGATCTTTTTGATGGTATCACGCACCACCTGCTGAATGTCCACATAACCGCTACTGGTGATTTCGCCCGCCACTACGACCTGTCCGGTAGTAACGAGGGTCTCGCATGCCACGTGGCTGCGCGGGTCTTGTGCCAGAAAATTGTCCAAGATTGCATCACTGATCTGATCTGCCACTTTGTCGGGATGTCCTTCGCCGACGCTCTCTGATGTAAATAAGTAGTTCATAATCTCTGTATCCGATAAGGATATAACAAAAAACAAGCCACAAGGGACTGTTTTGGTCTTGTGGCACAAGGTTTTAGCATTCTTTTATAGAGGTTGCAAGCAGTCAAATCCATCCTCTTTCTTAATTTGTAAATTTAGGAAATGTGTACATTTTCCAAATCCGACTGCAAAGGTACGACTATTTTTTGATATATGCAAGAGGATTGCCATATACACAGGGCAACTGCATCAAAATAATAGCATAATTAACGTGAGTTCGATATAACGAAACCTATAAAAAAACATTCAAAACCTTTCTTGCGGCGCAACACGCGCCGCACTTTCTATATAAATTATGGTCAAAAATCATTCAAATAGCCGAGATACGGGATGTTTTGAACAGACGGCTACACCGTATTACCACAAATTAAGCATAAATACATCCAAAATTATGTCGAAAAAATGGGAACAAGCAGAACAGATGACAGCGTCCGATGTCGGACGTATCGCCCTACCACTACCCTACCACTCTTTGTTTTTGTACTGCTATTGTGCTTGTTTGTTCTATACAGGGGAAATACGAACGGCAGGCTATAGCATTATAGATGTGAGAAAATAACAGAGCAGAGGGGAATAAGAAGGGTGATGGTCCAGACCATCAGGCAGTTGGCAAGCGGGAGGACTATATCAGGGGAACAGAAAGTCAAGAGATAGGGAATGAGTAGTTTCTGAATAAGGACTACAGCCGCAGCGGCAAAGGCAAAGCGGAGAAGGCGGCGAGACCATTTGCCCGACACAGAGAAACAGATATAGCGGTGCTCAACGAACCAACCCGTGAGCACACCGAAAGCAAGACCGGCGGCATAGTAGCAGTCGGTTATCATTTTCTTGGGTTCGACAATGAGTTGTCCGGCAGAGTTGTAGTCCATCGGATAGGGCTTGAATGAGACATAGAGGAGGTAGGCTATGAGAAAGGCAATACCACCGACCAACACCCATATATCTTTGTCTGGATTACGCTCCAGCCAACGGAAGAGAACACTGAATACCCAGAGCATAAGGACACTCTCAATAATCGCCACCCCCACATCGTAGGGCGTATGCACACCAAGGTAGTTGCGCGAGAATCCGATGACCAGTACCGACAGGACACAGAGCACCCATACCCACCAGCGGCGCAGCCAGAGGGCAATAGATCCGAAGAAAGTAGTGGCATACTCGGTATGCCCCGACGGGAAAGAGTAGCCCGTGGCGGTCTGAATGGAGTTGCCATACGGCACAATAGACGCATCACGTATCCATGGGCGGTAAATGCAGTACGTGTTCTTGAGCAACTGATTGACCACGCAAGTGCCCCACATGGCTGTCATCATAAAATAGCCCTGACGCTTGTCGATACATAGATACACGAAAGCGATAATAAGAACAGGCAGAACGCCGACCATAAAGTCGGAGGCTGCAAGTAGGAAAGGCGACAACGCATTATTGGTCGTCTCACGGAAGTGTTGGAGGAGAAGGAGATAGTTCATTATTTGGAAGATAGAATGAGGGTGTCTGGAGTGGAGGTGATTTCTATGTTGTAGCAGAGAGATAGGATACGGAGTGCTTCGTTGATGTCGTTGGCGGGGAGCGTACCCGTGAAGGGTTCGTCGGAGATAGAGGTGTAGGAGATATGCACGCCATATCGGTCAGCCAACTCCGCCATCACATCACGCAAGGGCGTGGCATCGAAAGCCATCAAGCCTTTGCGCCACGGTGCGCAGTCGGGCATATCCGAATGGCGGAGCGATACTTCGCCGGTAGTCCGATTATGGGTAATCTTCTGCTTGGGCGTAACAATATAGTCAGCACCCGTATCGGAGACACGGAACGACACTTTGCCCCGCTCCAGAAAGAGCATATCAGAAGCGGCGTTGGTGCGTGAACAGAGGTTGAACGCCGTACCGAGAACCTGCACAGAGACTGTGGGCGTAGAGATGACAAAGGGGACTTTTGGATTGGTCTGCACATCGAAATAGGCTTCGCCGTCCAACTGCAACGCCCGCGAAGATGATGTAAAGCCGTCTGGCGAATACGAGAGTGTACTATTGCCATTGAGCACTACGCGTGAGCCATCAGGCAGAGAGAGCGTACACATCTCATTGGCAGCGGTCTGCACGCAGAGCATACCCGACGATGTATCACCCTTACCGAAGAATAGCAGTCCCGCTACGAGACATAGCACGAGTGCTGCAGATGCGGCAACGGCAGAGATGATATAACGACGGCGGTACGGTGCGGCTGCAGGCATAGGGGCAGACTGCAGCCAGAGACGATGCAGTTCGGTCTCCAACTGTTGGTCGGTCATAGAGTCGGTCTGCCGGCGCAGATTGTGCAAGTCGGTGGGGGACAGGCTATTGGTAAAATATTTCTTAAACAGGTTCACGGTTGTATGCGGTTTTGTAGTTGTTGACGAATCTCTTTGAGGGCCAAAGAGAGGAGGTTGCGTGTTGTCTGTTCGCTCAGGTGCATATGGTCGGCTATCTGCTTGTGGGTCAGACCTTGCAGGCGGTGTAGCACAAAGACGGTGCGTTGCTGCTCAGGAAGCGAGCGGATAATCCCGGAAACGGTATGGCGGTACTCGTCGTAGAGCATCGGTTCGCGAAACGTAGAGAGCCGCATATCGTTGACATACTCGGTGTAGTCCTCGTACTGTGGTTCGTGGATACGGCGGCGGAAGATGGTGATGAGTTGGTTTTTGATCGTAGCAAAGAGAAATGGTGCGATAGCCGTATGAACAGTATCGCGCTTTTCCCAAAGAACAGCAAACGCCTCCTGCACCAGGTCCTGCGCGTCTTCGGCGGACTTGGTGATATTGAGGCAGTAGGCATTGAGGCGCGGTGCGTACTCACGGTAGATGAGTTCGAATGCCTGCCTGTCTCCTGTGCGGAGCCGTGTAAGCAACTGTTCTTCGGTCATTATTCTCCGTATAATTCTCTTTTTGCTCCATTAATGCCCGTTAAAAGACCATTAAAATTCTCCGTTAATTACCATTAACTGACCATTAATGTTGCACTGAGCACAAAGGTTGCACCCTGTCGGGATAACAGGGTGCAAAGGTACAAAGAATTATCCTAACAAGCAATTATTTTAGTGCGCAATGACTACTTTGCGGTTGTTGATGATGTAGATACCGTTTTCAAGGTTGTCGGTTGCTTTGTCAGCAACAACATTGCGGCGGATAAGACAACCGTCAAGGGTATAGACATTCACCAAAGCAGGTGCAGTAGCAAGGTCGGCAATGGCAGTAGGGTTCTCCGGTTCGGGAGCGGTGTAGGTAGTCCACGCAAGGTCATCGATAACGAGGCGGAATTTGTTTCTTGTACCGTCGTAAGGCGTGCGGTTCTCAAAGCGAATGACGAAATTGCCTTCGTGCCTGATGTCTTTTACGGAATAGGTGTAGAAAGGTGCCGCTGACTTATATTCGTCGATATGATAGATACCGCCTACCGAGTCTCCGTTGATATAGATACGGATGTCGAGGTCGCAGTTGGCATCGCCATTGGAGTTCCATGTAAATGCCAGGCTATCGATACCGCCCGAGATAGAGTCGCTTTCGATATAGCCATAGCCTGTCTCCGAAGACTTGGCAGCACGTACAACGGCTACAAAATTATCGGCTCCCATATTACCTTGGTTTTTGCAGACACCGCCATAGAGGGTTGTCCAAGAGGTTTGTTGGCAGAGCGAGGTGTATGCCTCGGTGTTATAGGTCCTGTTGTTGTTTTCCTCTTTTGGTTCAAAGGTTTCAACACGGGTTTCCGCAGTAGCGGAGATGGCAGCAAGAAGCGCCATGGAAAGAAAAAGTTTTTTCATACGATTGGTTATTGAGTTGTTGTTTGTTGTTGTGGTATTTATACAACCGCAGACGGGGCGTCGGCGTCCCCGGCTTGGAAAATCGGTATTCATTCGGTATTCATTCGAGAATCACCTACTAATCACCTACTCTTATTAGCACGATGTATAATAGTTCCCAACAGGTTATAGGTGGCAGTGCCGTCGGTGATGTAGATTTGATGGTTGTACAGATACTTGCCAAATACAGGTGGATGACAGGTGGATGTCGGGTGGATAGCCTGCGGGGCTTGATACTCAACAGAACCGATAGTGGCAGGCGAAGGGCGCGTATTGCCGAGACAGTCGGTGGCAAGCCCCGCATCAAGTATGCCATCGGCGGTGATGTCTTCGCCGAAAGTCTGCTCGGATAGGTCGTCGGCAAGGAGGCAGACGAGAGGAATACCCGCATAGGTATCTTTGAGGAGCGGCACAAAGGGCATGTCGTCTTGATACGAGATTTGCCCGAGGGCGGCATTATCGGGTTGCTCCGCTGTATAGACGGTATGGACATCGGCAAGGTGCTTGGCTTTGTCGGAGATATACAGGTCGGACTTTGCTGCCGTAGAATAGTTGTTGACTATCAGGCTGTTGTAGGTATTGAGTTTGCCCTGCGAAAGGACGACCGCCGCACCATAGTAGTTGGATACGGGTGCGCCAGAGGTAGTGAGACAGGCGTTGGTATCACGGGTACAGGTAGTGTTGATGAGCGTGAGGACGGTAGCCGTATCGCCATAGACGCGCAATGAGGAGCCACCGAAGAGGGGATTTTTGAACGACGAGGCGGCATGGGAGGTATTCTCGGCAAAGGTGCAATTGATGCACTGCAGGTGCGCAGCGGTAGTGGGGTCGTTGAGCGAGACGGCACCTGTCTCGGTAGCACGGTTGCGGACAAAAGCGGAGTTTTCGACATGCACGTCCTCGGTCTTGGTGAGATAGAGCGCGGCACCGTCTTTGGCGGCATTGCCGGAGAAAACACAGTTGTGCAACGTTGCCCCCCAGTAGGTGCCTACTTGGGCTACCGCCCCACCCTGCGCAGCGGTGTTGTTGGAGAATAGACAGCGGGTAAGATCAAGGCGTCCGTTGCTACTGACAGCCGCCCCTTGGAGGTCGGTAGTGCAGTCGGTAAAACGGCAGTCGGCAGCACGCATGGCATAGCCGTTGGCAGCGATGGCCGTAGCAGAGTGTGTGAAAGTGCAATGACTCACATGCAGCGCATAGGGGACGGTAAGCGTACAGCCGTCAAGAGTGCCGTTGGTGATGGTCAGGAAATGCGGTATCTTGATATTCTCGTTGCTGACGGTTTGCCCGCCGAGGTCGATGGTGTCGCCAAGAGAAGAAGCGGCGACGGCTGCAGTAAGCGAGGAGGTCAGGGTGATAGTCTGCGGACGGCGGGTAAAGAGCACCTCTGCCATCAGGGGCAGGTGGTCGGACGGCGTACAGGAACGGCCGTAGTCCTCAGTAATCATCGTATAGGACAAGGCACGATAATAGCGACCGTAGAGGTGGTCGATACGGTGGGTGGAAGAGGGTTGCCAGTTGCAGTAGGAGCCATCGCTTGCGGGAGGCACCTCGGCTATGTCATAGGCACTTTGGAAATACGCTTTGAAGGGCAGATGGACGGCATCGACAGTGGACTGCGAGTTGAAATCGCCCGCAATGAAACATGGATAGTCGCCTGCAACAGCAAGCATCTGCTCAACCACCAGCGCCGCCCCTTTGCGCTTGGCGACCTGCCCCGCCTGCTCAAGGTGGGTGGCGCAATAGAAAAAGATGTCGCCCGTGGTTTTGTCCTGCAGTTGCGCCCACACGGCAAGACGGCGGAACTTGGCATCCCATGCGACAGCCGACTTGGTGATGTCGGGTGCAAGGAAGAAATGCCCCGAGGACAAGAGGCGGAACTTGTCCTTGCGGTAGAGGACACCTACCCCCTCTCCCACATCGCCGATGATGTGGGAGTCGCGCCCCCATGACTCGATCTTATAGTCGGGGAGGAGCGAGAGGAGGTCTTTCTTCTGGTCGGGCTTGAGTTCGTTGAGCGCACAGACATCGAAAGCATAGTCGGTGATGATCTGCGCCACGTACTGCTTGCGGTTCGCCCACGCACGGTCGCCCGTGTCGGAGGTAGAGTTGAGACGGATGTTGTACTCCGCGAAATGATAGGACTCCCCCATTACCCCCTCAGAGAGGGGGAGGAGGAACAGCAAGATTCCTAAAAATATCTTTTTCATTTGTATTCCGTATAAGGGATTTTTATTCTCCATTAAAAGCCATTAAAGAACCATTAAAAAGGTCTCCGTTAATTGCCGTTAATTATTCGTTAATTGCCTTGTCTGCAAGCCCCCTCTTTGAGGGGGTTGGGGGAGTCGGGGTTATCTTCGTTACCACCAATCTGTGGTCGGAGGGAAGGAGAGGACGACCGTAGTCCCCGGCGACGACACGGTAAGAGCGGACATCGGCATTGAGGACGTAGATAAAGTCGATACGCTGGATGGTGGCGACGGGGAGCCAGTTGGAGAACGTACCGTATGTGCCATGGGGTTTGGTGCGGCTGACTTGTCGTGCATCTTGGAACCCTGCAGCAGCAAAGAGCGAGTGGACATCGGTCTCATAGGGCTCGGCATTCAGGTCGCCCATGATAACGGCGGTGCGCCCTTGCGCAAGGGTCTGCGCCCGCTCAATACAGAGTGCCGCCCCCATACGGCGGGCTTCGGTACCTTTGTAGTCGAGGTGGGTGGACATGACGAGGAGTTCCTCACGGCTGCGCTTGTCCTGCAACAACACCCACACCGCCACGCGCTTATAGGCAGCGTCCCACGCCAGACCGGGGCGGTCGGGGTTCTCTGTCAGAAAGAAATGCCCACTATCCAAAAGGGTGTATCTCGCTGTACGGAACAGCACGCCCACCCGCTCGCCATGACTGGCTTCGGCGGACTCACGCCCGTACGCCACCAGGGTGTAGTCGGGCAGGAGCGTACGGAGGTCGTCTTCCTGCGTATGATTGGCTATCTCATTGATACCCAGTATATCCAACCGGTTATCCGTTATCGTTTGTGCCACAAAAGGTTTGCGCACCGACCAGTTCTTGTCACCCACATCACGCTTGGTGGCAATACGGATATTGTAAGTGCCGACCACGTGCGTAGCGGCGTTGGCTACCAGAGCCAACGCCGTGAGCAGCATCAAAACAACACTTCTTTTCATTGAACAGGCGTACCTAACAGATTATAGTATTTACCCTCGGAGAGAATGAGCAACTGCCCGTTGCGAACCACTTTGACGGCTTTTCTGTCAGAGCGGACAGCGGGAAGAGCGGTGTACGGATTGGCTTTCGGGTCCATTGCGCCACGGACAGCCACCGACTCGCGCAGGTAGCCGCGTCCGTCCAAAGACACATTGACCACTACGGGACAGCCCCAGTCTTTGACACATTTTTCGAGGTCGGCAACAGTAGCCCCCTCGATTGTCTCAACGGGCTGAATAGTGGCTGCAAAACCGCCGTTATCCGTGGTAGGCTCATTCGTGCCGAAATAGTCGGCATAGTGGCGCACCTGCGCAGGAACGGAATAAAGGTCGTTGGGACGCCAGCAGAACGCCCAAACGGAGTCTTTGTTGTTCTTTTCGCCGTTGTTGAACGTACCGAGGTAGTTGAAACCGCCCGAAGTGAAAAGGGTATCGAGGGAAATACCCGTGAGTTTCTCGGTATAAACAGTAGGATTGGTCTTGTCGCCTTTGTCCAGATCGCCCTCAAGCATCACGGTATTGACGAACCACAGTTTGTCGTGCTGGGACATACGCACGGATGTGCCATAGGCATAGGGTCTGTTGGTATCGATGCCCACGCGGAGACAGGTGTTGTCGCCGAGGGTGCAACTGATAAGGTGCACATCGTCGGTACCGCTCATCGAGATACCCGCACCGTTGCAGTATGCCACGTTCTTGGCAATGGTGGTATTTACCCCCCAAAAATGCCCGGCACGAATATGGACAGCCGCACCGTATTTACCATCCGAACTATTGGTAGCCAGGCTGTTGTAGCAGAACGAGCAACGCTCAGCCACGCAGGTAGCCTCAGCGACCACGGATTTGTCCTCAGAGGTGTAGGTCTGCATCAGCATCGCCCCGCCGCGACTGAAAGCCGTGTTGTGGTGGAGATTGCAGTCTTGCAGGTGAAGCAGTCCGCCCTCGAGAGTGAGTCCCGCACCGCCATTGCCGTCGGAGAGATTGTTGTATATCTGGCAGTTGCGCACCACCACATTCGCACTGTTGCGAATATAAAGCGCACCCGCACCATACGCCGTCTCGGTCTCGAAATAGCAGTTGGTTATATCGATGCCTTGCAGTACGACCGGTTCGGCACACTCGATCCAAACGACATGCTGCAAGTCGCCGTCATCGGGTTTGCCGTTGGCGTTCTTGTCACCCGAGAAAACGGTAGGAGTAGCAGACGGATAGGCAAGCGACGGAGTGGCAGTACCCTGCAGACCGGCAGGATAACCGCCGATGAGCGTTACGGACGTCTTGATGGTATAGATGTCGGTGTTGCTGACGGGTGTATAGACTCCGCCTGCCAGATAGAAGACATCGCCTGCTTCCGCCATACCGCCGGTAAGCACTTTCTGGAAATCGGAGGGGCAAAGCGCACCTTCCCACGACTGACCGTCGCCCTCGGTGGAGGTAAGGTCTGGGCGTACGAACCACGTAGTGGCGAACATCTGCCCTGCAAGGAGCAGGACAAGAGACAGAATGGATAGTTTTTTCATTGGTTTATGAGTTTATAAGTTTATCTGTTTATGCGTAGATGAAATGGTTTAATGGGTTGAGGAGTTTAATATCCATTACGGCAACGAGAGCCGATGCGACTATTCCCAGCCGGGGTTTTGCGTGAGGGCGTTCTCGGTGAGGATAATCTCGGTGAGCGGAATGGGATACAGATAATGCTTGTCCTCGAATTTCCGCCCGCCGCCGGGTTGCTCCAACGTGCCGTGTACAAGTTTGGCACCGCGGTTGCCATCGGGATAGAGGATGATGTCGGTACCTATCTTGAGGAATATCGATGTCAGGTCAAAGGGTTTCTTGGTCTGCCAGAGAATCAGATTGGACTTACCGTCGCCCGACATATCATATTTGCCTTCTCCTGCAAAAGCGGCTCCGAGCATCGGCTGCTCAAAAGCCTTGCCCTCCGCCCAACGCATAAGATCGTCGTAGCGGAAGCCCTCCAGCACCAGTTCCACCGCCCGCTCACGACGCACCTCCAACACAGCAGCACGTTGCGCTGATGGCGTGCGAGTGATCTGCGGATAGAGGGTTTGCAGATACGGGTCCTCGGCGGTAAGCGACGAGAGCACGAGGTGCGGCATACCGACACGGTCGCGCAGGAGGTTGAGCGACATATCAAGGTCGGCTTGCGTGAGCGTCCCGAGTTCGGCTTTTGCTTCGGCATAGATAAGGCACTGCTCCGCAAGGCGGAAAAGGGGCATATCGTTGTCGGACTTGTTGTAGCCGTAGGAGTCTTCGAGGACGTACTTGATGAGTTGGTAGCCCGTAGGCGAAGTAGAGAACGTATAAGGCTCGACCTCGGTCTTGTTGAGCGCGACATACTGCCCCGGTACGAAGATGGTCTGTGCCAGACGCGGGTCGCGATTGGTCAGTTCGTTGTGGAGCGAGATAGTATCATACCCCTCTTGGTTGGTATAGGGTTCGCCCGACAAAAGCAGGTACTGGTTGAGCAGATGCTTGGTGGCACCACATTGCCCCTCGGACTGGCAGCGCAGGTAGGACGTAGCGTTGTGCGTCAGAGAGACAGTGGCGTTGTAGGCACGGGCGAGAATGACCTCGTCGGGGTCGGCAGTGAGCGAAGTGAACAAGTCGCGATAAGGCTGCGTGCCACCGATATGCAGCGAGTATCCGCCTTGGGCGAGGACGGTACGGGCAGCCTCAGCGGCTTGCGTGAGCAGGTCTTGGACAGTCTGCTCGTCGCCCTGCTGATGGTAGCGGAGCCATGTCCCCTCGAAAAGGGCGATACGCGCTTTGAGGGCAAGAGCGGTATAGCGGTTGACCTCGTAAGGCGTGTGAGCCGTGCGCATAAGCGGTATGGCACGGTCGAGGTCGGCTAATGCTTTTTGCATAACCGAGGTACGGTTCTCGCGCGGGCGGCGCAGTTGGGCGATGTCGCTGCTGCTGACGGGTTCGTCATACCACGGCACATCGCCGAAGCGACGCACTTTGTCGTAGTAGAACAAAGCACGAAAGAATAGAGCCACACCCGTGTAGTGGTTGCGGGCGACAGTGTCCTCGGTGCATTGCCCCACATGCTGCAGGAAATAGTTGATATGACGCAGGTCTTCCCATTGCCAATACGTTTCGCCCGAATTGATGGTACGCGTACCGAGAACCACATCGGCAAGGCTGTTGCTGATAGTAAGGTCGGACGGCTCGTTGTACAGGTCGGACGCCGAGGGAAGCATCGTATAGAACTGCGTGGTGTAGCGGCGCAGTTCGCTCTCGTTGCTGAAGAAGGTAGCGGAGTTGGTGGTGTCCTTGGGGACACGGTTGAGAACACTGTCGCAACTTGCGAGAGACAGGAGACTGAGAAGTGTCAGAATATATAGATTTTGTTTCATATTGATACGATTTTATTTCCTTTGCCGCTTGGCGGCAAGAAATCTAAGTAAATCTTTGTTTTTGCATCCATAAATTGCCATAAATCTTATTGACCGCGGACGAGGCGTCCGCGTCCCCGGCTTTTAGAAGTCAATACTTGCGCCGATGGAGAAGGTGCGGTTGAAGTTGTAGGCTACGCCCGAATTGGCATACTTGGTATCAGACGAGGTCGCCTGCTCGGGGTCAACGTACTTGGAATGTTTTCGCAACGGCGAGAAATAGAACAGGTTTTCGCCCGACAGATAGAAGCGCAAGTTGCTGACCACCTTGTTCTTAGGCAACGGCACAGTATAACCGAGAGTGAGGTTCTTCAAGCGGAAATACGCCACATTCTGCAGATAGCGGTCGTTGGTGGCATTGAGCGAGTAACCCTCTTCGAGTGCCTCGTAACCACGGGCACGGGGGAAATAGGCATCGGTGTTGTCCTCCGACCAAACCTGAGAAAGGAAATTGGTCGGGATAAATGAGCAGTACGGACGGCTGTACGGTCCCCAGAAAGAGATGGCATTACCGCTCGGGTACCAGTCCTGGTGCCCTACGCCGGTGAAGAAAGCGGAGAAGTCAATGCCGTTCCACGCCAACGACAATTTGATATTGTAGTTGTAGCGCGGGAGGGTGTTGCCTATCACTTTCAGGTCGCCGTGGTCATCGAGGGTGTTGGCGCCATAGGAGATGACGCCGTCGCCGTTGAGGTCGGCATAACGGATATCACCCGCCTGTAACCCCGGTGTACCGAGAGAGCCGTGCATGATATTGTCGTACATAGTGGAGTGGTCTACATCGACGGCTGCCATATAGGCATTGACCTCCTCTTGCGAGGCAAAGAGTCCGTCGGCGTGGTAGCCCCATATCTCGCCGAGACGCTGACCGGTATAGTAGTCGGTAAGGATATTCGATGGGTTGTTATAGCGGGTAACGTCCGTTACATAGTCGCTCAAGCCGAAACTGATGCTGTACTCAAAGGGGTGCTTGCCCGCGCGAAACGAGTCCGCCCAACCGATAGAGAACTCCCAACCGCGGGTGCGCATATCGGCGATGTTCTGCCGCGGCTCGTCAGCCCCATAGACCGACGGCAGTTTCATACCCGCACAGAGCATATTCTTGGTATCGCGGATATAGCCGTCGATGCTCATTGTCAGACGGTTGCGCAGGAAACCGAAGTCCCAACCGAGGTCGTAAGTCGTAACGGTCTCCCATGTCAGGTCAGACGCTTTCGGATCGTCCTCCCTGGCGATATACGCCAGTGTCTTGCCGTCGAGGGTATATTTGATAGTCTCACCGGTGCGGATACTCTCAATATAGGTGTAGTAGTCGTCAATGTTCTGGTTGCCGAGACTACCGATGGAAAAACGCAGTTTGCTGTTGCTCCATGCGTTGCTAATCGGCTGCCAGAAACGCTCCTCACTCATGCGCCAGCCCAGCGAGGCAGACGGCACGAACACCCAGCGGTGCTTCGGGGCAAAACGGGACGAACCGTCGCCGCGTGCGGAGAGTTCCACCAGATAACGCCCCGCATAGTCGTAGTTGGCACGCAGAAAGAAACCGAGCGTGGCATATTCGACAATGCTGCCGTCGAGGACGGTTACCTCGCCCGTAGCGAGGTTGAACGCATCGAGTTCGGTGTCGGACAAGTCTAGTTGACGGGCTTTGCTGTTGCGCTGCTCGTAGGTCTCGAACTGCCCGCCGCCCGTCAGTTTGAGCGAGTGTGCACCCGCAAAGGTATGGCTGTAAGTGGCATAGATATTCAGGTTATGGTTCTGTACACGGTAGTACTGCTCCTGGTAGTAGTCCTGCGCTTTCTCGGTAGTGAGCCACAGCACCTCGCCCGCTTTCTGCGAATACGGCACATTCGCCGAGCGGTTGCGGTACTCGCGATAGCGGAACGAATAGGCATACTCAGCGGTAAGCGTCAGATCAGGGATGATGTCGAAATCAAAGCGGTTGCGCGTTACAATCTCGCGGTCGAGATTGGTGTTGCGGTGCTTGTTGTTGATGAATATGGCACTCACGCCGTCCATCACCGTACTGGTACGGTTGGCATTGGTGTTGTAATAGACAGGGTATCCTTCGGGCGTGGTAGCGGGAACGCATGCCAAAGCGTGCGCATAGGTCAGGCGCAGCATATTCGACATAGACGACATACCCGGAAAGAAACGGCGCGAAGCAAAGAAATTGGTATTGGAGGTAAAGCGCACCCAAGGCTTGATTTGTGCAGTGAGTTTGGCACGGACGGAGTAGTTCTTGTACCAATCGTTCACCTGCTGAAAGATACCGTCTTGGTCAAAATAGCGACCCGAGACGTAGTATTTGACCTTGTCGTTACCGCCGCTGATACTCAGGTTATGCTCCTGCTGCATACGGTTTTGGCGGTATGTCCAGTTATACCAGTCGAAATTGGCATAGTACTTATAGGTACCATCCGCCTGCTGCACCACCCACGGCCGCGCAGGGTTCTCGGTCTTGTCGTTGAGACGCGCCTCGAGTTCGGCATAGTCGGCTTCGGTGTAACCCGTATAGTTGCGCCCGTCTTTGGGCGTCATAAACATATCGTTGATTTTCGCCGACCAATAGCCCGTAGTGATGTAGTCGGTAGAGGTGGTATTTTGGCTCCAGCCCGCACGATACGAATAGGATATTTTCGCCTTGCCTTCCGCACCGCTCTTGGTGGTAACCAACACCACGCCCGCCGAGGCTTTTGCACCATAGATAGCCGATGCACTGGCGTCTTTCAGAATAGATACACTCTCTATATCGTTGGCATTCAAGCGACTGAGACTGCCCTCCACCCCGTCAATCAACACGAGGGGCGAGGCACCGCTGGTGAGCGAACTCACACCACGGATATTGATCTGCATACCCGCATCGGGCGAACCGCTGTTGGCTACAATGTTCAGTCCCGGGTCTGCCCCCTGCAACGCCTGTGCCGCATTGGCAACGGAACGGTTGGAGATGTCCTTGGCATCCACCACGCTGACTGCACCGGTCAGGTTCACTTTCTTCTGCGTACCATAGCCCACCACAACCACTTCTTCGAGTTGCTCGGTATCCTCACTGAGCACCACACGCATATTCTGCGCCGCCGCTAACTCTTGCGGCTTGTAACCTATATAGGAAAATTGCAGGCGTTGTCCCGTTGCGGCTTCAATAGAGAAATTTCCATCGAAATCAGTAATCGTACCCGTAGAAGTGCCGGCAATGACGATATTGGCACCTATGATCGGTTCGCCCTGTTTGTCTGTTACCGTACCGCTTACTATGGCTGATGCTACGGTTGTCTGTTTTATGGCTGGGCGCAACACGATATGGGTCTGCCCAGCCATCTCATACTCCAAACCACGCGGAGGTAATACCTCACGTAGCAACTCGCGCACCGAGAGGGTACGCTGAATGGTGATGTTGGCGGAGTCGTTGCTCAGCACCGCCGTGCGGTAGGAGAAACGGTAGTCGGTTTGCGTCTCGACAGCGGTCATCACCTCGCGCAGGGATGCACGGCTGAGATTCAGACTCACCACTTTGTCTTGCGCCATAGCCTGCAGCGACAGCAGAAAGCACAAGGCTACAGCCGAAAAGAGTTTGTGTTTGCGTATCATTAGTATAAATAATGTGTTTGCAAGGGTTTCTATAAAGAAAGTCGCAAAAACAAAGATAATGTACCGAAGAATTTATATGTTGTACAACATAGTTTTATATATTCTTCTATACTCCCAGCGAGAGAAACACAAAAACAAAAAGCCCGCTGCACTAAACTAATGTGCAAAGGGCTAAAGGACAAGGTAACCGCATCAAAATATCCTTCCAAAATTATGCAGAATATGCACTCTCTTTATTCGTAATACCAATTACGTAGAAAGGACGTAGAAAGGACGTAGAAAGAATGGGCTTTTTCCGAGAGGATAAGCCACTGTTTTATACAATTTATGCATTACATATATTGCATAAAGTGTATAAAGATATTGCTTTAATGCGGAACCCCGGGTTTGGTCTTATCTACTTGCCGGCGATGAAAGAGGGGGCGAGATAGGTCTGCTCAAGAGCGTCGATGGCGGATATTTCCTCGGGAGTAAGCGTGCGGGAGGAGGTACAGAAAGAAGAAATGAAATAATCGGAGAGAGCGTGGATGTCGGTCAGGGCGGCTTGTGCCTTGAGGTCATTAAGGACGTGAGGGTCTTTGGCGAGGTCTTTGAGGTTGGCAACACGCTGACGGACGGATTGGACACCATGTTTGGAAAGTTTCTCTCGGCTTGGAGTAATGGCTTGCTGGAGAGCGGCAAAATCGACATCGAAGAGCATCGTGCCATGGACGATAGTGCCTGTAGGCAGAGCATAGCAGGCATTGCCCGACACTTTGCGATCACCGACGAGAACATCATTATGCTCCGATTTGGCTGCAGCAAAACCGAGTTGCTGCAATGCGCCCGCCACACTATCCAAATAATGCTGAAACACCTGCTCGGAACGGGTATCGGGAGTGATATACGACAGCATCAGATTGCCCGCATCGGAATAGACACAGCCCCCCCCGCTCTTGCGGCGGTACATCTGCACCCCGTTGGCACGGCAATAGTCCATATTCACCTCGTCTTCCATCACCTGATGGCGACCGAAGATGACGGTGGGGGGAACTATCCATGTGAAAAAAGACTCCTGCCTGACCTCCCCTACCCCTCCTTCAGAGGAGGGGTTTTCAGTATCGGATATGTGTTGGGCGAGGTATTCCTCCATAGAGAGATACCAGACGAGGCGTTTGTTCGGAGGGGTGATGATATGTTGCATGGCAGGGAGAATTTGTAAATTTGTAAGTGTGTAAATTTGTAAATTATTCCTTTGTCAATTGTCAAATGGTACAATCGTTTGTCCTTGGCAGAAACGGCGGAGAATTTGGCGGTCATCGCCTGTGTAGATAAACTGCTCCAAAGCAGAGCGGGGATCGGGGTGATGCTGCCCGATGAGCAGGGCATCGAAGGCATAGCCTTTCTCGAAAGAACCCACCCTGTCCCTATCGCAGGCGGCAAAGAAATTGCCTGCGGACTTGGTAGCAAGGTAGAAGGCTTCGCTCAATGTCAAGGGGGCTAATTGCCCACAGGAAGCGGCATACTGCATCTTGGACATCTGGATCACATAACGCAGTACCTCGAACATCGAGAGCGTATGTCCGCCGGAGATGTCCGAACCGAGGACGACGGGTACACCGTGTTGCAACAGTTTGCGCACAGGCGCGATGCCCGAAGCGAGATTGCAGTTGGAGGTCGGGCAATGGACGGCATACACTTGGTCGCACGCCATCAGGTCCAATTCTTCGCCATCGGTATAGACACAATGCGCCATAAGCGTAGGCGTGTCGCCGAACAGACCATAGCGGCGATAGGCATCGCCGTAGCAACCAGAGGCGGGTTCCAGTTCTCTGACCCACGCTATCTCGGAGCGGTTCTCGCTCAAATGGGACTGCACGGGCAAGTGCTTGGCACGTACTAAATCGCCGAGAGCACGCATCATATCAGGGGTGCAACTCGGTACAAAACGGGGGGTTACGATAGCACCCACACGCGGCATAGACGCCGTGTGCGCCAACAGGGCTTCGGTATCACGCACCGCCTCGGCGGGGGTATTGCACAGATTGTCGGGACAATTACGATCCATACCTACCACGCCCACCAACGCCCCAAGTCCCGCCTTATGGAGACAATCGGCAAGAATACAGGACGAGTCGCCGTGAACGGTAGCAAAAACGACCGAGCGCATCGTACCGAAACGAATCATATCCTGCACAAAAGCACGATACACCTCACGGGCATAGCCGGCATCGGCAAAACGTGCTTCCTCAGGAAAAGTATAGGTATTGAGCCAAGGCAACAGTTCGAGGTCCATCGCCAACCCCATATTGCGATACTGGGGGGCATGGACGTGCATATCGTTCATAGCAGGGACAAGCAGACTATCCCCGAAATCAACGACAGAGACACCTGCATACCGCTCCGGCATGGAGGTATAAACCCCCTCGACAAAACCGCTGTCATCAACCGCAATATAGCCGTGGTCGACTACCTCAAAGGCTTGCGGCGTAGGGGTATAAAGGATATTTGCCTTGTAGATCTGCATATTCAGCCTTTCTTTTCGGATTTCTTCTTGCCATAGAAAGGTACCAGCACAAAATAGTTGATGATACCGGCAAGGACAATGGCGACAATACCCGACAGTTCTTCGGACACCCCTATATATATAAGGAGATGTAGGAAGCCGAGTTGGATAAAATAGTTGACCAACCGCCCCAAGAGGAAACCGCCTGCATTCTTGATATTAGGACGTGTACGGAAGGTATAGAAACTGGTCAGCAAATAATTGCTAATCATCTCGATACCGAAACCGAGCGTAAAAGCGAGCGTAACCTTGACCTCCATCTCGGGGCAGAAACGCTCAAAGAGCATCAGACATCCGTAATAGATACCATACTGCAGTACCGTTCCGAATGCGCCCACGCACACGAAACGAACTGCAGAACGATATTTCTCCGGCAAACGCCGCGTCAATGTTCTCAATGCAATGCCCCCAATAATTCTTCCATAGCGGGTCGGAGACCTGCTGCATTGCGACCGCCGGCAGTAGCCATCCATGCTTGTCCGCCGCCACCGCCCTGTATATGCTTGGCAGCCGACTTAATCATTTGACCGGCATTGAGACCTGCGTCCACGAGCGGTTGGGAGAGGAATACGGAAATCATAGGTTTTCCTTCCCACTCGGTGGCACCAATGACGGCAAAGCGCACGTCGGTAAACTTACCGCGCAAAAGGGGCAGCACACCGCGAATCATATCGGGTTGCACATTGCCCTGCACACGGACGAGTTTGATACCGTTGTAGTCCTCGGCACGCTCAATCAGTTTATCACGATACTGCTCCAGTTTCTCTGCCATATAGGTCTCAATTTCTTTCTTGAGCCCGGCGTTCTCGGCGATGGCTTTCTGCACGGCACCGGCAAGGTCGGGCGCATTGTTGAGCAACCCGCGCAGGTTGGCAAGCATATCCTGCTGGGCAAAATAGAGTTCGTCCACCTTGGCGGCAGTAACCGCTTCGATACGACGGATACCTGCAGCGACACTCGTTTCCATCAGAATACGCACAGAGCCGATACGCCCTGTGGACGACACGTGGCAGCCACCGCACAACTCGATAGACGGACCGTATTTGATAACGCGCACATCATCGCCGTACTTCTCGCCGAACAATGCCATCGCACCCATCTCACGCGCTTTGGCGATTGGGGTATGGCGGCTCTCTTCGAGGGCATAGTCCATACGGATAAACCGGTTAGCCAACTGCTCTACCTTGCGCAACTCTTCGGGCGTTACCTTCTGGAAATGCGAGAAATCGAAGCGGAGACTATCGGGGGACACGTAACTGCCTTTCTGCTCCACGTGCGAACCTAACACACTGCGCAACGCATAGTGAAGGATATGGGTTGCCGTATGGTTGCAAGCGATAGCCTGACGGCGGTCGGCGTCCACTTTGGCTAGCAACGGCTGCTCGATAGCATCGGGCAACTCGGTGCAGATATGCACGGCGAGATTATTCTCGCGCTTGGTATCGATGATACGTGCCGTACCGAGCGAACCCGTATCACCTACCTGACCGCCCATCTCGGCATAGAACGGGGTCTTGGCAAGCACCACCTGGTAGAACTCTTTGCCTTTCTGGCTCACTTTGCGGTAACGCAGTACTTGGGTCTCGATCTCCAACGTATCGTAGCCGACGAACTCGGTATCGCCCTCACGGAGGATTACCCAGTCGCCGAGGTCCTGTTTGTTGGCGGAGCGTCCCATCTCTTTCTGGTGCTCCAGAGCGCGGTTATACTCCTCCTCATTGGTGGTAAAGCCATTCTCACGGAGAATCAACTCGGTGAGGTCGAGCGGGAAGCCGTAGGTATCTTTGAGGGTGAAGACATCGACACCCGAAATCTCTTTGCCTTTGGCTTCGCGCATCAGTTTGTCAAGCAGGGTGATACCCTTGTCGAGGGTGCGGAGAAACGCCTCTTCCTCACTCTTGATGACGGGAATAATCTGCTGTTCCTGCTTGCGCAGTTCGGGGTAGGCGTCGCCCATATCCTCGATGAGTTGCGGCACCAGACGGTACATAAACGCCTCGCGCTGACCGAGGAACGTATAGCCGTAGCGCACGGCACGGCGCAGGATACGTCGGATAACGTAGCCCGCTTTCTCGTTGGAGGGCAACTGACCGTCGGTGATAGCAAAGGCGATGGTACGTATATGGTCGGCAATGACGCGCATAGCGATGTCGGTTTTCTCGTCTTTGCCGTACTCACAACCGCAAATCTCACCTATCTTATGAAGCATCGGTTGGAAGACATCGGTGTCGTAGTTGGACTGTTTGCCTTGGAGGGTACGCACGAGGCGCTCGAAGCCCATACCGGTATCAATGACCTTGTTGGGCAGCCCCTCGAGGGAGCCGTCCGCCTTGCGGTTGTACTGCATGAAGACGAGGTTCCAAATCTCGATGACCTGCGGGTGGTCTTTGTTGACCAGTTCACGCCCGGGTACAGCGGCTTTCTCCTCCTCGGAGCGGCTGTCCACGTGAATCTCGGAGCAGGGACCACATGGTCCGGTATCGCCCATCTCCCAGAAGTTGTCGTGCTTGTTGCCCTCGAGGATATGGTCGGCAGGGAGGTGTTTCGCCCAGATAGCCGCAGCCTCGTTGTCGCGCTCCAGTCCCTCAGCGGGCGAGCCTTCGAAGACAGTAACATACAGGTCTTTGGGATTGATATGCAGCACATCGACGATATACTCCCACGCGAAGTCGATAGCCCCCTCTTTGAAGTAGTCGCCAAACGACCAGTTGCCGAGCATCTCGAACATAGTGTGGTGGTAGGTATCGTGTCCGACTTCCTCGAGGTCGTTGTGTTTGCCGCTGACGCGGAGACACTTCTGGGAGTCGGCTACACGGGGATATTTGATAGGGTCGTTGCCCAGAATGATACCCTTCCACGGGTTCATACCGGCGTTGGTGAACATCAGCGTCGGGTCATCTTTGATAACCATAGGAGCCGAGGGAACGATATGGTGCCCTTTGCTCTCCATAAAATCCAAAAAGGATTGTCTGATTTCTTTACTTGTCATATTTAGTTTTATATTTTATTCACATTTCGAAGTATGTCTATCCTATGCCTATCCTATAACCATCCACCTCACATCCACCTCACTTTTACAGAGAGTTTATACGGCAAAGGCATTAACTTATTTTTTCTTTTAACGACGCGGGACGCGTCGTTTCCACACGCGTAGCATAGTCATACGGTTTGTGCCAAACCGACCGCGGACGAGGCGTCCGCGTCCCCGGGGTTTGCGTTCATAATATATGCATTGACTAACTTATCCCCATTATTCGGCAGCGGGAGTGGTTTTGAAATCGGCGAACTCACGGCGGGGTCGGCGGTCTTCACGCTCCTCGGGCGGGGTAAAAGGCAGCGGGTTCTTCTTCAACTCCCGGTTGAGCGCACGGGTATGCAGGAGGTCGATAGCCATATAGAGCGCATGGGCGAAACTGAGGTGGTTGGAAGCGTTCTTGCCTGCGAGGTCGTAGGCAGTGCCGTGGTCCGGGGAAGTGCGGATAACAGGCAGCCCTGCCGTATAATTGACACCGCTCATATCCAGCACCTTGAAGGGAATGAGTCCCTGGTCGTGGTACATAGCCAGCACGGCATCGAAATGGCTGAACTTGCCGCTGCCGAAGAAACCATCCGCCGAATAGGGACCAAACGTAAGGATTCCCTGCTCGTTGGCTTTCTCCACCGCAGGGCGGATAATCTCCAGTTCCTCTTTGCCAATCAAGCCGTTGTCGCCCGCATGGGGGTTGAGTGCAAGGACGGCGATACGCGGTTTTTCGATAGAGAAATCGTTTTGCAGGGTGGTGTTGAGGACGGTGAGTTTGGCAAGGATACGCTCCCCGGTGATCATCTGCGGCACACGGGCGATAGGCACATGGTTGCAGACGAGGGCGATGCGCATCGTCTCGCTGACCATCATCATCAGGCTGTCCTGCTTGCCGTCGCCGAAAACGGAGGTGAGGTACTCGGTATGCCCCGAGAAACGGAAGGTGTCGGACTGGATATTTTCTTTGCTGATAGGTGCGGTAACGAGGGCATCGACGAGTCCCGCCTTCATATCGGCACACGCCCGTTCCAAGGACGCAAACGACGCTTTGCCCGCCTCGGGAGTGGACTCACCGAAATTGAGCGGCGTATCGTCGGCATAGCAAGTGATGAGATTCAAACGCCCATCTTTCGCCTGCTTGGGGCTGTCGATGAGATTAAACTGTATGTTGGAGTACTCCTCGCCGAGCGTGTGTGCGTGCCGGCGTGCCACTTTGGCATTGCCGTACACCACCGGGCGGCATATCTCGCAGATATGCGGGTCGCTGATCGATTTGAGGATGACCTCGTAGCCGACCCCATTGATGTCGCCGGCTGTGATGGCTATGACGGGTTTCATATTTTGACTTTATGTTTTTGATTTGCGAGGGCAAACGTTAGATCCAATGTACTTTTTGATAGGGAAGTTTGTCGGGGGTATAGGGGCGGCGTTCCTCGTCTTTGTAGCCGAGCGAGATGACGCACAACACATTGATGTTTTCGGGGATTCCCGCCAGCGAGCGTACCAACTCCTCCGCACCCTCGCGCTGATAGATGTGACACCAGCAGGCACCGAGTCCCTGCTCCGCCGCAGCCAGGAGGATATTCTGTGCAGCGATAGCCCCGTCGCACTGCCATGTGTCGGTCAGCGAAGCATCCAATGCCACGACGATAGCCGCCATAGCGGTATTGAACATACCACTACCGTAGGTGCGGCACGCCGACAGACGGCGCAATTTGTCGGTATCGGTCAGCACATAGAACTCCCACGGGTTCAGGTGCTTACCCGACGGCGACATCAGCGCACAGCGCAGGATATAGTCGAGTTTTTCCTTTTCGACAGGCTGATTGGTATATTTGCGGATAGACCGCCTCTGTTGGCAGAGTTGTTCAAAAGTTTCCATAATTCTTTGTTCTTTATCCTTTGTTCATTGTCATATATGCGTAATGCGCACAAAACAAGCGTGCAAAGTTACAATTTTTTAGCAACATACACAATACCGCCCCGTTTTTTGCTGCGTTTTGTCAGGGCAACCGCATCAAAATAGTAGCATAATTAGTTAATTTTGAAAGAATAAATACTATTTCTCAAGCAAAATGTTATTCGTAACTTGACGACGCGAGACGCGTCGTCCCCTATGGCAGCCGCGGACGAGGGATCTTTGACGACGCGAGCCGCGTCGTCCCCCATGGCAGCC
>DKEG01000050.1:59148-75302 GCA_002452095.1 Bacteroidales bacterium UBA6828 | reverse complement strand
TTGATGCGGTTGCCCTGCCCGATAATGCCGATTTGTGGTCAATTCAAAGGCAGTTCTATTCTCTGTTGTTTAATAGTTGTTGTCAGTTGTTGACCGACAAAGTCCCTTTCTTTCGTTATATCGAACTTACGTTATATGGATTATTGTATCACCACCTCTATCGCATCGGCGTTGAGCCGTATGCGGAGCCATTCCTGCAGTTTTTCCCGTTCTGTGCGGGAGAGGGCTTTCTTGTGTGCCAACTGTACGGAAACCAACGTGATAGGTTCCACCTGCGTGGTATCATTGCTCGTGGTCAGATGTTCGCCCAAAGCAAACGTGATGCTTTCCACTGCGGGATATTGCGTTTGTATCTCTTTTGTCAGTTGCTCGGTGGGGAAGGTGTGCTGCGTGTTGAGCCGTTCTGCTGCCGCTAATCGGGTACGCAGATCGCTGATCTGCTGCTGATAGGCTTGTATCTGTTCATCCTTGGTGGCAAATAGGTCTTTGATCAACTGCTCTTGTCTGAGGTCTGTATCATCGGCTGTAAGTGCATCTTCGTGCAGGACGATAGAGGTGGAATCAAACCCCGCCTGTATGGCGTCGGCAAGAAACAATTTGCGGTCAGGCTCCGACAACGTCTCGCCTGCAAGAAAGAAATCAATGGTAGAGGCGGTTGCATTCACTTGCGTCTGATATACGTAACTCATCCCTATGGTCTTGTGCTGTGCAATGAACGTGTTGGCACGGCGGCTGAAATTGTTTTCGCGCACTACCGAAATGGCGGATATGATACTCGGCACAATCAGCACTAATATGACAATGGTGATGGATATGGCACGACGGCGTTTGTTGGTGGTATGTTCCTGCACTACCGGGTAGCGCAGATATTTCACGGCAAGGAATGTCGCCAATGCAATGAGGATACTGTTTATAAGGAACAAGTACAGCGCACCGACAATGTATTGCCAGTGCCATGTGGCAATACCGAAACCCGCTGTGCAGAGCGGGGGCATCAGAGCGGTGGCGATGGCCACGCCCGACATCACCGTGCCGCGTTCTTTGCGCGAGGTCTCCAGTATGCCGGCAAACCCGCCGAACAGGGCGATGAACACATCGTAGATGGTCGGTTTGGTGCGGGCGAGCAATTCGGTGGGGTTCTCCATAGAGAGCGGCGAAATCAGAAAATAGAGCGTGGAGGCGAGAATACTGATACTGACCATCACGGCGAGGTTCTTGAGCGATGTGCGTACCAAGTCGGTGTCATTGGTACCTAAACCCATACCGAACCCCATAATCGGTCCCATCAGCGGAGAAATCAGCATCGCACCTATAATGACCGGAATGGAATTGACATTCAGTCCCACCGAGGCGATAATAATAGCGAAGAACAGAATAAAAACATTCGGTCCGCGGAAATACACGTTCTGCCGTATGGTGGCACTTGCTGCCTCGGTGTCAATGTCCTGACTGAGCGATACCAATTGCCGCAGATAGCGCACCACGGCATTCTTGTTCCAATTCCATTTCATAAATCCTGTCTGTAGCGAAAATTATATATATAATGTCAGTTCGATATTAGCATAATAGCACACTTTGCCGCCGTAGGCGAATAAAATTTAAGGCAATTTATGAATGTAAAAGCAAAGATTTACTTAGATTTCCTGCCGCTTTGCGGCACAAGAGTTTTTATCTCGAACTCACGTCATAATAAGGCACGCAAAATGTATGCCAAAAGATTTCTGTTGCTTGCTGTGCCAATTGACAGCATATTTTGCATATCGCACCGGTAGTAAGAAATGGAACAGAGGTTCGCAAGTTCAACTTGGAAATGCAAAAAAGAGGCAGTCTATAAGCAATAAACCTCCACCAAGGTACCAAGCCTTGTACCCTAATCCGCAAGGCAACTTTTTCTGTTTTGTATTCGATGAAGAGGTGCAACTCTCTCCCCTTGTTGATGTAGCCAAAATCATCTCTCTTGCCCGCCTAGACCGAGACCACGAATACATTGACGGCACACCCATTATCCTCATCGGCTCCGAATTGCAACAATATATCCTATCATCTTAATTCTCCTAATCATCATACTATCGGGTCTAGGTGATTATCGGGTTGTTCACGATAGGATACCGCATGTTTGCCTATGGGTTGTCCCCAATTTCCTGTCTCGTCCGCAGACGCTACGGGTTTCCCCGCAAGCCATCGCCGGGGACGCGGACGCTACGGGTTTCCCCGCAAGCCTTCGCCGGGGACGCGGACGCCTCGTCCGCGGTCAGTTTGGCACAAACTGAATAGATTTGCTATGTTTGGGAGACGACGCGTCTCGCGTCGTTATGCGCCACAGGCGCACTTAATGCCGAAGCGACACAAAAGCCTGTGGCTTGAGTAGAACTCCCTATCGTCTCGCATCGTCAAAGAGTAACTTTTGGTTTATTTTTCCCATTTTCTTGCCTCTTGCGGCATAGAAATTCAAGTCTTTGTTTCTTTTGTTTCTTTGATTTCTCTTGCTCTGCGCTTATACATATAAGGTGTTCACGCTTTTCTGTATTGTGTATTCCAAAGATTTTTTGTATCTTTGCAGCCAAATTGGAGTATCGTGGCGTATTCCGATATAATTAAGAAATATACTGCTGTAGTTTGCTTAAGCAGTGGAGAAATAAGACAACAATATGGAATTATCTGAACAAGAACAAGTGCGCAGACAGAGTCTGCAGACGATGCGCGATATGGGAATTAACCCGTATCCTGCTGATGAATACGTAGTTACAGGATACTCGAAGGACATCAAAGCGGGATTCAAAGACGATGACACCACCGCCGAATGGTATACGGGCAAAGAGGTGCGCATTGCGGGACGACTGATGTCGAAACGTATCATGGGCAAGGCATCGTTTATCGAATTGCAGGACTCGAAAGGGCGTATTCAGGTGTATGTGAGCCGCGATGATATTCAGGCACCCGTGCCCGAAGGCGGGACCGCTACCACCGTGGAGCAGCAGATGTATAATGTGGTATTCAAGAAACTGCTGGATATAGGCGATTTTATCGGCATTGAGGGCTTTGTGTTCCGCACGCAGATGGGCGAGATTTCTGTGCACGCCAAGAAACTGACCGTGCTGGCAAAGAGTCTGCGCCCGCTGCCTATCGTGAAATACAAGGACGGTGTGGCGTATGACGGGTTCAACGACCCCGAGCAGCGTTACCGCCAGCGCTATGTGGACTTGATTGTGAACGATGGTGTGAAGGACGTGTTCCTGAAGCGTGCCACTATTATCCGCACGATGCGCCGTGTGTTTGACGAGGCGGGTTATACCGAGGTGGAAACGCCTATCCTTCAGCAGATTGCGGGCGGTGCATCGGCGCGTCCGTTCATCACGCACCACAATGCATTAGACGTGGATATGTATCTGCGTATCGCCACAGAGTTGTACCTCAAACGACTGATTGTGGGCGGTTTCGAGGGCGTATATGAGATAGGGCGCAACTTCCGCAACGAAGGTATGGACCGCAGTCACAACCCCGAGTTCACCTGCATGGAGTTGTACGTACAATATAAGGACTACAACTGGATGATGTCGTTTACCGAACATCTGCTGGAGACAATCGCCATTGCTGTGAACGGCACAACCAAAGTGCAGATCGGCGACCACGAGGTGGACTTCAAAGCACCCTACCGCCGCCTGCCGATATTGGAGGCAATCCAAGAAAAGACGGGGCTTGACCTCTCCGCGATGAGCGAGGACGAGATTCGCGAGGTAGCCAAGAAATACGGCGTGGAGGACACCGAACACATGGGCAAAGGCAAACTGATTGACGAGATATTCGGCGAGACTTGCGAGGGTACGTTTATCCAACCTACATTTATCACGGATTACCCCGTGGAGATGTCGCCGCTGACGAAGATGCACCGCTCCAAACCCGGACTGACGGAGCGTTTCGAGTTGATGGTGAACGGCAAAGAGTTGGCAAATGCGTATAGTGAGTTGAATGACCCGATTGACCAGTACAACCGCTTTGTGGAGCAGATGAAACTGGCAGACAAGGGCGACGACGAGGCGATGGTGATTGACCACGACTTTATGCGTGCCCTCGAATATGGTATGCCGCCCACCTCGGGTATCGGTATCGGCATCGACCGCCTGGCTATCCTGATGACGGGGCAGCCCACCATACAGGAGGTACTTCTTTTCCCGACGATGAAACCGGAGGCGTAATGCCATGCAAATACGTAAAGTTGCTATATTGGGTTCGGGAAGTTGGGCGACGGCATTGGCAAAGATTGTGTTGACCAACCAAACCGAAATCAATTGGTTTATCCGCCGGCAAGAGGCGATAGACGAGTTTGTTGCCACCGGCAAGAACCCGTCTTATCTCGGTGCGGCGGAGTTCGATGTGTCGCGTATTCATTTCTCTACGGACATCAACAAGGTGGTATCGCAGTCGGATGTGTTGATATTGGCGATACCTTCGCCATACGTAAAGCAGTCGCTCAACAAGATCCGCCGCAATATGACCCGCAAGATCGTCATCTCGGCGGTGAAAGGTATGATACCGGATGATAATCTGTTGGTTACCGACTACTTGCACACCCGTTTCCGTATCCCCACGGAGCAGTTGGGCATTATTGCGGGACCTTGCCATGCAGAGGAGATTGCGCTGGAGCGGCTCAGTTATCTGACTATCGGTTGCGAGAACCTTGACAAAGCCAATGAGTGGGCTGCGCTTTTTCAGACACCCTTTGTGCATACCACAACGAGTAACGATGTACTCGGTTTGGAGTACAGCAGCGTGATGAAGAATATCTATGCCATAGCGGCGGGAATGTGCCAAAGTTTGCACTACGGCGACAATTTTCAGGCCGTACTGCTCACCAACGCTATGCAGGAGATATTGCGTTTTGCCACAGCCGTTTCCCCTGCTCACCGCGACATCACGGCAAGCGGCTATTTGGGCGATGTGCTGGTAACTGCGTATTCCAAGTTCTCCCGCAACCGCCAGTTCGGGCAGATGGTGGGGCTTGGGTACTCTATCAAAGCCGCGCAGATGGAAATGGAGATGGTGGCGGAAGGATACTATGGTACGCGTGCGATACATATCGCCAACGAGCGTATGCAGGTGAGCCTGCCGATAGTGGACGCTATGTACGACATATTATATAACCGCAAATCACCTACCAAGGTGATTCGCGAACTGACAGAGAAGTTACAATAAAATATAAAACTATGAAGGATATTCAATTTTCCTACGCCAAGGCGGTGAGTGCCGAGGCGGTGAATGCCTACAAAGAGCAGGTGGCTGCGTGCCAGGAGATGCTCGTTAAGGGTACCGGTAAAGGTAACGATTTCTTGGGTTGGATGAACCTGCCCGAGGACATCAAGCCACAGTTGGACGATATTCAGGCTACTGCCGACTTGCTCCGCAAAGAGTGCGAGGTAATCGTTTGCATTGGTATTGGCGGTTCGTACCTAGGTGCGAAAGCCGTGATTGAGGCGTTGTCCTCCTCGTTTGCATATCTCGAAGGCAACAAACCCGCTATTGTCTATGCCGGTCAGAACATCGGTGAGGACTACCTCTACGAGTTGCAGAACCTGCTGAAAAATAAGAAATTCGGTATTATCTGTATCTCCAAATCGGGTACAACTACCGAGCCCGCTTTGGCTTTCCGTCTGCTCAAGACGCAACTCGAGAAGCAACAGGGCGTTGAGGCTGCACAGAAACTGATTGTCTGCATCACCGATGCCAAGAAGGGTGCGCTCCGCACGCTGGCAACCCAAGAGGGCTACAAAACATTCGTCATTGAGGACAATATCGGCGGTCGTTTCTCCGTGCTTTCGCCTGTAGGTCTGCTGCCTATCGCTTGCGCAGGTTTCGACATCCGTGCACTCATTGACGGTGCGGCTCGTATGGCTGAGGTCTGCGGTATCAATACGCCGTTTGAGGAGAACCCCGCTGCGCAGTATGCGGCTGCCCGCAACAGTATCTACTCCGAACAGGGCAAAAAAATTGAGTTGCTTGTCAATTTCCACCCTAAATTGCACTACGTCAGCGAGTGGTGGAAACAACTCTACGGAGAGTCGGAGGGCAAGGAACACAAGGGTATTTTCCCTGCAAGCGTGGACTTCACCACCGACCTGCACTCGATGGGGCAGTATATCCAAGACGGTGAGCGTCATCTCTTCGAAACCGTTATATCGGTAGAGCAACCGAACCATAAAGTGGAGTTCCCGTTTGATGAGGCGAACCTCGACGGACTGAACTTCCTCGCCGGCAAACGTGTGGACGAGGTCAACAAGATGGCGGAACTCGGTACGATGCTTGCCCACGTGGACGGCGGTGTGCCCAATATGAAGATTACGATGCCTGCCCTCAATGAGTATTATCTCGGCGAACTCATCTATTTCTTCGAGCGTGCCTGCGGTATCTCGGGCTATATTCTTGGCGTCAATCCGTTCAACCAACCCGGCGTGGAGGCATACAAGAAGAATATGTTTGCCCTCCTCGACAAACCCGGCTACGAAGCAGAGTCGAAAGCCATCAAGGCAAGATTGTAAGATACATATTGCCTGCGCTGTATAGCAAAACGGCATACAAAGCGATGTAGAAACAACGATTGTTTCTGCATCGTTTTTTTGTGCAGAGATGTGGTTTTGTCAGTCAGATAATAGCCAAACATTTTGCGGAGAGCGGCATATTTAGCAAAAAAGATTTTGCGGAGAGCGGTATATTCGGCAAAAAAGATTTTGCGGAGAGCGGTATATGCTTGCATAATCCAATAAAAATCAGTACCTTTGCAGCGTTAAAAATAAGAACATTATGTCAGAGCGGGTATTCAAGCGGAAAGCCTATCAAAAAATGCTTCGTTGGAAAGCAGAGTCGGCTGGTAAAAGTGCATTGCTGGTAGAGGGTGCACGGCGTGTGGGGAAATCCACGCTGGTACGGCATTTTGCCGAGCAGGAATATGAATCATATATCCTGATAGATTTCGCTAATCTGCAACCGGAAATAAAGGAGTTGATAGCCACCAATATGGCAAATTTGGACTACCTGTTTATGCGGTTGCAACTTATTTACAATGTGGTGCTGAAGGAGCGTAAGTCGGTTATTATTTTTGACGAGGTGCAACTCCAACCTTTGGCGCGGCAGGCTATCAAGTATCTGGTAGCAGACGGACGGTACGACTATATCGAAACGGGTTCGCTGATTAGTATTCGGCAGAATGTGCAAAATATCGTTATTCCGAGTGAAGAGGAACGAATACAAATGTACCCGATGGATTATGAGGAGTTTCGGTGGGCACTGGGAGATGATGCGACAATGCCTCTGCTGCGGCAGATGTTTGAAAAGCAGCAGGCTTTAGGCGAAGCCACACATCGTCATATGATGCGTGATTTCCGGCTGTATATGCTGGTGGGAGGTATGCCGCAAGCGGTGAATGAGTATATTGAGACCAACAACTTGCAAAAGGTTGATGCGGTCAAACGACGTATCCTCAATTTGTATGCGGATGACTTGCACAAGTTGGACAGTACTAATAAGTTGCGTGCATTGTTCTTGTCTATTCCTTCAGAACTGAGCAAAAATACATCGCGATACCAAGCCACGACTGTGATTGAGAATGTGAAACAATCACAAATGCAGAATCTGCTGGAAACTTTGCGCGAGAGCATGATAGTGAATATAGCCTACCAGTCATCCGACCCGAATGTAGGTTTGTCGCTTTCGGCAGACAGAACACGCTACAAGATATTTCTTGCCGATACGGGATTGTTTGTTACGTTGGCTTTCTGGGATAAAGAGTTCACAGAGAATGTTATCTATCAGAAACTATGGGCAGATAAGTTGAGTACCAATTTGGGGTATGTCTATGAAAATATGGTTGCACAGATGTTACGTGCTTCGGGATATGAATTATATTACCACACTTTCCAATACACGAGCAATCATAATTACGAGATAGATTTTTTGCTTTCGCATGGTAGCAAATTGCTGCCGATAGAGGTTAAGTCATCCGGTTATAAGACACATAAGTCATTGGATGTGTTTTGTGAGAAATTCTCGAAGCGTATAAGTGAGCGGGTGCTGCTTTATACGAAGGATTTCCAAAAAGACGGCGCAACGATGTGTGTACCTGTTTATATGACGTCGTTTTTGTAAAAATAGTTGCCCTCTTGCCAATGTATCACAAATAGCGGCACTCAATGCCGCTATTTGTGGATATCGTCTATAAATTACTAAATTTCATCATTATATATATTTGCCATTCGCGCTTCATAATATGATACGATAACGTAATACATCATATCACCGCCTTTGCTGAGTGCTTTTTTGAATGAAATAAAAATAGGAGGATAATCATATCCGTCTATAAATGCACCACATACACATATTTTCTCGTCATATTCATCCTTAAATTCTTCCAAGTTTGAGTATTTCATTGCATATTGAGATTTAATGTTCTCATAGAACATCCGTGCTTCTTCTCTTTTCCAAGAATAGAATGCTTGTTGTAGGGTTACTGATGACAATTTCCCTTGCATAAAATAAAAAGTGGCACCATCGTATGTAGAACCGCCTACATTCGTTCTTCCATATTGTAGCATATGCGGGTCTGAATTCAACAGCATTTCACTTTTCGGTGCTATTATTTTGCGGACGGTTTCTTTATCATCGCCAAACTTAACGCCAGCGACGCCATACACTTTATTATTTTCACTATAATTAGGATTGGATGCTCTCTGAATACGCTTAAAAGTTTGTTCTTGCATTTTTAATATGTTGTTAGACATTTTTCTATCTTTGTATCCACATACAAACTTTTTATATTTAGAAACTAAGCCTTCAGAAACTAGTATAGTTTCGACTATAGTAGATTTATCTTGACGAGACCAAACTTTCATCCCGCAACGTGTAGCAATCTCCAAATTTTCTTTTGTGTATGTTATAGTATCCATATCCAAAGAACCATATTTTCGTTCAAGATTGGTTTGTACAATTTGTACAGAATCAGCATAGTCAGAACAAATTCCTAAACAACTATCTTTGAATAGTACACTATAAAAAATATCATTCCAAAACCCTATACGCAAAGAATGAAAATCCTTGCCCTTGTGGTTGTATTGTCCTTCATAGTTGTATTCAAACACTTCAACTCCAAATATACTATCCTTTTTGTTTATATGAGTATCAAGCAATTTGAAGCCTTGTGCTGTCATTGCCGTTTGCACCTCCTTGCTGGTAGATTTTCCCAGTGTACAGCCAAAGAATGTGTTTTGGATACTTGTTTCTGCAGAAATAGAAAGAGCAGAAAAGATTGCCATAGCAATAAGATAAAATCGTTTCATATAGATATGTTTTTATGGTTTGCGAATGTTGCATCATCGGACGAAGAAACAAAAACAAAGGCTTCTACAAGAAACAAAAAAGCAGATGTTCTCTCATCTCTTGTCGCGTGGCTGTAGGAATTGCCAAAAATGAAAAGAATAAGTACAACATCTGCACACAGCAGACGCTCACACTTATTCGATTTCATTTTGTCTTTGTGAACTTCCTACATTCCGCGACAAATACCGAATAAATAGCAAACGCTATTAAATAATAAGGAGTGGTATGTATTGCAACCCCCATGGCGCACTCCTTTCCGCCCCAAGGTTCATTTCGCTTGCAAAGTTACAGAAAATAATCGATATGCACAATAGGGGATAAATATACACAGGGTAATCGCATTAAAAGCGGCTGATATTTCGAATGTGAATTATACCACATAATCCCTATGCCGATAAGTTTTGCATTCTCCGCTAGGATATATCCCCCAAGAAAAATATGCATTATATGCAATTTCTATACATCATAATACCGATTACGTAGAAAAGACGTAGAAAGGACGTAGAAAGAATTGGACTTTATAAGGCTTTTGAGCCGCTTTTTATACACTTTATGCATTATGTGTGTTGCATAAAGTGTATAAATTTGTTTTGATGCAGTTGCCATGGAATGTACCGACAATATGCATTCGTTTGCGTAGGGAGTGGTCAATTACGGCAAAAAGACGGCAGCGAGATAGCCTTTCATAAGGAGAAGTCGTTGTAATTTTATGTATCATATGCACTTTTTTCAGTATCGCATACATGTTTTTCAAATTTTATTGCCTGTTATTTCTATGTTTGGTATTTTTTTTGTAACTTTGCGGGCTGAATGGATATGCGAAAACGATTTGTATATATAGTATCGCTTTGTTTGATGGTGCTTGCTGTGCCATCCCTGTTGGCACAGAACGGCACTTCGTCGCCTTTCTCGCGTTATGCTTACGGCGAACTGAATGATAACGTACCGAATACCTACCGTGCCATGGGCGGAGTAGGTATCGGTATGCGTAATAACAAGGTAATCAACTCCGCACAGCCTGCTTCCTATACGGCGTGCGACAGTCTGACCTTTATGTTCGACCTGTCGGCAAGCGTGATGTGGTCGCGGTACAGTGATGCCACAGGAATGCGCAACAAGGCGAATGGCAATCTTGATTATCTGACGATGCAGTTCCCGATATGGCGCAGATACATTGCCTTTTCGGCGGGCGTGTTGCCCTATACGGCGGTAGGGTATGATGTTACGATGTCCGATTCTATCGGTTCGGGTTACCATTTTACGAAATCGTATGTCGGTACGGGCGGTATCAGCGAGGTGTATGGCGGCTTGAGTTTCAATATATGCGATTGGTTTGCGCTCGGTGCGAATGTGTATTATATGTTCGGCAAGGTGGATAACACCCGCTCGCTTGCATTTAGCGAATCGGCACTCACAAGCACTACGCAAAAAGCGGTTTTCTCGGTGAGCAGTGTGCGTTTCCGCTATGGTGCGCAGTTATTCCATACGTTTGGCGACCACTCGTTTGCGGCGGGAGGTATCTTTGAGGCAAAGCAGAAACTGCACAGCACATATACCGCCTATGAGACTACATTGCTTGATACCGTTTCGGCAAGCAACAATGGCTATGAGGTGCCGATGGTGTATGGCGGCGGTGTGAGTTATACGTGGGCAAACCGCCTGACTTTGGCTTTCGACTATCAGCGGCAGTGTATGAGCGGTGCACTGTACGAGGGGCAGAAAGGGGCTTTGCGCGACCGCGACCGATATAGTTTCGGTATGGAGTACCGCCATAACCCGACGGGGCGGCGCTATGTGGACAGAATGGAATGGCGTTGCGGACTGAATGTGGCGAACTCGTACGTACTGAACAACAGTGCAATGGACTATACCGCGAGTATCGGTGTCGGTTTCCCGCTCCGTACATCGGCTACGGTGTTTAATGCCACCTTGGAGTACGGACACCGCGGCGGACAGGCAATGGGGCTGACTGAGAACTCGCTCCGGTTGGTTTTTAATGCATCCATTTCGGAGAACTGGTTCTTCAAACGCAAACTCTGATTGGCACACTATTTGAATGGGCATCATAAGCCCTATATGGACTGACAAACGACAACCTAATATAAAACGAAACACTTAATTTTGTAAGTAGAAATGAAAGTTAATTCATTACTGATTATGGCTATCTGCGCGGCAATGCCTGCTTTGGCGTGCGCAAAGAAACCGAAAAAAGTAGAGGCGGCACCCGCTCCTGCAGAGCAACCTGCTGCGGTAGAGGAAGAACCTGCTATCACCGAAGATTGTCTCATCAATGTATCGCTTTTCAACGAGAGCGTAAAGAATAAGCAGTTCGCTGACGCTTATGGTCCGTGGTGGGAGGTATATAACACCTGTCCGAATGCCAACAAGGCTATCTATACCCAAGGCAGCAAAATCATTGACTGGAAATATGCCAATACAACCGATCCGCAAGAGAAGGAACGTCTGCGTCAGTTGATTCTGGAGATGAGCGACAAGCGTATCAAGTATTTTGGCGACGATCCGAAGTATCCGACGGCATATATCCTTGGTCAGAAGGCTTTGGACTATTGCCAGTATTTCCCTGATAGTTCGATGGAACCTGCTTACGGCTGGTTGAAACAATCGGTAGAGGGAATGGGCGTAAAGAGCCAGATGCAGGTGTTGGCAAAGTTTGTGGATGTATCGTATTCGCTGTTCAAATCGGACAACAACAAGTATGGTGAGCAGTTTATTGCCGACTATGAGTTGGCAAGCGAACTGCTGGCGCAACAGGCTGCCGACCCTACTAACAAGAATGCCAAGTATGCCGCCCAACAGAAGGATTATGTGGACAATGTCTTTGCCGTTTCCGGGGCAGCCGACTGCTCTAAATTGGATGAGATTTATGCCCAGGTAGTAACTGACAATGCCAACAATCTGGATATGCTCGGCAAGGTGATTGCGTTGTACAAACGAGTTAAATGCACTGAGTCGGATGTGTATTTTGCGGCTTGCGAGAACTCGCACCGCCTGCAACCTACCGAGGAGTCGGCTGCCGGTTGTGCCCGTATGTCGGCAAAGAAAGGCGACTATCGTGCGGCTATCAACTACTACGAGGAGGCTATACAGCGTGCACAAGAGTTGGATGCCAATGATGAGGATATTGCTGACTATCAGTATAATATCGCATTGATTTGCTATTCGAACCTGAAGAACTACCCGCAGGCGCGTGCTTATGCGCGTCAGTCGCTGAATAGCAAAGAGGATCAAGGGCGTTGCTATATCTTGATAGGTCTTTGCTATGCGGCTTCGCAGCCTTATTCGTCGGCAGAGTATCCTGCTGCCAAGGCGGCAATTCTTAATAAAACCGTATTCTGGGCGGCTGTGGACAAGTTCGTGCAGGCAAAGCGTGTAGATCCCACTTGTACTGATGATGCCGACAAACTGATAGCGGCATACAGCAAGTATTTCCCCACCAAGGAGGAGATGTTCGACCTGCCGAATGAGTTGGGTGGTGCAACGTTTACCGTGGGCGGTTGGATTGGTGAAACGACGGCTTGCCGCGCTGCACACTAATGCTGGTTACGCCATCCACAAAGCACAATGCGCAATGTGTTTTCCGCAACACACTGTGTGTTGTGCTTTGTTTTTTGTCCCTCTTGGCGGTGTCTTGCCGCCGCGGGGAGATGAAGATTGAGCGCGAGGCACTACAAGCAGACAGGTCGCAAGTGCCTATTCTGGATGCCAATGAGGTATCGACGCTTATTTCCGACTCGGGTATTACCCGCTATCGTATCAATGCCGAGCGGTGGCAGATTTTTGACAAGGCCGACCCTCCGTATTGGAACTTTGAGCAGGGAATCTACATCGAGAAATTCGACGAGGATCTGAATGTCAATGCATCGCTCCGTTCCGATTATGCGCAGTATGACGAGACGGCGCAGATCTGGCGCCTCGAAGGCAATGTGTATGCTGTCAATCAGGAAGGCGAAGTGTTTGAGACGCCGCTGCTTTTCTGGAACCAGAAGACCGAGCGGGTTTATTCCGATTCGGCAATCCGTATCACCCGCGAGATGTCTATTATTGAGGGCGTTGGTTTCGAGTCGAACCAGGAAATGACCAAATACACCATCAAGAACCCCACGGGTGTCTTCCCTATAAAGGAATAGAATGTTCAAGTCATTCGCAATTCATAATTCTTAATTCATCATTATCCGAAATGCTTCAAGGTAAAACCGCCATTATCACCGGTGCCGCACGCGGTATCGGTCGCCAGATTGCCCTTCTGTTTGCAAAGGAGGGCTGTAATGTCGCTATCACGTATATTGTCAGTACCGAGCCTGCGCAGGAGGTATGCGACCAGGCAGAGGCAATGGGTGTAAAGGCAAAAGCCTACCTGAGCGATGCAGCGGATTTCGAGGCTGCGCACAATGTGGTGGAACAGGTGGTGAAAGACTTCGGGCGAGTGGATATATTGGTGAACAATGCAGGTATCACGCGCGATACGTTGCTGATGCGTATGTCGGAGCAGCAATGGGACGATGTGCTGCGTATCAACCTGAAGTCGGTGTTCAATTTCACCCATGCTGTTACTCCGGTAATGCTCCGCCAGCGCAGCGGTTCGATTATCTCCATGTCGTCGGTGGTAGGCTTGAACGGCAATGCGGGGCAAGCTAACTATGCTGCCTCCAAGGCGGGTATTGTGGCACTGATGAAATCCACTGCCAAAGAACTGGGCAGCCGCGGCATACGTGCCAACGCCATTGCTCCGGGTTTTATTATGACCGATATGACAGCAGCCTTGCCCGAGGAAACATTGAAACAGTTTGTATCTCTTATCCCGATGCGCCGTGCGGGGCAACCAGAGGAGGTAGCCAAGGTGGCATTGTTCCTTGCCTCGGATCTGTCTTCATACGTATCGGGGCAGGTGATACAAGTGAACGGGGCGATGGGTTAAGCAGCGTAAACCTAACGTGAGTTAGAAATAAAGACTCCTATGCCGCAAGCGGCAAGAAATCTAAATAAATCTTGTTTTTGCAGCCATAAATTGCCATAAATCTTATTCGCCTACGGCGACAAAGTAAGACAATTTGCTTGTATCGGACTGACGTTAAACCTATATCAGATTAAGCAGAGAGCAACATCGGACGATGTTGCTCTTGTTGTTTTTAGAAAGAGAGTTCTTTTACTTGGTTTTCGAGTCGGTCTCGGTTGATGGCGCGGTTGCGGGTTTGTGTGCGGTAGTTATAGACCGTCTTGGTGGAGAGGCGCAGGAAACGGGCGATGTCGTCCGAGTTGGTGATACCGAGGCGGATGAGGGCAAAGATACGCAGTTCGGTGGAGAGACGGTTTTGCTGCGGGAGGGCAAAACGTTCCTCCGGACGGAGCAGGTTGTTGAAATCTTCTACAAAGTGCGGGAAGAGGGAGAGGAAGGTCTCATCGAAATGCTGGTAGAAGTCGCGCAGGGCATGGTCGGTAGGATCGTTTTGCTGAATGGTGCGCATCAGCGGTTTGGGCTGGTCGGACAAGACGAGGCGCAGCAGGCTTTTGTGGTATTGGTTCATCTGTTCAATGATGTCGGAGCACTCTGTCATATAGCGTGTTACATAGGCATCTCGGATACGGTTGGAGTCGTTGAGTTGGGTATTGACAACCGATAGTTGCCGGTTGGTTTCGGCTAATTGTGTATTTCGCATAGCCAGTTGTGCGTTGGTGCGGTGCCATTTGCGCATAATAATCACGAATATGCACAGCAGTACTACCAGTACGGATACGGCTATGGTGAGCGAGTAGATGAGGGTCTTTTGCCGGTGTTGCTGTTCGTCTATCTTTTCGTGGTATGTATTGAGAATCAAAGGCATATCGTTTGCCATCTCGATGGTACGCAGGCGTGCTTTGCTGTGCTGCGCATCGGCGATACAGCAGTTCATATAGCGATAGGCACGCTCTATATCGCCACGCCGGAATAGAATAAGTGCCACTTCGCGTAAGGAGGCGTGTTCCATTACCCCGTGTTGCATATCGCTGATGGCGGACAGGGCGAAATAGTAGAGTGCGGAGTCCTGCATGGGCTGTTCGCCCGTTTGCCAGTAGAGGCGTTGATAGCAGGAGCCGATAGAGTTGGCGAGGTAGCGCACATAGTCGGAACTATCGGGCAGTTGCGCCCAAACGGGGAGGAGAATGGACAATGCGTCTCGGGGCGAGGTTTCCATAGTGGTTAGTGCCCGCTCTTGTGCGAGCCAAATAGGGTCGGTCTCGGTTTCGATAATCTTCTGGCGGAGGGGCAGGATATGCCGGCGTGCTTCGGCACGTTCTTCCTCAAAGGTGGTGAACTCCGCCTGCCATATATAGACAAGGCTCATCGTGCGGTAGTAGGAGGCGAGCAGTGCCGGATCGAGCCGGTTCTCAACGGAGCGGAGTAGGGCGAAGGCTTTCTGGTAGTTGCCGCTTACCGCCATACTCTGCGCGAGGCAGATGGTGGAGCGTTGCTCTGCTGTGCGGTTATGGTTGGCACGTGCGATGCGGATGGCATTCTGTGCATAGCAGATGGCGGAATCGTTGTCAAATCCGTTGTATTCTTCCCACAGATTGTAAGCATAGGTATATTGATTTTCGGGGGAGGCTATTTGGTAGAATCGTGTATTGTCGGCAATACGTGCCTCGCGTGCGGCAACATAGTCCTGCCTATTGACGACCGCAGTGTCCAACTGAAAGAGTACAGATAATAGTAAAAACATGGATATTCGGTATAAGTTCTGTATATTTTCTGCATAATATGCATACAAAAGCCTCTCAAAAGCCTTTTCTTTCTACGT
>DKEG01000050.1:0-59138 GCA_002452095.1 Bacteroidales bacterium UBA6828 | reverse complement strand
CGTAATCGGTATTATGAGGTACGTTTTTGCATACTATGCATAAATCGTGCATATTTTCTTTGTCGGTGGCAAAGGTAGCATTTTTTTCAAATATATGCAAATGGAGCGTGTTTTTCCGGCAGCCGTTTTTGGGGCTACCCTAATTAACGTGAGTTCGATATAACGAAAATGTATAAAAACAAAACTTGCAAAACCTGTCTTGTGGCACAACCGACATCCCACTGCGCATTGCTTGTGGGCTGGAACCCTGTAACACGCCCCGCGCTTTTTATACAAATATGGTCAAAAATGATTCCATAGGTCAACAACTATCAACAACTATCAACAAAAATACCCGAGAATATGTTTCTTTTGAACAGACGGCTACGCCGTATTATCATAGATTAACCATAAAATTTCACATTCCCTAAATTAACGTGAGTTCGGAATAAAAACTCCTTTGCCTCGTCGAAATGGACTTGCGACATTGAAACTCGTTACACGAGTTTATGGTCGCCGTCATTTCTCCTCTCTGTTTAAGGAGTTCTACTCAAGCCACAGGCTTTCGTGTCGGAAATCCGCAAGAAAGCGGTATTTCCTTCACCACAAAATTAAATAAATTTTGCGGAGCCTCAATGGGCAAAAAATCTACATAAATCTTTGCCTTTGCATCCATAAATTGCCATAAATCTTATTCGCCTACGGCGTCAAAGTATGTCGTTATGCTTAATCGAACTGACCCCAATTACGGAAACTTGTACCCGTATTCACTATTCGGACAGAAGGATTTGGCGGTTTGTAAATTTGGTTGTATTTTTGCATACAAAAGAATGTATATGAAAAAAATATCAATCATCCTGTTGTCGGTACTTTGGTGCGGGCAGCAGTTAACGGCTCAACAAAACAATATGAATACAACTATCTTAACTCCCCAGCAGGAGTCTTTTGTGGCACTGGCAGCATACGAAGCCACGGGCAATTTGGCGCAACTCAAGCCCGCCATCGAACAGGCTTTTGCCAACGGTTTGACGGTAAATCAAGTGAAAGAAGTGTTTTCGCATCTCTATGCCTATACGGGTTTTCCCCGCTCTCTGAATGCCTTGGGTGTGTTGCAAACCGTTCTCAAGGAACGTGAACAGGCAGGTATTGCGACCGAAACCGGTGCGGAGGCTTCGCCGCTGCCTGCGGATTATGATGCGCTGCAACAAGGTACGGCGGTGCAGACGCAACTGTGCGGGGCATTTAATTATGCTTTCTGTCCCGCGGAGGACTACTACCTGAAAGCGCACCTGTTCGGGGATATTTTTGCCCGCGATGTGCTGACTTACCAGCAGCGCGAATTGGTGACGGTCAGTGCCTTAGCCGCTATGCAAGGCACCGAACCGCAGCATACATCACATAGCCGCATTGCGCAGACGGCAGGGGTGCCGGCTGAGACGGTGGCGGCTGCTACGGCATTGGCAAGGCGATTGGGTTCCAAGAGCCGTCTGCCTTTCGAGGTGGGCAATCCGAATGATGCCTACGCGCAATATTTTATCGGGCAGTCATATCTTGCGCCGCTGGTGGGCGGGGCGCAGCCGATCAGCAATGTAACCTTTGAACCCGGTTGCCGCAACAACTGGCATATCCACCACGATGCGCGCCAGATATTGATTTGCGTGGCAGGCGAGGGGTGGTATCAGGAATGGGGAAAGCCTGCCCGCCGTTTGAAACCGGGCGATGTGGTGGATATTCCCGTAGGGGTGAAACACTGGCATAGTGCCACCCGCGACAGTTGGTTCCAGCACGTGGTTACGCACGTGGCTGCCGAACCGGTGGCAGGCGATGACAAGAAAGGTAACGAATGGCTTGAACCTGTTACGGACGAACAATACAATGCGCTCTGATTTACCTGAAAATTATAATAAAAACGAGATTGCCTGATGTGTACAGGCAATCTCGTTCTGTATATATGCAGTATCCAATCAGGCTCGTCTTGAAGATTTGCGTTTTCTGTCCGCTACAATATCTTCCAAGTTCGCCACCGCCCATTGGAGCATAGGTGCGCAGGCTTGCATAAACGACTGCGCCCTCTCGGTGAGTTGATAGTCCACGCGTGGCGGTACCTCGGCATATACGGTTCGCACCACAAACCCGTCTTCTTCCAAGGTGCGCAGTGTGGTGGTCAGTACCTTTTGCGAGATGTCTGGCAATGCCCGTTGCAGGGCATTGAAACGTACAGCCCCGGTGCTTTGCTCCAAGGTGTGCAATACCAACAGCGACCACTTGTCGCCTACCCGCGACAGCACATTGCGTATCGGACAGTTAGGAAACAACACATCCCGTGTCTCTTCATTATGCAGCATATTTCTCCGTTAAGGGCGTTTTTATATAGAAAAAGACGTTAATTATCGTGAGTTCGATATAAAACTCCTTTGCCGCAAAGCGGCAAGAAATCTAAATAAATTTTGCTTTTGCATCCATAAATTGCTATAAATCTTATTCGCCTACGGCGACAAAGTATGCAATTATGTTTATATCGAACTGACGTTAATTATCGTATAATTAATCGTTAATAAATCGGTAAACAGGAGATGCCTGTTTACCGATTTCGGAACAAGAAC
Source organism: Bacteroidales bacterium UBA6828 (assembly GCA_002452095.1). GTDB lineage: Bacteria > Bacteroidota > Bacteroidia > Bacteroidales > Paludibacteraceae > Colicola. Next base: position 56,556 of record DKEG01000050.1, on the reverse strand, counting down.
TATGCCATTCATTCACAATTCATAATTCTTCATTCATAATTAGTATAGTGCGTTGGCTAGCCCTTGCAAGTTGTCTTCACCCGGCAGGTTGGGGTAGGCTTTTTGCATAGCCGCTACCAACTCATCGGCAGTTTTGCTCTTGGCGAGCAGGCGTTTGAGTGTCTTGAGGTAGGTGATTTTGAACTCAACGGCATCTTTCTGTGCAACCCCGCCGTGTCCGCCGATGAATAATTCCGCACCCGATTTCAGGGAACGTTCCGCCTCGGCAATCTCGGCATCGATAGCGGCTGCGCTGCTTACTTGCAACGGGCTGATATGTGCCTTGGCAGGTGTCCAGTGGGTGTAATAGACACGCTTGCCAATGAGCAGGCTGGCTGCGGGGAAGTCGGTCGAAGCCCCGTGACGGAACTCAAACGATACGCCGGCATAAGTCTGTGTGCTGCCAAAAGCCACCTCGGCGGTCTTGCCGGTAGGCAGGTCGGTGATGGCATCGCCGAAGATATTGGCAAAGTTCTTCATCATTCCGCCGTAGATTTCACCCTTCGAGAATGCGGGCATACCCTCTGCCATTAGGATGTCGTGGTCGTCCGTACCGCCCACGTGGTAGTCGGCAATGCGTTGGCTGACAGGCTTGTTGAGCGATTCAAGATAGGTGTTGTACTCGGCGATGTTGTCTTTGAAGAGCGGCTGCTCCAATGTTACAAGGGAGTCTTTCCCTTCTACGATGTAACTCGCATCGCCCAAGGCGTCGTTGGTGTAATAGACGTGCAGTTTGAAGGTGTCGAAATCATACACTTCCACTTTTCCTTTTGTTTGTGCGTTTGCACCGAGTGCTGCAATACTCATCATTGCTACAATGGCTTTTTTCATAATCAGTATGTTTTTAATAGGTTGTTAATTACCATTTTACGGGTTCATTCAGAATGTCCGCATCGGCGGCATCATCTGTCGTGAATGTGTTGCTGCGGTACTGCACGCATAGCATTACGAGCGGTTCCGTCCCGTTGTTGCGTACCGAGCGTTTTCCTGCGGGAGCCACGCGCACCACACTGCCTTCCTCAACGGGGAACACTTGTCCGTCCACCTGAAACTCGCCTTTGCCGTGCAGGAAGAAATACAATTCCTCATGGTTCTTGTGCGTGTGCAGGAAGCCTGTCTCTGCACCTGCGGGAAATACCTGGAACGAGAAGTCGCTGCCCGTAGTGTGCAATGCGGTTCCGCCGAACACCTTGCCCGGGATAACCACGTTGGGACCGAGGTGCAGTTCGTACTCGCCGAGTTGGCTCAATTGACCGATGTTGATGGCACTGAAATTCTGTGCCGTTGCGATAGTTTGAATCTCTTTCATTGTTTTATGGTTTTTTATGGGTTTACAAATACTATGTATGTTAATTGTTAATTTTTACTTGTTACTTGTTCAGTCCTTTTTCAAAAGACGCTGCAAAATTACTGCTTTTTGCAATACCGCACAAGAACGCACTTGATTGTCAGTTAGTTACATTCAGGTAACTATTGTAGAATATCAAGCGGTTAAGGGCTGCAAAAAAATGTATTTTTTTTAGGTAACAATTATATGTACGCATATAAAGGAATAGGATTTACGTAAACGAGTGCCAATGGTAGGTGTAGTATATTATTCTTATCGGAACAAATCCCGTTGCCGTCTGCTTTAGGGAGTTCTACTCAGCCCCGGGCTTCGTCTCGCTACGGTGCTCAGTGTGCTACGCACACCCGCCTTACGCTTCACGTTGCCGTAAATGATACTATAAATTCCTTTGACCTCATTCTCTTTATATCCTTATATTTCTCTCGCGCCGCTTGGCAGGTGCGGTAGGAACTTTTGTGTTCTCTTCTGTTGCGTATCTGCGGGAAAAGTTGTAACTTTGCCGACAAATCAAAAATGAGAAGTGTATGAAAATGCAAAATCCTTCGTGGCTAAAGTATGTCATCGCTGGCATTGTTGTGCTGGCGATTGTTCCCATCTTTTTTGTGCGTTGCACGCGCGTGGACAGTAGTGCCGTGGGCGTGAAATTCAACAAACTGTCGCTGACCGACCAAGGCAAATTGGACGCCACGCCCGTAACGGGATATGTGTTCTATTGCCCGATAACCACCGATGTGTTTACTTATCCGACTTTTGTGCAGCGTGTGGATTATCAGCCGTTTACAGTTACGACACGCGACGCCGCCATCTTTACGATGGATCCGACGATGGCATATTATCTCAACCGCGATAAAGCAGTGGACGTGTTCTTCAAGTACCGCCGCGACCTGGATGAGATAGAGGCGGGCTATATGCGTACGGTGATATACGATGCCTACCGTATCACGGCGAACAACTACTCGAGCGACGAACTGATGGCGAACCGTGCCAAGTTTGAGAACGAGGTGCGTGTGATGCTGGACAGTACGCTTACCGCGGAAGGCTTTACCGTAACCGAGTTTACTTCGCAGATTACACCTCCCGAGAGTCTGCGCCAGATGATTGATGCCAAGAATGCGGCTGTGCAGGCGGCACTGAAAGCGGAGAATGAGGTGAAGGAAGCGGAAGCCAATGCGAAGATAGCCGTGGCGAAAGCCGAGGGTGATGCGCGGGCACTGAAGATAAAAGCGGATGCCGAGGCATACTACAACCGCACTATTTCAGCGTCGCTTTCGCCGCTGATTGTGCAAGAGGACTGGATAGAGAAATGGGACGGCAAACTGCCTTCGGTGCAAGGCGGGGAGAATATGATGCCTATTATCAATATAAAAAAATAAATGACCGGCGTCTATACTATCATTTTTGCCGCCGTATTGCCTGCTTTTCTGCTGGTGCTGTATATATGGGGCAAAGACAAATACGATAGGGAACCCTTTTCGCAGATAGTGAAGGGCGTGTTCTATGGTGTACTGTCGGCGGGTATTGCCTATTTTCTGGAAGTGGGCATACAGATTTTCGGCTTGGCACCGGAAGAACCCTGTACTTTTTTGCAGGCGGTATGGAAAGCGTTTGTGGGTGCGGCTATACCCGAGGAGTTTGCCAAACTGCTGATGCTGTGGCTGTTGGTGCGTAAAAACCGCTATTTCAACGAGCGTTTTGACGGTATTGTCTATGCCTGCTGTATAGGGATGGGCTTTGCCGCTACCGAGAACCTGATTTACCTGTTTGGCAACATATCGCAATGGGAAGGCGTGGCGGTACAGCGGGCAATCTTTGCCGTACCGGGGCACTTCCTCTTTGCCGTGGCGATGGGCTATTTCTATGCGATGGTCTATTTCGGGGACATCAGTTGGCGCAAACGCAGCCGTATCTTCTGGGTGCCCGTGCTGCTCCACGGCACCTACGATTCGCTGCTGTTTATGGTGAACCTCGGCACGATGCTGAGCGGGGTGTTGCTTATTATTTTCTATGTTTTCTGCTGGAAAATGTTTCAGTACGGATGCAAGAGTATCAAAGACAATATGGAACGCGACCGCCAGGACCCCAACCAAATGGCGTATTGGAAAGAACGATGAGTATTTATGTTTATGGGTTGATAGGTTGATTAGTTTATGCGTGGTTTAGATGGTTTCTGAGTTTGAACGTTTAACCAACTAAACTTATTAACTTATTGAACAACCGATAAACGCATAAACTCCTAAACAAATAAACCAAGACAAAATGGCAAAATACGAAGAAGTGATGCTTTCGCTGCGGCAGGGCAAGTATGCCCCTGTCTATATGCTCTGCGGCGAAGAACCCTATTATATAGACAAGGTGAGCGACTGGATAGAGACCCACGTATTGGACGAGATGGCGCGTGAGTTTGACCAGACGGTGGTCTATGGCAAAGACCTTGCGCCGAGTACATCGCCCGACATTGCCCCCGTCATCGCCGCCGCCCGCGGTTTTGCTATGATGGGCGGCAAGAAAGTGGTGCTGCTCAAGGAGGCACAGCACGTAAAGAAATGGGAGGCGTTGGGTTATTATCTGGATAATCCGCAACCCGATACGATGCTGGTGATCTGCTACAAATACGGTACGCCCGACAAGCGACAGACGTGGTGGAAAAAGTTGGAGAAGAGCGGGGCGGTTGTGATGCAGAGCGACAAACTGCGTGATTATCAGGTGGAGAAATGGATTACCGACTATGTGGCGCAGAAGAACCAAGAACTCCGTCAGCAGGGCAACGAGGTGAGTATCGACCCGCGGGTAACCCGTATCCTTGCCGACAATATAGGTACCGACTTGTCGGCGATTGTCAGTGCGCTGCAGAAACTGATTGACGGTCGTCCTGCGGGGGTGAAAGTGATTGATTCGGCTCTGGTGGAGCGCAATGTGGGTATCAGTAAGGACTTTAATGTCTTCGAGTTGCAGACCGCTCTCATAAAAGGTGATGTGCTGAAAGCCAACCGTATCACGCAGTATTTTGCTACATCGAAAGACCACCCTATGATCAAGGAACTGGGTGTGCTGTACGGTTTCTTTGTCAATCTGCTGATGTACCACTACCTGCCCGATAAGAACGATCGTTCCGCTGCACAGGCGTTGGGCGTCAATCCGTTTTTTGTAAAAGACTATGCTGCTGCCGCACGCCGCTATCCTGCAGGCAAAGTGTTCCGTATCATCGGTTATTTCCGGGACACCGATGCCCGCCTCAAAGGTATCGACAACCCCTCCGCTACCGATGCCGACCTGTGGAAAGAACTGATCTACAAGATAATGCACTGATCTATGCTAGGGCGGAACTTTATCATCACACAATACCATTGTGTTGCGAAGCAACGTGATACCATTATGAGAAAGACCCTCAACCCGTTTCCCGCCCGATGTGTATGGTGGTGAATGAACTTTCCCGCCTGATTAGCGGGCAAGAGGATGATTGGTGGAAAAGATGATAGCCTCTTGCTATCTTTATCCGCTTGTTCCATTCCGGATATGGCGTGCCAAAACCGCTTGGCACGCCATGTCTTTTTACAATATAATAATAGGGACTTGTTTCTATCAATGTATAGTTGTGTTGTTCCAAAAAGTAATTTATGGTTGTTATATAAGTGCTACAAAAGCAAGGAGTGGTAGGGCGATACGTCCGAGAGCGGACGCAAAAGTGGCGGATATAGCAGTATGCCTGCTGAATAACCATTCTACCAATGTGGTGCCTGTTGTTTTGTGTTTTGTTTTCTGTTTTTATCCGATTAAATTTTGAAAATCGGGTGTTTTTGATGTTGTATTTTTGATTTTTGCAGAAAAATAAAGAAAAAATGCGTAAAAGTTTGTGTATGTCGTAGAAATACCGTACTTTTGCACCCGAAAACAAAAAACAACGCAAAAGCCACCAACGTGAGCGTAGCAAACCAATTAACGTGCAACCAACAATGCGGCAAAGCCGCCATAAACAACAATATAAAATGAGCAACATTCGATTTGAAGCATTGAAGAATGCCTGGAGCCACGAGCCTGTGGAAGTGAAGAACCCGACCAACCGTGCAAGTGTCATCTTTGCGCAGAACGTCTTCACACGTGAGAAGATGAAGGAGTACATCGCCAGCAATATCCTCGAGCAACTCTTCGACCTGATGGACAATGAGAAGACGCTGAGCCGCGACATCGCCAATAGTGTGGCTATCGGTATGAAAAAATGGGCTATGGAGCAGGGTGCCACCCACTACACCCACTGGTTCCAGCCGCTGACGGGCGGTACAGCCGAGAAACACGATGCATTTTTGAGTTTTAGCGAAGATGGCGCACCGATGGAGGAGTTCTCGGGCAGCGTACTCTATCAGCAGGAACCCGATGCCAGCAGTTTCCCGAGCGGAGGTATCCGCAACACCTTTGAGGCACGCGGTTATTCGGCATGGGACCCCTCCTCGCCTGCTTTTGTGATTGGCGACCGCTTGTGTATCCCTACTATCTTTGTCGCTTATACGGGCGAGGCACTCGACTACAAAACTCCGCTTTTGCGTTCTATTTCTGCCGTCAACAAAGCCGCTGTGGCAGTGGCTAACTATTTCGACCGCAATGTGAAACGCGTCTATAGTTACCTCGGTTGGGAGCAGGAGTATTTCCTTGTGGACGAGGCGTTGTTTGCTGCGCGTCCCGACTTGGTGATGACAGGGCGTACCCTGATGGGGCATTATGCCAGCAAGAGCCAGCAGTTGGACGACCACTATTTCGGTATCATTCCCGAGCGTGTCCTCAATTTTATGACCGAACTGGAGATTGAGTCGCTCAAACTCGGTATTCCCGTCAAGACCCGCCACAACGAGGTGGCACCCAACCAGTTCGAGTTGGCGCCTATCTATGAGGAGGCAAATCTGGCTTCCGACCACAACCAACTGGTGATGTCGCTGATGGAGCAGGTGGCACGCCGCCACCATTTCCGTGTCCTCCTGCACGAGAAACCCTTCGGCGGGGTGAACGGCTCGGGCAAGCACTGCAACTGGTCGCTCGGCACCAACACGGGTATCAACCTGCTCAGCCCGGGTAAGAACCCCTATCAGAACCTGCAGTTTGTTACTTTCCTGGTCAATGTGCTGATGGCGGTACAGCGTCATAACGGTCTGCTCAAAGCGTCCATCATCTCCGCTACCAATGCCCATCGTCTCGGTGCCAACGAGGCACCTCCTGCTATCATCTCCGTCTTCCTCGGCACACAGATTACCGAGGCGCTCAACCAGATTGAGCATGCCGACTTGGACAAAGGTATCATCATCAATGCCAAGAAAGAGATGAAACTCGGTGTGGGCAATATCCCCGAGATTCTGCTCGACAACACCGACCGCAACCGTACTTCGCCTTTTGCTTTCACGGGCAACCGTTTCGAGTTCCGTGCCGTCGGTTCGTCGGCTAACTGCGGTGCCGCTATGCTGGCGCTGAATGCCGCAGTGGCAGAGCAACTGACCCTCTTCCGCGAGGAGGTGGATGCCCTTATTGAGAAAGGCGAGGCGAAAGAACGTGCACTCTTTACGGTTATCAAACGCCTGTTGCACGAGTGCCACGCCATTCGTTTCGACGGCAACGGCTATAGCGACGAATGGAAAGCAGAGGCAAAGAAACGTGGTCTGGACTGCGAGACCAGTGCACCCCTGATTATCGACAACTATCTGAGCAAGAGTTCGGTGGAGATGTTCGCCAAGACCAAAGTGCTGACCAAAGCCGAGTTGCTCTCCCGCTGCGAGGTCAAATGGGAAAACTACTCTATGAAGTTGCAGATTGAGTCGCGTGTACTCGGTGATTTGGTTATCAACCATGTCCTGCCGGCTGCCAAACGCTATCAGACTATGCTCCTGCAAAACGTGCTGAGTGTCAAACAGATCTTCCCCGAAGAAGAAGTCGGTAAACTCAATCAGCAGGATTATATTATCATTCGTCAGATTGAAGAACACGCTGCGGCTATCATAGGGGGCGTGGAGAAAATGAACGGGGCGCGTAAGCATGCCAACCATATAGAGAACCAGCGCGAGCGTGCCATCGCTTTCCACGACAATATCGTGCCGCTGATGGAGGACATTCGTAAGCACGTGGACGACATCGAGATGGTCATCGACGACGAACTCTGGACGCTGCCCAAGTACCGCGAAATGCTATTTATCCATTGATAGTCTGTGCAAAAAAGATTGTGTTTCTATCAAATCCTACAGGCTTCCGCTTGTAGGATTTGTTTTTTGAAATATCCTATGCCGCAAGCGGTAAAAAAACTGAAGAAAATAAAACGAAACCGGATAAAATTAACGTCTCATTAACGGCAATTAACGGAGCCTTTTTTATGGTACTTTAATGGCATTAATGGAGACTTTAAAATGAACGGAGCAATGAAACTGCCTTTCACCAAGATGCAAGGTCTTGGCAACGACTATATCTATATTGACGCGCGTACGCGCGAGATACCGGATTTGCCTGCCCTTGCCCGCCGTCTGAGCGACCGCCATTTCGGTATCGGCGGCGATGGTATTGTGCTGATAACCCGTAGCCGAACCTGCGATTTCGGTATGCGTATCTTCAATGCCGACGGGTCGGAAGCGCAGATGTGCGGCAATGCCTCGCGCTGTATCGGCAAGTATGTCTATGAGCGCGGACTGACCGATAAGACCACACTCACATTGGAGACCCTTGCGGGGGTAAAAACGCTCTCGCTGCACGTCCGGGAGGGTAGGGTAGAATCCGTGTCGGTGGATATGGGTATCCCCCGCTATCTCGGGCAGGTGCAACTCTCTGCCGGCAACGGGACCTTTGCTTTGGAGCGGGTGGATATGGGCAATCCGCATGCCGTCTGTCTTACCACGGACAAGCAACTGTTGGATAGGATACAGACCATAGGCAAACAGATAGAAAACCACCCGTTCTTTGCGCCGGAGCGCACGAATGTGGAGTTTGTCTTTGTCCGCAACCGCCACGAACTGGATATGCGCGTGTGGGAGCGTGGCAGCGGTGAGACCCTTGCGTGCGGCACGGGCGCATGCGCTTCGGTGGCGGCTGCGCGGCAATGCAACAGGGTGGACAATGATGTCCTTGTCCATCTGCTCGGTGGTGACCTGCATATCGCCCTTCTTCCCTCTGGTCATATCGAAATGACAGGCGGGGCGGAGTTTGTCTTCGATGGGGAAGTGGAAATCTGAGCGAAGAAAACCCAAAGCCAACTATATTCTCCACTAATATACAGAATATACATAAAAAGCAATTCCTGTACCTCCGTATAGCAATTACGTAGAAAAGACGTAGAAAAGACGTATGTATATGCGGTGTTTTTATACACTTTATGCACTGCATATATTGCATAAACTGTATAAATGTTTTGCTTAGTGTACGTGCCAACTCTGTATGTTAATTGTTAATTGAAATATGATACACATCAATAGTAATTTCTGCCGCCTGCGGGCGGCGTATCTCTTTACCGAGATTCAGCAGCGCACCGACGCTTATATTGCGCAACACCCTGACAAGCAGGTTATCCGTCTTGGTATCGGCGATGTGCGCGGTCCCCTTGTACCCGCTGTCATAGAGGCAATGCAGCGTGCCGTTGCCGAACAGGCGGACTCCCGCACGTTCCACGGCTATGGTCTCGAGCAGGGCGCGGAATGGATGCGCCGGTCTATTGTCGATTTCGACTACCGTCGTCGGGGTATCGAATTGGATATCGACGAGGTCTTTGTTTCCGATGGCGCAGGAAGCGACCTCGGCAACCTGAGCGACATACTCGATACACGCAACCGCGTGGCGATAACCGATCCCGTCTATCCTGCCTATGTGGATGTCAACGTGATGGCGGGGCGTGCGGGAGAATGGACGGGCGACCGCTGGAGCAACCTGATAATGCTTCCCTGTACACCCGCTAATGCTTTCTGTCCCGCCTTCCCCGGCGAAGTACCCGATGTGATTTATCTCTGTTCGCCCAATAACCCGACCGGCACCGCCCTTACCCGCGACCAACTGGCTGCGTGGGTCGGTTATGCCCGCCGGCACCATAGTCTCATCATCTTCGATTCCGCCTACGAAGCCTTTATCCGCAGTGCCGATGTGCCGCATAGTATCTATGAGATCGAGGGGGCGAAAGAGGTGGCTGTCGAGGTGCGCAGTTTCAGCAAGACAGCGGGCTTCACGGGGGTGCGCTGCGGCTATACCGTTGTGCCGAAAGCCCTTATGGGGCGCAGCGACCAAGGCGAACCCGTTTCGCTCAATGCCTTGTGGTACCGCCGCCAATGCACCAAGTACAACGGCACGAGTTATATCTCTATGCGCGGTGCGCAGGCGGTGCTCAACGAGGAGGGACATCGTCAGGTGATGGAGCAAATCGGTGGCTATATGCGCAATGCCGACCTGATACGCAACAGCCTGTCCGCTTGCGGCTTGGAGGTCTATGGCGGGCAGGACGGACCGTATGTCTGGGTGCGTGCTCCGCATAATATGGACTCGTGGGCGTTCTTCGACCAACTCCTGCAAACCTGCCAAATAGTCTGTACCCCGGGTGTAGGTTTCGGTGCGCACGGCGCAGGCTTTGTCCGTTTCTCTGCTTTCGGTTCGCAGGAGCAGGCCGCAGAGGCGATGCAGCGCATAAAAAGTACGCTGTAGAGATAGAAAAAGTACGCCATAGAGACAGACCGGCGATTTCATCGGTTTGTCCTATTCTGTAATGAGACTGTCTAACAAGTATAGGCAGCCTCTTATTTTGGTGGGAGACGACGCGGCTCGCGTCGTCAAGAGCAATCTTTTTCTGAAGAACAGGTATTCTTTTTAACTTGTTAGCCCCCCTCTTTTTTATTTGCCGTTATACTAAATTTAGGATAATGTATATAATTTACACTATAAAGTTGTGTATTTCGTATATTCTTCGTATCTTTGCACCATAAAATGTTCTTTTGTATCATTTTTTATTTCTATTTCTCAACCGGTCTATAATTTTAGCATACAATATCAACAAACCAATTATGACAAAGAAATTACAGTTATTATTGCTGATTGCCGCCATGTTTTGCGGCATGAGTGCGTATGCCGCGCCGGGCGGCACGCTGACGGTTGTTGACCACCCCAACACGTACCCGACACCGCAGAATGTGACCGCCGCATTGACGGATGACGGAAAGCGTATCACGCTCCAATGGGACGGCGTACATTGGCCTGTGGAAGGCTATTCCGAGACGATTGACGGGAAAGAGGTGCCTACCAATTTCTATTATGAGGTCTATTGCCGCACCAGACAGAGCGGTACGACCGAATGGAGCGATTGGTGGAATAGCGACAATCCGAGTCGATATGAATGGAACTACGGTGTTCAGGGAGACTTCCTTGAGCGCGTGACGATGACGCGTGATGCAGAAGCCGGTATGAACTACCAGTTCCGCGTCCGTTGCGTTCAGTATGTCAATCCGAAAGACCCACATCTCCTTCCTGAGTCGGAACGGATACAGAATGTTTACAGTAGCGAATGGTCCGATACCGTGACAGCCTACCGCACTCTCGACAAACTGGCAATCACTGAGGCAACCACATCCCATCCTCTGAATGGATACACCTCCATCAGTGTCAAGTACACCTACACCTCCTCGCGCGAGGCAGAGGGCGAGGATCCGCTGTACTTCACCTTCAAGGCGATTGAAATCCCTTACCCTGCGCCCGGCACTACCCCCGAAGCCCCTGCAGAAGGCGGAAAGCCCTACGCACGACGGGACGGAACACCGCTTGATGTAAAGTCGCTCACGCTGACACCGCCCAATACGACCAAGTCGAAAAAGATTGATGCGGGCAATTTCGCTCTGACCTCTTCCGCTGATGCGGGAACCATCACGTGGGACGCATATCAGGATTTGAAGAATTACAGCCACGATGACGTAACCATCTGGATACAAGGCTGGGCAAAATCCGAGACCGAGGGCGGCGAACCGCGTCTCGTAGTGGACGAAGCCATCGGGAAAGTAGCCATTGACACGCGTCCTTGTACTGCAAAACCGGGTACAGATGCCAGCGGCAAGCCCGCAGTCATACTCACGTGGCCGAAAGAGCCGACCGCTGCAACGTACAAGATTATTCGCGGAATCAATAATGTCAATAATACGTATGCAGCCATTGCCGACAATGTCGCCGATACGATATTTGTGGACACGGAGGTTCAGCCCGTTGTCCGCTATTCCTACCAAGTGATAGCCAAAGATTCTACCGGCAAAGAGTTTGTCGCAAGCAGCCCGTTCTATGGCTACACCCGGTTGGATTCGCTCTCTATTGCAGGCATTCAGCCGCAGTCGCCGTGGAACGGCAAGTTGGACATCTTTGCCAAGTACAAGACGGCGCGTGATGAGTGGACGTGGGACGGCAAGCCCTATTTCAAGTTGACCGCCAAAGCGGGAGACAAGGTGTTGGACGTAAAGACGCTTTCCATGATAGTTTTCCTGCCAAGCGACACGACATCATGGTCGCTTAATCCGAACCGTTTCAAGTTTGAAGATGGTGTCTCGGATTGCCGTCTCGTATGGGACGCAGGTACCGACATTGGTGCGCAGTACCTTGACCAACTCACCCTGACCATCGAGTGTGCAAGTGTTGAACCTGACCGCACGGATGTCCCTGCAAAGGCATGGACGGGCGGCACGGCATCGTACACTATCGGGCATTTCGACACCCGCAGCCCACGCGTGGTGAATCTTGCGGCAGGGACACCGGTATATGCCGACCTCGTTTGGTTTGATGGTGCGACAAAAGCCGATGTCTTCTGCAACGGCACAAAGGTCTTTGAACTGCCGGATGAGGCGGGCAACACGCGCGGCAGCATTACTTTGGGCAAGAACGAACTGAACATCTGGGGCGAGAACGAACTGAAACTTGTTCCCGACAAGGGCGAACCGTGGACGGGTGTCATCAAATATCCCGACTTCGACTTCTCGATATCGAAGGGCGTAAAGAGCGGCATCAAACTTATGTGGTGGAGCCTCATCGACCAGAATGCCGTGAGCGGCTACCAGATACAGCGGCGCATAATGGGTTCGACGGATGCCTTCGAGGCAGTCCAAACCGTGGGACCTGACGTGATGACTTACACCGACAAGACGGCGGAAGAGGCTACTATCTATGAATATACGGTTGTGCCGCTGAACTCCGACGGCGAACCCATCGGTCCTGTTCCGTCGCCCCGGAGCGGCGGCTACCGCACGCTTGAGAAGATAGAGTTTGTGCAGGCACGCCAGTTCTATCCGTGGAGCACGCGAGTTGCTATTGACATCTACTACAAGAGCGCACGCCAATCGTCCACCGACGGCGAAGTAACTTACGCCCTCAAAGCCAAGATGGCGGATGGTACGGAGATACCTATTAAGAGAGAGAATCTAACCCTTGAGACGGTGGACGGGCTGCACCTCCTTCCTAACGACATCCCGTTAGGCTCAAAAAGTTTGCCTTCGGGGGCGACGACACGTCTCTGGTGGAATGCTCCGGCAGACCTTACTGTGCCACTCTCGTCGAGTGTCATCTCGGGCATCACGCTGCAAGTAGTACCGACCCTCGCTGAGGGTGCCCCCGCAGGAGCGAAACCCGCACCCGCAACGGTTACCTCAGCAGGCATCACGGTGGACTTGCGCACAAAGCGTACCGTAACGCCGGGTGAGCATATACCTGTTGTATGGGAATGGTGGCGTACGGACAGTCGCGTAGAAGCGCATGACAACAACAACTTCTACGTCAAACCGGAAGGCAGCGAGACGGACGAGACTATGGTATGGCACACCCCCGAACATTCGGGCGAAGGAACGATTGAGGTACCCCTCGTAAACGATGACCTGTGGCCGAGTTTCCGTCTCGTCAAGCGCGAGATGAACACCGACGACACGGACGAGACGAATCAGATAACACTCACCAGTGAAGTCCTCTTCCAAATGCCGGTGGCTGTGCCGCAGAACGTGCAGGCCACCCGCGGAAACGCTGATGCCCTCACTCTCACTTGGGACGCGGTGCCTTACGCATATAAGTATCAGATTGAAGTTACTACCGTCGATGAACGAGGTGCAACGACGAAGAGGACGCAGCATGTCTTCGACGGCACCCAATACATCGACCAAAATGCCCCTGCGTTGGGTATTGTAGGCTATAAGGTGCAGGCGTGCTTCCCGAATTATGTAACGAGCGACATGTCAGAGCAGGTTGTCGGCTGGAAGGCTATCGACCAAGTGGAACTGAAAGGTGTCTCCACACGCCGCCCGTGGAACGGCACGGTGGATATAGACCTCACCTACAAGACGATGCGCAACCGATTTGCAAAACTGACAGGCACCAACCTGCCCGACAGGCAAGTCTCCATCACGGCAAAGACTAAAAATGGAGAAGAGTTGCTCGTCAGCACACTTGTAAAAGAGACATTGAATGATAAGAGAATCCAACGCGAAAAGGTGGACGGACGCTCTCCGTTTGTCCTCGGGAATGCCGACCGTATCACATGGGACGCACCGGCGGATGCACGGGGAATGTATAAGCCTAATTCCGTGATAACTGTCACGCTACAGGGCGACGAGTATGGCGAAGAAATCAAGTTCGAGCGCACTTTCGACTTGGATACACGTATAGGAGTCATCGAAGTATCGTCTTCCGAGGTGGATAGTATTTCTATTCCATGGTCCACACGCTGGGCAAAACTGGAAGCAACACAACTCGGCTTCGGCGAAAACGATGCTTGGTGGAAATTGACGGCAGTGATGACAGACATTACTGATAACAATAATAATGTCGAGTTGTTGAACAGCAATCAAGACCTTGGCGGCGAAGGCGTTAGCAAATGGATACCGAAGAAGTGGGGTATGAACACTATCACGCTGATACTCCACCCTGTCAGTGGCAGCAGCGAACAAACGGAGTACGCTGCAACCTTCAATGTAGTACCCGACTTCACGTTCACTGCTACGCAGGGCAACCGCGACAGCATCATCTTGGAGTGGAACCGGCAAGGAGGCATACACACCTATTCTATCCGTCGCCGTGCGGCACACACCAACGATGCCTTTACGGAGGTGGCTATCTGCACCGACACCACCCGTTGGGCGGACACATCCTTCGAGACCATAGTGGGCGAGTTCGAGTACACCATCATGCCGCTGAACACTGACGGCACGGACGCATGGACGCAGTTCACCCCCGTAGTGGGCTACCGCGCACTGGATATAGCCCGCCCCGTTACCATTGTTCCTGCCGAGAACGGCACCGTAACTGCCGACAAAGAGACGGCTAAATACGGCGAGACGGTAACGCTGACTATTACTCCTGCCATAGGCTACGAGTTCGACCGGCTGACTGTGCTGGATGGTGAGATGCCTATCAACACTATGCAGATTGCCGAGTACGAGGGGGCTTACACCTTCACGATGCCTGCCGGCGATGTGAAAGTGCAAGCAACGTTCAAGGCAATAGACTACGACATTACCCTTGTGCCTTCGGTAAGCGGAAACGTAACTGCCGACAAGCAGACGGCGCACGTGGGCGAGACCGTAACGCTGACCGTAACACCCGACAATGGCTACGAGTTGGACGAAATCCATGTGATGTTCGGCGAGACGCAACTGACCACGGTTTCGGAGGGCGAAGGCATTCATACCTTCACTATGCCCGCAGGCAATGTGGTCATATCCGTTCTGTTCAAGGAAGCCACCGGCACGGATATCATTGCTCCCGATGCAGTGAAGGCTACCACACGCAAGGTCATCCGCAATGGTATTGTCTATATCCTCCGTGGCGACAAGACCTACACTGCTACAGGTGAGGAAGTGAAGTAAGAGACATCCCCCCAACCCCTCCAAGGGAGTGGCTCAATAGGACGGAAACAAAACCCCGTTCCATAAAGCCCGCTCTTGGGGAGTGTTGGGGGAGTCTCGTTTCTTAATCGTTCTTAACGGCAACCTCGCAGCAAGGGATAAGCAAGGGATAAGCAACCTATAACGAAAGGTCGCACCATAGATAACGAACCGATAGTATAAAATAACTTAATGGATTTACAGATGCGGGCGTTTACTCACCATACACTGGGAAAATGCCGGTAGACTTGTGTAAGTGATTTATTATTAGTAACTTTGTAGGTGATTAGACAATATATACACATTGCAACATGAGTACAACACCTCTTCAAACGCCGGCACTGCACCTTGTGCAGGACCTGCGGCAAATCATACAGGACGCACGCGGACGCGTTGCCGCACAAGTGAACTCCGAACTGACACTGATGTACTGGCACATCGGCGAGCGCATCAACCGCGATGTGCTTGATAATCAACGTGCTGAGTATGGCAAACAAACACCCTCCGCGACCGCATCGACAGCATGCTCTATGAGCGCACCGCCATCAGCAGCCAAAAGTCCCTTGCCGAAGCCAAACAACGCCTCGGCGAAGAATAATAACAAACTAACTAAATATCAAACGTATGAACAAATCTTTACTCACTCTGGCAATCGCTGCCATTGTTTTCGCGGGCGCAACCTCGCAGGCAAACGCACAAGCCCCCGCAGGTGTACAAGCCGTTGACCTCGGTCTGCCGA
The DNA here is from genome assembly GCA_002452095.1 of Bacteroidales bacterium UBA6828. Classification (GTDB taxonomy): domain Bacteria; phylum Bacteroidota; class Bacteroidia; order Bacteroidales; family Paludibacteraceae; genus Colicola. The sequence continues at coordinate 40,601 of DKEG01000050.1, read as the reverse complement.
GCGGCACCAAATGGGCATCGTGTAACATCGGTGCCACCGCACCTGAAGAATACGGCAACCACTATGCATGGGGCGAGACTGCCCCAAAAGAAGACTACTCATGGGCTACTTACAAGTATGCCGATGGCGACAGTACCAAACTCACCAAGTACTGCAACAATGCTATGTGGGAGTATGGCGAGTATTACACCGACACTGAAATGACCTTGGAGCCGGAGGATGATGCCGCTACCGCCAACTGGGGCGAAGAGTGGCGTATGCCCACTGAGGAGGAATGGATGGAGTTGCGCGATAACTGCACATTTGTGTGGACAAGAAATGGAGTCAGAGGCAGTTGGGTAACGAGCAAGACGAATGGCAACTCGATATTTCTCCCCGCTACGGGGCTTTACCAAGGTGAGAAGTACTCGACAGCCGGGCAGTGGGGACACTATTGGTCAGCATCTATCCTAAGATACGACAATGCAAGACAAGCAAGGCGTTTCAATGTCGCTCAGGATGGTGTACACTGGAGTAGCAACGACAGATGTCATGGGCGTTCCGTTCGCGCTGTGTATGGAAGGACGAATGTCAGTACAGACATAGACAATCCATCAGCCGAAGAGGCCGTCCCTGCCCGCAAAGTCCTCCGCAACGGACAAATGCTCATCCTCCGCAATGGCATTTACTATGACCTGCACGGCAGAATACTGTCCCCTAACCTCTAACCCCTAATCTCTAACCAACATGAACACAACCCGAAACCCATCTGCATTCCCCCTCTTTGAAGAGGGGGCAAGGGGGAGTCTCCGTAGGGGGAGTCTTTGGGCGGTAGCATTGCTATCTGCTCTTTCCCTGTACGCCCAAGTGGTGGAAGTCTATAAAGCGGGCAACATCCTGTATAGTTGCCATGATGCCGATAGCATTGTCTTCCGTGCCTTACCGAAGGATGCTTTCTCTGTCTCTGCCACCAAGCAAGTGCGTTTCTCCAAGGGCAACCTGCAGTACACGCAATCCACACAGACATGGTCATTTGCTGACAATCAGTATGATATAATTGGCGAAGCCAACATCAGTAATGGTGTTCTTGCAGACAAGATAGACCTGTTCGGTTGGAGTGGTAGTACCGCCACAGCCCAATGGGGTGTTGGTACATCTGAGAATTACAGCGATTATAGTGGTGATTTTTTGGATTGGGGTAAGAATATCGGTGATGGTAATACGTGGTACACCTTGACGTCTGCCGAGTGGGGTTATCTTATTGATGAACGAACCAATGCAGACCAACTAAAAGGTGTGGCACGTATCCAGTTAGACGGAAACCAATATGCGAATGGTCTTATCCTTCTTCCCGACACATGGACTTGCCCTGAGGGTGTTACTTTCAAGAGCGGTTTTGCAAGTGAATACAGCATACAAGCGTATGCCGATTACCAGACATTCACGCTTGCCGATTGGCAGAAGTTAGAATCAGCGGGTGCTGTCTTCTTTCCTGCTTCGGGTGTCCGTATCGGGACAATTGTGTACAGCGTGATGCGCTACAGTTACTGCTGGTCTGCTACGCCTGACGGCTCGGTTTACGCGAACGTATTCCTTTTCCGCTCCGACGGAGCGTACTTAAGTCACAACGATCGTAGCACCATGCAAGCAGTCCGCCTTGTCCGCGACCTGTAAAAGTAAAAGCAGGCATATAGCAAAATGCAGCAACATAGCATATATGCCTGAAAAGTCCTCTGACCTCACGCCGGCAACTACGGTACATACACGGTAGATACACGGTTCATTATGCTGTTCATACCGTAGGCATATAGGGGACATACCGACAAACTGTCAAACTCATCAACCAATAAACAATATGAAAAAAGCAATCACATTCCTGTTCAGCCTGCTGGCTGTGTTTTCTTTCCAAGTGCCAACCGTGGCAGCCGAAGAGACGGATGCCGTATATGCTTGGGTGGACGGCGCAAGCACCTGCTATCGCCTGACCGATATGCCCAAAGTAACGTACCAAGGCACCGAAGCCGTACTCTCCATCAACGGTGTGGAGCAACTGCGCCTCGACCTCGGCGAGAAACAACTCGTCATCACCTACGGTGTGTACCAAAGCGGTCCTTCAACCGACATTGAGCCAGCCGAACAAGGCGCACAAACAGACACCCCCGTCCGCCAAGTGGGAAAGTACATCCGCGGCGGGCAACTCATCATCGTCCGCGATGGTGTTATGTACGACATCCATGGCAGAACCCTAATCTCTAACCTCTAACCTCTAATCTCTAATCTCTAATCTCTAACAATATGAACACGATACGAAACAAATCAGTCTTCCCCCTCTTCGAAGAGGGGGTTAGGGGAAGTCTCCGTAGGGGGAGTCTTTTGTTGGTAGCATTGCTATCTGCACTCTCCCTCAACGCCCAAATGCTCAAAGTCTATAAAGGCGGTGCAATGGTCTATTGTCTGGAAAATGCCGACAGTGTAGTATTCTGTTCCTTGCCCCACCATGCCCTTTCAGGCGTGTTTTCGGTGTCCGAAACCAAACAAATCCATTTCTCTTGCGGCAACCTGCAGTACACACAATCCACGCAGACATGGTCGTTTGCGGAGCATCAGTATGATATGATTGGCGAAGCCAACATCAGTAATGGTGTTCTTGCAGATAAGATAGACCTGTTCGGTTGGAGCGGTAGTACCGCCACAGCCCAATGGGGTATCAGCACCTCAACGGACAAAAGCGATTATAGTGGAGACTTTGCGGATTGGGGTACGAATACTATCGGCAAAGACGCTCCTGACACATGGCGTACTTTGACAAAGGACGAATGGAGTTACCTTCTCTCTAATCGTACCAATGCCAACAATCTCATTGGTGTAGCCCGTATCAACCTCAATGCGGACGGCACAGAGTATGCGAATGGTCTTATCCTCCTTCCTGACAATTGGACTTGCCCTGCGGGCGTGACATTCAAGTCGGGTCTCGCAAGTGAAAGCAGTGTACAGGCGTATGCCGATTACCAGACTTTCACCTTGAGTGACTGGCAGCAGTTGGAAGCCGCAGGTGCTGTTTTCTTGCCTGCTTCGGGTAACCGCTACGGGGATGGGGCGGATGCATACGATGGGCTATACAGCGGCTATTGGCTTGCTACACCTTACGGCTCGGACTACGCGGGCACATTCATCTTCAGTTCGAATGAAGCGAAAGCGTACGGCTATTGGAATCGCGGCAGCGGGCACGCAGTCCGTCTTGTCCGTGACCTGTAAACCCGTCACCCTTTCAACATATCCAACCACGCATAAAAGTATCAACACATAAACAAACAAAGCAGTTATGAACAAATCTTTACTCACTTTGGCACTCGCTGCCATTGTTCTCACAGGCGCAAGCATACAGGCAAGCGCACAAACAGCCCCTGCCAAGGCACAAGCACCCGCAGGTGTACAAGCCGTAGACCTCGGTCTGCCGAGCGGCATCAGATGGGCATCATGCAACGTAGGTGCCACCGCACCCGAAGGCTACGGCAACTACTACGCTTGGGGCGAGACCGCACCCAAAACCGATTACTCGTGGGCAACCTACAAGCATAATAATGGTGATAATAGTTCTGATAACATCACCAAGTACGGCAACAATGCAGACACCTTGACCACCTTGGAGCCTGAGGATGATGCCGCTACTGCCAACTGGGGTGGTGATTGGCGTATGCCTACCGATGCCGAATGGACGGAGTTGCGTGAACAATGCACATGGACTTGGACAAGGCAGAATGGTGTGTACGGTTACCAAGTAACAAGCAATATCAACAGCAACTCTATTTTCCTCCCCGCTACGGGCTATCGCTACGGCACGCGCCTCTACTATGCCGGCACCGACGGCCGCTACTGGTCTTCGTCGCTCTGCGCGGGCTACCAGAACAACGCGTGGAGCATCAGCTTCAATCCAAAAACGGGCAGGGACTACTACGGCCGCAACTTCGGCTTCCCTGTGCGCCCTGTGCAGGACAAACAGGAAGAAGAGGTAGAGTCTGCTTATGTACCCAAGCCCTTCACGGTAGCCGAAGGCAAGCAAATCACCTTCTCCGGCGGCAACCTGCAATACACCCAATCCACACAGACATGGGCATTTGCAGAGCATCAGTACGATATGCTTGGCGATGCCAATGTAAATGGTAGCACCCTTGCCGACAAGATAGACCTGTTCGGTTGGAGTGGTAGTACTGCAACAGCCAAGTGGGGCATTGGTACATCGCAGTCCCATTCGGATTATAGTGGTGATTTTGCGGATTGGGGTACAAACACTATCGGCACAGACGCTCCTGACACATGGCGTACATTGACAAAGGACGAATGGTATTACCTCCGTTATTCTCGTGCCAATGCCGATGACCTTGTAGGTGTGGCACGTATCGACCTCAATGCCGATGGTAGCAAGTATGTGAATGGTCTTGTCTTGTTACCTGACGACTGGACTTGTCCTGCAGGTGTAACCTTCAAGTCGGGTTTCTTTGATACGAATAGTGTGCAGGCTTACGCCGACTACCAGACATTCACTCTTGCAGATTGGCAGAAGTTGGAAGCCGCCGGTGCTGTTTTCCTGCCTGCTTCAGGCCTCCGCCTCGGGTCGAATGTGCGCTACATGCAGTACTACGGCGACTATTGGTCTGCTACGCCTGACGACTCGGGCTACGCACTCGAGTTCAACTTCAACTCGGACGGAGCGTACGCGAGCAACTACGATCGCAACTACGGGCTAGCAGTCCGTCTGGTGAAGGACAAACAGGAAGAAGTAGTAGAGCCTGCCTATGTAGCCAAGCCGTTCACGGTAGCCGAAGGCAAACGAATCACCTTCTCCGGCGGTAACCTGCAGTACACGCAATCCACGCAGGCATGGGCATTTGCAGAGCATCAGTATGATATGCTTGGCGATGCCAATGTAAATGGTAGCACCCTTGCCGACAAGATAGACCTGTTCGGTTGGAGTGGTAGTACTGCAACAGCCAAGTGGGGCATTGGTACATCGCAGTCCCATTCAGATTATAGTGGTGATTTTGCGGATTGGGGTACAAACACTATCGGCACAGACGCTCCTGACACATGGCGCACCCTGACCATAGATGAGTGGCAGTATCTGTTTATGCATACCCGTTGGACAATGGCAAAGGTGAATGGCACCTTGGGCTTTATGCTTCTGCCTGCTGATTTCGTTGCTTCTGCCGGACTGACAATCAGTATTTTGGGCGATGGCAATATGTCTGATGCCTACAAGAATTTCAGCGAGTCGGACTACTCCGCCAATGTCTATACAGCGAGCCAGTTCTCGCAATTGGAGTCTGCAGGTGTGGTCTTCCTGCCCTGTGCGGGTTTCCACCGCGGCTCGAGTGTAGGCAATGTCGGGTCGGTCGGCTACTACTGGTCGGCTACTCCCGGCGATACGGACCGCGCGGGGTACGTGTACTTCGGCTCGTGGAACGCGTTCGCGAACGGTTGGTTCGATTGCAGCCTCGGTCAGTCGGTGCGGTTGGTGAAGAACTATTCCAATGTAAGCACAGACATCTTTCACCCCTCTGCCGCAGAGACTGCCCACGCCCGCAAAGTATTCCGCAACGGACAAGTGCTGATAGAGCGCGGGGGCAAGACCTACACCCTCACGGGCATAGAGGTGGAGTAAGCATAGAGAAGGGTATCTGTTATAGCAAAAGTACCGACTGAAATGCCACAAAAATACCGATTGAAATGCCGCAAAAATGCCGATTTGTTTGTGTAGTCAGTTTATTATTAGTATCTTTGCAGCATATTAAATAATTTAGATTATGAAGTATTTTGAGCGAGTAGCAGACAGCATGCTGCAAGAGCGATTAGAGGCATTCGGTGCGGTATTGATTGAGGGACCCAAGTGGACGGGGAAGACCACCACCGCCATACAGTATGCCAAGAGTGTGATTAAGATGCACGACCCTGACATGGTGGCTAACTATATGGCGACGGCGGAAACCAAACCATCGTTGCTGCTGCATGGCGAACAACCGCGACTGATAGACGAATGGCAAGACGCCCCTGTGCTGTGGGATGCTGTGCGCACTGCTATAGACAATAGCGGAGGTAAGCCCGGGCAGTATATCCTGACAGGGTCGAACACGGTGGATAAGTCGAAAGTACACCACACAGGAACGGGACGTATCTCACGCATGAAGATGTACCCGATGAGCCTCTGGGAGTCCCATGACTCAACAGGTGAGGTATCTATGCGCGGACTATTCGACAACCCGCACCTCGATATTGATGGTGCTGCGGGTAAGTTGGATATACCCGACCTGATACGTGTGGCATGTCGTGGCGGCTGGCCTGTAACACTCCAATTGAGCGACAAAGCAGCGATGATGGTGGCGAATGACTACGTCAATACGGTATGCGATGAGGATATATCTGCTATCGACAAGAAACAGCGCAACCCGAAGGTGGCTCGGCAAATCCTGCGTTCCTATGCACGGAATATCAGCACATTAGCCAAAAAGACGAATATCCTGGCGGATGTGACGGCTGGCGGTGATATTGATATATCCATGGACACGTTTGACGACTACGTAAGGGCGTTGGAACGCTTGTTTGTCATTCAGGATATGGATGCCTGGTGCCCTGCTCTCCGTAGCAAAACAGCATTGCGCAGTGCTCCCAAGCGGTGCTTTGTCGACCCGTCTATCACCGTGGCGGCTATGAACACCAACGCTCGGGCATTGGAGACGCAACTCAACACCTTTGGCTTTATCTTCGAGCAGATGTGTATTCGTGACCTCAAAACCTATACGGCGGATTTCAACAGCCGTGTCTCGTACTACCACGACCGATATGGCTTGGAGGCGGACATAGTGTTGCATTTGGAGGACGAGCGATATGCGTTGATAGAGTGCAAGTTGGGAAGCCGTGAGATAGAAGAGGGGGCAGCACACCTGTGCGAGTTGCACAGGCTGATTCGGGAATACAATGCCCGTGAGAAGCAAGTGCCTCTTCGTGAACCCGACCTGAAGATTATCCTTACCGGTGGACCGATGGCTTATACGCGCCCTGATGGTGTGCATATCATTCCGCTGGCGGCTTTGCGACCATAACCTGCCGTTTGTTTGACAAATACAATATGTTCCCTGAAATATAACCGAAGTCTGACAATACTTCGGCGAAGAATAAGAATAAACTGACTTAATACCAAACGTATGAACAGACATTTACTTACCTCCATTTGTGCAGTGGCTATGGTAGTGATAGCCACGGCACAGACTGCCGCTGCGGTGCCTGCGGGGGCGGTTGACGGAGCGCTCCGCGTATTGGAGAGCCGCTACGTGAATTTCGCGAGGGGAAACCTGCAATACACCACGTCAACCGACACCACCAACATCACCACCGACACCGAAGGCAACAAGGTGCCGGCAGACGAGGTGGATCTCTTCGCATGAGGATTGTCAGCCGCAAAATATGCGGCTTATTAACCGCAAGAACAATAAAATAGTCTTATGCCAAACGAATCTGTCATACAAGTCTTTGACGACAAGAATGTCCGCATTATGTGGAACGAGCAGGAAGAGAAGTACTATTTCTCTATTGCCGATATTGTGCAAATCCTTACGGACAGCACCGATGTGAAACAGTATATCAAGCGTATGCGTGCGCGTGACCCCGAGTTGGATTCGAAGTGGGGTACAATTTGTACCCCTGTTCGAATGCGCGCTGCCGACGGGAAAAACCGCCAAGTGCAAGCCGCTGATTTAGAGGGTATCTTCCGCCTCATACAATCCATTCCGTCCAAGAAAGCAGAGCCGGTAAAACAGTGGCTTGCCAACGTGGGAGCACAGCGTATCGACCAAATCATCGACCCCGAACTCACGTTCCAAATGGCAGTTGAGGACTATCGCCGACAGGGCTACTCCGACAAGTGGATTAACGAGCGCATGCGCTCCATCGAGATGCGCAAGGAACTGACCGACGAATGGAAGCGGGCAGGCATACATGAGCAGAGAGACTTTGCCCTGCTCACCAATGTCCTCACCAAAGTATGGAGCGGTATGACCACCGGCGAATACAAACGCCACAAAGGCTTGACCAAAGAAAACTTGCGCGACAATATGACCAATGTGGAACTGGCACTCAACACCCTCGCCGAGGTGGCTACCACGGAGTTGTCGCGTCAGAGCAACCCGCAGGGTATCGCGCAAACCACACGGACAGCACAGGCAGGTGGTGAGGTAGCCCGAAACGCCCGTACCGACTTGGAGCAACGTCTCGGACGCTCGGTGATATCTTCACAGCGGGCAGCCGACTATATCCGTCCTATCGAGGACACCCCTGCACAGGAACTGCCTTTTGACGGAGACGCTCACTCTAAAACTAACGAATCCATCAACAACTAATTTTAATACGACAATGAAAAGAAATATACTTTCTCTCACTCTTGCAATCCTTGCTATCTTGGGCGCAAGCACACAGGCAAGCGCACAAACAGCCCCTGCCAAGGCACAAGCACCCGCCGACGTACAAGCCGTTGACCTCGGTCTGCCGAGCGGCACCAAATGGGCATCATGCAATGTCGGTGCCACCACGCCCGAAGGCTATGGCAACTATTTCGCTTGGGGCGAGACCACTACAAAAACCGACTACTCGTGGGCAACCTACAAGCACGCCAATGGTGATTACAACAAACTCACCAAGTACTGCTCTTATAATGGCAACAATGGTTTTGCTTACAACAAGACAACGTTAGACCCTGCGGACGATGCTGCTCATGTGAATTGGGGGGGCGATTGGCGTATGCCTACTCGCGCAGAGGTGGACGAACTTCTCAATAACTGCACGTGGACGTGGACAACGCAAAACGGAGTAAACGGTTACCAAGTAGCAAGCAAAACCAACGGCAACTCTATATTCCTCCCCGCTGCGGGCTGTCGCGACGCGGACCTCAACAATGCCGGTTCCATTGGCTACTACTGGTCTGCGTCGCTCAACGACTACTATCCCGGCAACACATGGTGCATCAACTTCGGTTCGGACTACCACGATCGCGGCTACAATAGTCGCTACTTCGGTTTCTCTGTGCGCCCCGTTAAGGAAGCAGTAGCAGCCCCCGCCAACGTACAAGCCACGCAGGGCGACACCACAGGCGTTACCGTTACATGGAACGCAGTGCCCGATGCTGTCGGTTACGAGATAACGGCAGAGTCGTGGGACGTAGCCATCAACAGGACCGTGCGCACCTTGACGGCAAACGAGACACATATAAAAGACACTATCCCCGTGCGCCCCGCACTGGGTCGCTACACGGTGAAAGCCGTCTTTGCCGACGGCAGCAAGAGCGAGGCATCGGAATCCGCTATCGGCTACGCGGTACTCGAGACCATGCGGCTACGCGGCATATCCAACCGCTGGCCGTGGAACGGCAAAGTGGATATCGATATTGAGTACAAGACCGTGCGCTACCGCTTCCAAGAACTCTTCGGACAGCCCAACTTGCCGTACCATGACAACGTGACGCTCACCGCACGCACCGCCGACGGCAAGTCGCTCCCCATGCGCACACTCGAGAAAGAACCTGCGGTGGACGAGAACTACACGGTCAACCGCCGAACGGTACAGAATGGCGAACAACCTGAAGCCATCAGTAATAAGATATTCAGCGGCTCGGGCTGGTTGCGCATTGTGTGGGACGCGGATACGGACACGTTGGACATCAATGCACCCGGTACTACCATCACGCTCACGGCATCCGACGACTATGCCCATATAACCGACTCCGCCACCGTAGATGTCAATACCACCAAGCCGGAGGTCATTACGCTCACCGAGAAAGATACGGTAGTATCGTTCCCGTGGGCGGCACGCTGGGCGGACGAGGCGTCAAGGTCGCTCAATATGCAGGACGGCTCGACTGTGAAGTTCTACGTCAACTCATATCATTATCCTGAGGATTCGGTGCTTCTTGATGAACAGACTCAGTTGGCTGACGAGTGTGGTGTATTCGATTGGAAAACCCTATATGGTGTTGCTGTCGTGCTGGAAATGGACAGCAACCATGCAACCGCTGCAAAAACGGTCTATAAGAGCAAATTTCTCCGCTATGTAACGAAGAACCCTGTCACGGTGGAATGGTACAAGCAGCGGACCGCCCTCAGTATCACATGGACGTTTTCGGGCGACTGCACCTACTACCAGGTTGTCCGCCGCACGGTGAACCGCGACGGGACACGCAACCAATGGGAAAATATGGCATCGCTTTCTGGTCCTTGGTACGTTGACATAGGTATAGTGGAAGGAAAGACCTACGAATATGCAGTTCTGCCCATATATTATGACCCGGATACGCATGACGCAATCACAGCACCACTGACCGATTCGACCTTCTGGGGTGCCGGCAGGGTGCCTATGGGCATTACCCTTGATGTGCAGTCGGTGGGGCAGAACAGTATCGGTCTCTCGTGGACGGACGTTCCCGATGCATACAGTTACGACATCTATCGCGACAGCGGCGACGGGCAATACCAAAAGATAGGCAATATCCCTTACACCACAGGGACGACCTTCACGGACACCAGAGCCGAAACGGGCAAACGCTATACCTACAAGGTAACGGCATTCAACTACAAGGGCGACACCTTGGATTCAAGCAATCCCGCTACGGGGTACAGCCAATTGGACGCACTCTACCTCTACAACCTGCAGCCGCGCTTCCCGTGGAACGGACTGGTGGACATCTTTGTCGGCTACCGCTCGGCACGCGAGGTGCAGACAGACGGCACACCGCATTTCCAACTGGTAGCCACCAGCGGCAACGACACCCTTGCTGTCAAGACCCTTACGCCGGCTTCCGCCCGGACGCTTGACCCGAATGACTTCACGCTGCCCGCAGACGGCACGCCGCAACGCCTTGTATGGGACGCACGCACCGACCTCGGCGCAACCAACTACCCCAAGGGACTTGTCCTGACCGTCTCCTGCGTACGGGTCGAGCCGTATCAGGAAGCCACTACTACCAAGGCTTTTGAGGGCGGATATGCCAACGGCGGCTTCGTGCCTCTTGACCTGCGCCGCACACCCGAAGTGCAACTCGGCAGCCCCACCACCATCTATACCGACCTCGGCTGGTTTGAGGGTGCCACACGCTTGGAGGTCTTTGTCAACGGCACCAGCGTATTCTCCACCACCGACGAGAACAACGACTCTTTCACCATCGGCAAAGAGCAACTGACGATATGGGGCACCAACACGCTCAAACTGAAGTCCGACAACGGCATCGAGCAGACGGCACAAATCAAGTACCCCGACTTCGTCTTCACCGCCACGCAAGGCAACCGCGACAGCATTATCGTGGCGTGGAATACCCTACAAGACATACAGGCTTATTCCATTCGTCGCCGTGCGGCAAACACCGAAGACGCTTTCGTAGAGGTGGCTCTCGTGAGCGACACCACCCGTTGGGCGGACACGTCGGAGGAGACTTTTATCGGCGAGTTTGAGTACACCATTATGCCGCTGCTTGCCCACAGCGAGGAGGCAGGTCCGCAACCCGCTGCCGTGATTGGCTACCGTGCGCAGGACATCGCCCGCCCTGTTACTATCACCCCCACCGAACACGGCACCGTAACCGCCGACAAACCCACCGCCCGCTATGGCGAAACGGTAACGCTGACCATCACTCCCGCCGAGGGCTACGCTTTCGACCAACTGACTGTGAAGGACGGTGAAACAGACATACCTGTCTCCACCCCCGCCGAAGGCACCTGCACCTTCACCATGCCCGCTGCCGATGTAGTCGTCTCTGCCACCTTCAAGGCGGAAACAGGTATCCTGGACGCCACGGCAACAGACCTTGCTCCGTGCAAAATCATCCGCCACGGACAGGTGCTTATCCTCCGCGGTGGCAAAACATATACTCCTGTAGGGGTAGAGGTCGAATAGATGAACGGACGCTAATGCCGGTTCATCACCACTATGCACAAATCATCATAGAAACGCTGATACTCCTTTTCGGAGATGGCTTTCGGGGCTGTCAGTACCACCAACGGGTGCGGCTGGCAGCCCTCTCTGTAGGCGGGGTGCCGGTGAGGGTAGGGATTAGTCAGAAAACCGCAATGCGTATAGAACCGCAGTCGTGCTGCCGAAATATCATCCACTATGGGGTCAATCTCCAGCAGAATGGTCTTGCCTTTCTGCTCGACAAACGCTTTGAGCACACGGCTTCCGTAGCCTTGCCCCCGCAGGCTGGAGTCAATGGCGAAATGCTCTATATAGATATAGGTGTCAAACTCCCAATAGGAGATAAAACCTGTCCACTTGCCATCGTCCGTATAGCCCGCCAGATGATACGCTGCCTGCTCGAAAGCCCACGCCTGTTGCGCCTCTGTGCGCTGCTCAAAGATGGGGAAACTGTTGCTGTACAATGCCTTAAACCGGCTGTACAACCTGTCGTCCATACGTCGGATATCTGTTTCTTGTATCATATTCTGTTTCGTCTGCTGCCGCAAAATTACTGCTTTTGAAACTAATACAATTTTCGCGGGTCTCTCGCGGGTCTTTCGCGGGCTGCAAAGTTACTGTTTTTGAAAATAATATACAAGATATGTGCTTTATTTGTAGCCCTTCAGAACAATCTGCTGTTTATTATGGGTAAAAATGTATATTTTATTTGATTTTCCAAGAAAAAAAACGTAACTTTGCAGCCGTTTTTGTAAAAATCAACTAACTTATTTATGTGTGGAATTGTAGGCTATATCGGAAAACGGGATGCATATCCTGTTCTCATCAAGGGGCTTCATCGCCTCGAATACCGCGGTTATGACAGTGCCGGTGTGGCACTTATCAGCCCGTCTGGCAAACTCAATGTATATAAAACAAAAGGTAAAGTCGCTGATTTGGAGGCGTTTGCAAGTGATAAAGATGTGAGCGGCACGGTCGGTATCGCCCATACACGTTGGGCTACCCATGGCGAACCCAATACCATCAATGCCCACCCGCACTACTCCGAGTCGGAGGAACTCGCTATCATCCACAATGGCATCATCGAGAACTACGCTGTGCTCAAGCAGGGCTTGCAGCAGCACGGCTACACGTTCCGTTCCCAGACCGACACCGAGGTGCTGGTGCAACTCATCGAATATACCAAGCGTACCGACAAGGTGGATTTGAAAACTGCTGTCCAACTGGCTCTCAATCAGGTGGTTGGGGCGTATGCCATTGCGGTACTCGACCGCTCAAACCCCAACATCATCGTTGCCGCCCGCAAGGGCAGTCCGCTGGTGGTCGGTATCGGTCAGGACGAGTATTTCCTTGCTTCCGATGCCACCCCCATTGTCGAATATACCGACAAGGTGGTCTATATCAACGATGAGGAGGTGGTTACACTTGAGCGTGGCAAAGAACTTGACATCACCACTATCGGCAATGTCCGCAAGACACCCGAAATCAAACGGTTGGAGTTTACGCTCTCCCAGTTGGAGAAGGGTGGTTACCCGCATTTTATGATCAAGGAGATTTTTGAGCAGCCGCGCACGCTTGCCGATTCTATGCGCGGGCGGGTCAATATCGAGCATAACAACATCGCCCTCTCGGGATTCATCGACAACAAGGAGCGTTTCCTCAATGCCAAGCGTATCATCATTACCGCCTGCGGCACCTCGTGGCATGCGGGCTTGATAGCCATGTATGCTATGGAGGAGTTCGCGCAGGTGCCGGTCGAGGTGGAGTACTCCAGCGAGTTCCGTTACCGCAAGCCTGTCATTCACCCCGACGATGTGGTTATCGCCATCTCCCAGTCGGGCGAAACGGCGGATACCTTGGCGGCAATCCAACTGGCAAAAGAAAAGGGGGCGTTCATATTCTCTATCTGCAACGTGGTCGGTGCCTCTATTCCGCGCCTCTCCGACAGCGGTTGCTACACCCATGTCGGTCCGGAGATTGGTGTCGCTTCCACCAAGGCGTTCACCGCGCAGGTTACCGCCCTCACAATGCTTGCGCTCTGTATCGGGCGTGAGAAAAAGACCATCAGCGAAGAGAAATACCTCTCTATCGTCCGCGAACTGGCGCTTATTCCCGATAAAATAAAGACTATTCTCAATCAGGACAGTGCCATCGCCGAGTTTGCCAAGACGTTCACCTATGCGCAGAATTTTATCTATCTCGGGCGCGGGTATAACTACCCCGTGGCATTGGAGGGCGCACTCAAACTCAAGGAAATCAGTTATATACATGCCGAGGGCTATCCTGCTGCCGAGATGAAACACGGACCTATCGCCCTTATCTCGCAGGAGATGCCCGTTGTGGTCATCGCTCCGCATTGCGGCACGTACGAGAAAGTGGTGTCGAATATTCAGGAGATCAAAGCCCGCAAGGGGCGTGTCATCAGCGTCGTTACCGAGGGCGATATCCTCGTCAGCAATATGTCCGACTTTACGATTATCGTCCCTCCTACCGAGGAGTGTCTCACGCCGCTGCTGACGGTCATCCCGCTGCAACTGCTGGCATACCACATTGCCGTGGCAAAAGGCTGCGATGTCGATCAACCACGCAACCTCGCCAAGTCCGTAACCGTAGAGTAATACTTCAAAACGTTAATTATCGTGTAATTATTCGTTAATTAACGTTTTAAGAACGTATAATTATCCACGAATTATCCATTAATAATTATATGGTTTAATTATATGGAATTATATGTTCTGTAAGGGGAAAAATTAACGTCTAATTACACGATAATTAACGTTCTTTAAATATATTGATAGTTAAAATTATGTTAGGATGAATTTTATTACTATTGTATTTATTATAGGAGTTATTGCCGCTATAATAGTAGTTTATGGAATATGGAAAATTGACGGGCATTCAAACAATAACGAAAATGATAATTATAGTATGTCTGGAAAGGTTTGGGTAATTGCTATAATAACACTTTTTATAGTTGTTAATATCCTTTCCCTAAAAGATTGCTCCAAACGTAGTGATTATAATCATATAGAGTATAGACATACTGATTAAGTATTAGGATACAATTATTAATAATTTTGAGATTAGTGGTATTCTTTATTTCCCTTTCACAGAGTAAGGAAAAATAGAACATCTCTGTGCTTTCAAAGTCAGGTGGATGGTTATAGGATGGTTATAGGATGGTTATAGGATAGTTAATGGAAATATAGAACATTTATGGATAAAAACATTCATGTAGCCGTACTCGGCTATGGTAATATAGGTCGCGCTGCCGAGCAGGCGGTTTTGTCGGCTCCCGATATGGAGTTAGCCGGTATTTTTCACCACGACGACAACCTCGATGCCATCGATGCCGATGTCGTCCTTCTCTGTACCCCCACCCGTGAGGTGCCGCATTTTGCGGAGCAACTCGCCAAGCGGGGTATCTGTACGGTCGATTCGTTTGATATCCATGGACAGATAACCGACCTCCGCCGGCGCCTGATGCCTGTCAACCAAGCCCATCAATCCGTCAGTATCATTTCCGCCGGTTGGGATCCGGGGTCCGACTCTATGATACGTGCTATCCTCCAAGCCCTTGCGCCTAACGGACTGACCTACACCAATTTCGGTCCCGGGCGTTCTATGGGGCATACCGTGGCGGCGAAAGCCGTCTCGGGTGTCAAAGATGCCCTCTCTATGACCATTCCGCTCGGCACGGGTATCCACCGCCGTATGGTCTATGTCGAATTGGAAGACGGATCCGACTTCGCTGCCGTTGAGCATAATCTGTTGCAGGACGACTATTTCGCCCACGACGAGACGCACGTAATTCCTGTACCCTCGGTGGCTGCCCTCAACAACGTGGCGCATGGCGTCCATCTGGTGCGCAATGGTGTCTCGGGGACAACGCACAACCAGCGTTTCGAGTTCAATATGGAGATCAACAACCCCGCCCTCACAGGTCAGGTAATGACCTCCTGCGCCCGTGCCGCCTACCGCCTCCGCCAAGAGAAACGTTACGGCACCTACACAATGATCGAACTCTCCCCCGTCTCCCTCCTCCCCGGCTCCCCCGAAGATCTCATCCGCCAATTAGTCTGATCACCATTACCCCGTCTCCCCGTTCTTTCACTGCTCTTACCCTGTGGATAGCCTAACTCTGTTACCATTATGCCCCGTATCTGTTCCTATCCTGCAGCCAGGTCAGTGGTCGTTTGCGGCGACATCCATGGTGAGTTCTTTACACTCGTGCATAAGATGTGCGTGCAGTATGATATGCACGACACGCTTGTGATTGTGGCAGGTGATTGTGGTTTTGGGTTTGAGAAACAGGGGTATTACGACAATATCTACCGCCGTATTCAAAAGCGGCTGACGGCGCACAACTGTTGGATTGCTATGGTTCGTGGTAACCACGATGATCCGTCTTATTTTTCGGAGCAACTCATTCATTATGAGCGGTTTCGTACCATTCCGGATTATAGTGTGCTATTGGCTTGCGGTCGTCAAATACTATGTGTCGGCGGGGCGATCAGTATTGATCGCCGTGTGCGGTTGGCAGAAATGCGCCGTTCTTTTGCCAAAACATACTATTGGGCGGATGAAATGCCGGTCTATTCTCCCGAAAAACTCAATGAAATAGCGTTGGCAGGTATCCGTATTGATACTGTTGTCACCCACACAGCTCCTTCTTTCTGTGAGTTGGTACTCAAGCATGGACTTGACCTTTGGGCACAAGACGATGCCGCTCTCTTATGCGACTGCCATACCGAACGTCAAATAATGGATGCCATTCTCAATCATCTTCGTCGTGATAACCACCCGCTAACCCGCTGGTATTATGCCCATTTCCACCACTCTTGGCATAGTGAAATAGAGGGTATCTTCTATATCATGCTCGATATTATGGAGTTCCACGAATTATCCCGCATAGAATAATCGAAGCCTACAAAAAGAGACTGCCTAATCCACCGGTTAGACAGTCTCTTTTTGTTGTATATATGGTTTATGACTCTTAATCCTCCAACAGATGTTCTGCCAATGTCTCCAATGCGGGCATATCTGTCGGTTTGAGTGCGCTGCGGATAGACACAACAGGCTCCACAATCGTGATGTCTTTCATCTGTTCCAGCATTCCGCGCATTATGCGTGCCGCCTGTGGTGCCCAACTGCCGTTCTCCACCAGTCCCACACGGCGCGACTGGTAGGTCTTCAGTTGCAGTTTGTGTAGGAAATTATGCATCGGTGGGAATATATCCGCATCGTATGTCGAGCAGCATAGTACCATACGGCTCATACGGAATGCATTCTCTACCGCCTCTGCCATATCGTCTCGGCTCAGGTCGGTAACCGCCACTTTCTTTGCTCCTTTCTGCCTGAGTATCTCGGTTAATTGCAGTGCCGCTTTGCGCGTATTTCCGTGGATAGATGCGTATGCTACCAATACCCCGTCTGTCTCGGGTTGATAACTGCTCCATATTGTATAGAGACGCACCGCCTCTTGCATTTTTTTGCCTTCCAATATAGGTCCGTGCAGTGGGGCTATCGTCTGTATATCAAGCATAGAAGCGGCTTTCAGTACATTTGCTACGGGGCGTCCGTACTTGCCACAGATATTGAAATAGTAGCGGCGTGCTTCGCAAGCCCAGTCATCGGGATCTGCGTCATATACGCCAAACTTGCCGAAAGCGTCAGCCGAGAACAGCACTTTCTGTTCGGGAATATATGTCATCAGCACCTCCGGCCAATGTACCATCGGAGCGGCAATAAACGAAAGCGTCATACCTCCTAAATCCAATGTATCACCACCCTTCACCTCCATTGTCCGCGCTGCCTCTATACCAAACTGTGGCAACATCAGCAAAGCAATCTTGGAACCGACAAGCGTGGTATCGGGAAAGGCGGTTAGGAAAGCATTGATGGAACCGCTGTGGTCAGGCTCCATATGCTGAATAATCAGATATTCCGGCTTTCTGCCGTTCAACGCTGCGGTTAATTTATTCAGCCATTCGCCCGTCTTTCGCGGGTCAACAGTGTCCATAATGGTTACTTTCTCCGATAGGAGCAGATAACTGTTATAGCACATACCCGCAGGCAGTGCATATTGGCTTTCAAATAAGTCCAAATCGGCATCATCGCAGCCGATATATTTGATAACTTCTGTATTCATATCAAAGCAAATTGGTATCCATATACACCTCCAGCAAACGGCACTCCCCGTCGGTTGGAGTAAGAATAATATCATTCAAGCACGCAGGCAAAAGTACGGCTTCGCCTTTGTGCAAAGTAATGGTCTGTTCCGTTTTGTCCGCTTCCGGAGCATTCAACTGCATACTGCCGCCTACGCACATATAGAGTACAAACGAATCCAATGGTGCATAGTCGCGTTGTATCGGTTCAGAAAAACGGATGACATTCGTCGTAAAATAGGGGGTTTTGGCAATGTTTGCTACGCCGTTTGTGGGGTAATCCGTATGTAGTATAGCACTCCCCTTGGGCATATCGTAATCCAACACCTCCAATGCCTGCTGCAGTTTGAGCGGGCGTTTTTTGCCGTCGTTTCCCACTCGGTTGTAGTCATACAGGCGGTAGGTTATATCGCTGTTCTCCTGTATCTCTGCCACAATAGTCCCGCGTTTCATCGCATGTACAATCCCTGCAGGCAGCATTACTGCATCGCCCTCCCGCACGGAATATTCACTCAGATAATCGCTCAGATTGCCTTCCTCTATGGCTGTGCGTACCTGCTGCTCTGTCATCGGTTGTTTCCAGCCGCGGATAATCGATGCATACGGCTCGGAGTTCATTACATACCACATCTCGGTTTTGCCGAGTGAATTCTCGTTCTCGAAAGCATACTCGTCATCGGGATGCACCTGGATGCTCAAATCATCGTCCGCATCAATAAACTTCACCAATACGGGGAACGTATTGCCGAACACTTCATACACTTTGTCTCCCACCAACTCGCTCATATATACCTCAAGCAGTTCTTGCAGGTCGTTGCCTGCCAGATGCCCGTTGGCAACTTTGGTCGGAAATTTCTCCTGTGCAGACACAAGCCAACTCTCTCCCACATTCTCAAAATTGTCGGATTGCGGGCTGTACCATTGTTTGATATGTTGTCCCCCCCAGATCTTATGAAACAAACGGGGCGTGAATTTAAGCGGATATAACGGCATATTGATATAGATAGTGTGCGAAAAATATATAATAGTAGGGTGCGATAGTATTATGATGCAAAGACGAAGAAACAGGCGACTATACAACTCTGAAAGAGTGGTATTGTCGCCTGTTATAAAATAATTTATCGGATATTGCGCAGATGCTTCTCCCAGTTCCAAGCGGATAGGAGCACATCCTTGATAGGTGTCTCGGCTTTCCAACCGAGTATGGTATTGGCTTTGGTCGGATTAGCCCATACCTTCTCAATGTCCCCCTCCCTGCGACCGACAATCTCGTATGGGATTTTTACACCCGTTGCGTCCATAAAGGCATTGACAATCTCCAGCACACTCAGTCCGCGACCTGTACCGAGATTGAACGTCTCCACCTGCTCGGTGGCTTCGTTCTTGAGCATACGTTCTACGGCTTTCACATGGGCTTTTGCCAAATCAACTACATAGATATAGTCGCGGATACAAGAGCCGTCGGGGGTGTTGTAGTCATCGCCGAATATCTTCAGTTCTTTGCGCAAACCGGCTGCTGTCTGTGTTACAAACGGCAACAGGTTGTTGGGTACACCATTCGGCAACTCTCCAATCAGAGCCGACGGGTGTGCACCTATCGGGTTGAAATAGCGGAGAATGATTGCGTGCAGATTGGCATCTGCGTGTGCCTCGTCGCGGATAATATCCTCGTTGATCTGCTTGGTGTTACCGTATGGCGAAAGGGCTTTCTGGATAGGAGCCGTCTCGTCCACAGGCAGGTGTGCCTTGTCGGGCTGCCCGTAAACGGTACAGGACGACGAGAATACGATATTTTGTACCTGATGGCGTTTCATCACCTCCAAGAGGGTGATGAGTGAACCGATATTGTTGCGGTAGTAGAGTAGTGGTTTCTGTACCGACTCACCCACTGCCTTGCTGGCTGCAAAGTGGATAACACCCACAATATCAGGATACTGACGGAATACACCATCCAAATTGACAAAATCATTGCAATCAATGTTTGCGAACTCGGGGCGGCGACCGACAATAGCGGTAATACCATCCAATACATCCACATTCGAGTTGCTCAGGTTATCTACAATTGTTACATCGTAGCCTTGTTCCATCAGTTCAACAGCGGTATGCGACCCAATGTAGCCTGCACCGCCCGTTACTAAAATTCGTGCCATAATCTATATGGGATTTATTCCTGCTTGGTAAAATATAAAGCGTACTACGCATAGAGCGTTTTTTACGCATCGTCATTAAAATAGTTTCTCGGGATATTCACCTGCTTTAATCAGGTTGTTTATCTTCATTACCACCTGCGGTCTGTCCTCTGCATAGGTTACACCGAACCACTTAGACGGCGTATCCAGCACTTTGCAGGTGGCTTTGCCTGCCACGATAAGGTCATTGACCACGGTCGGTATATAGAGTTCTTTTTTCAGTTCGTTGCCATACTTGGTGAGGAACTCGCGGAATGCCTCTTCCGAATAGTCGAAGTATTCGGGTGTGAAACCCCACATATTCATCGAAACGGGTGTGTTCGGCGCAATAACAGTATCCACGCCATCTTCTGTGAATACAATCTTGTCGCCTATCTTCTCAATCTTGGTACGCTCTACCACATCAGTCAGATACCCGTTCTCATCGGTAGTACAGATGCCGCGGCTCACGCTGCCGTTCTCGCTCAGCGTATTGGCAACACGGTAGCCGACCATACAATACTTGCCCTTTGTACCCTCGATGGTCTTGAGGTAGTCTGCCAAGATTTGGAATGACTCTTTGCCATAGAAATCATCGGCATTGATAACAGCAAATGGTTCATTGATAATGCCTTTTGCCATCAATACGGCATGGTTGGTACCCCATGGCTTCGTGCGCTCGGGGTTGTAGGTGTAGCCCGCAGGCACTTTGTCAATCGATTGAAAACAAATCTCGCAAGCCACTTTGTTTTGGTATTTAGAGAGAACTACACGGCGGAAATCCTCTTCAAAGTCCTTACGGATAACAAACACAACCTTGCCAAATCCGGCACGCAGAGCGTCGAATACGCTATAGTCCATAATCGTTTCTCCGTTAGGACCGAGACCGTCAATCTGTTTCAGTCCACCATAACGGCTACCCATACCGGCAGCCAATACAAAAAGTGTAGGTTTCATATTTTTAGTTTGGTTTGTAATGTATTTCTATTTATCTCACCTCTCATCTCTCAACTCTATCAGTCATAGCATCATTCTTCTGTATCTATCTCTATGCGTCCGTTGCGTTTTTTGTGCTTGAGCCACAATCCATACACCTCGGAGCAGTTGCCTGCGGTAGTGAAGGCGTGTATATCGTTGGTGTGCATAAACTTCATAAGTGCCGAGAACTCGTCTTGCGTGAGCAGGG
Source organism: Bacteroidales bacterium UBA6828 (assembly GCA_002452095.1). Classification (GTDB taxonomy): domain Bacteria; phylum Bacteroidota; class Bacteroidia; order Bacteroidales; family Paludibacteraceae; genus Colicola. The sequence continues at coordinate 19,155 of DKEG01000050.1, read as the reverse complement.
TCTGTATCTCGATATAGTCCTCATCACTATAACCGCCTGTAACCTTATATAAGGAACATCCGCGCACGAGGTCGTCAATGATGTAGCGGCGTATCTTTTCATAGTCGGACGAGATGATACATACTCGTTTGCGGCGGTTGAACGATGCGGAGAAATAGTTGATTACCAATCCGTTAATCCATGTGCCAATCAACCCGATGACCACCATACGGAAATCGTTAATCAGGAACGCCGAGCAGCAAATCAATGCCCCACCAATGGATACCGATGCACCGATGTCGAAATGCAGGTATTTGTTGATAATCTTTGCCAAGATGTCCAGCCCGCCTGTGGAAGCGTTGATGCGGAACTCAATCGCCTGACATACAGATAGCAGGAACACAAAGCATACCAAATCGAACCACACATCGCCCATTCCCAATCCTGCCGACATCACCGAGTCTTTCACTTGCTCCAATACTTCGCCCGCACGGCTCAGCAAATAGGGATTGCCGTGTGCATCCAACACCTTCTCTCCCGCCAGCAGTTGCGCCTGAATATCAGGAGCCGCAATCACTTTGTGGGTTAGATTGGTATAAGGAAACACCCAATCCCAAAACTGTGTCAAAGGTCCCAATATCATTGCGGTGTACACCGTCTTTGCGCCAAATTCATTGCCAATCAGTAAGAACGCCATCACCAACAAGATGGCATTGATACCCATTACCAAATAGGAGAATGTGTCTGCATTGCCTCCTATCAAAGTGTTTATCACAATACTCAAACCCGAGATTGTCCCTACAATCAGGTGGCTGGGCATAAGGAAATAATAGACTGCCGCTGCGCCGAGGAACATACCTGCGGTCATCAGCACCAATTCTTTCCAAAACTTGTGCGTATGCATAGCGTGCCAAAACGATAAGCACAAGTTCTTCCAATATGCTTTCGTAAGGTATTGTTGTATGTATTCATTCATGGGGAAAGGATTTATTCAGGTAAAGTGTACTCTTTCATTACATATCGCGCCGTGCGCCGTGTGGTCTGGCTCAGCAGAATGTTTTTTCCCTGTGTCTCGCGAGTGATGATTTGCGGCGTGATACCGCGTATGGTCAGCAGCGAAAGTCCCACATTGTAGGTAACACGATAATCTCTTTGCAACTCCTCAATGGCCTCCTCTATATATCGGGAACTATCCACGCAAACGGAAATTGTAACTGCCGACGATTGTATCAAAGACACTTTCAGGCGGTGCCGGTGAATGATGTCAAAGATATGGCTCAAACTTTCCTCCAGCACAAAGGCGAAATCCTTGGCACGCATAGTGATGAGAATCTGGTTTTTCCGCCATATATATACGGGGACATCTATTGGTCCTCTGGCGGTGGCACTGATAACAGACCCTGCCGCCAATGGGTCTGCAAAAGGTTTTACATACAGCGGGATGGATTTGTTCTCCAACGGGCGAATGGTCTTCGGGTGAATGATCTGTGCTCCCGAATAGGATAACTCCACGGCATCATTGTAGGTCAGTTCGGGGATCAGCACTGTATCTTGTACCAACCGCGGGTCGGCATTGAGGATTCCCGGTACGTCTTTCCAAATTGTAACCGACTCGGCATTCAGAATATTGCCCAATAGTGCCGCCGTATAGTCGGAACCTTCGCGCCCGAGCGTGGTACGCAAGCCGTCTGCCGTTCCACCGATAAACCCTTGTGCCACAAAGATATGTTTGTCGGATTGTGCTACGGCTGTGCAAATTTGCTGTGCAGATACCATCATATCCACATTGGCATCACGATACGTTGCATCTGTTCGCAGCAGGTGTGTCATATCAAGCCACTCACTGTCAATGCCTTGTGTTTGCAGATAGGCGTTTACAATAGTGGTGGAGATAAGTTCGCCCCAACTGACCAACTGGTCGTAACTCAAGTCGTAGTTTGTGGCATCTTGCAGATCGGGCAGATCGTGTATCGGCAGGATGTCGGCAGACAATCCCAACTCTTGCAAGATAGTGGTATGATAATCTATGAGTGCAGTCCACTCCTGCTGCGCTGTAGCGGTATTGCCCACCCATAGTGCGTTGAGAACACGCTCCAAAGCATTGGTAGTCTTGCCCATTGCCGAGACCACGACCATCAGGTCGCCTTCTCTAAGCGAGACAATATGCGCCAAATTGCGGATACCGCCCGCATTGCGCACCGATGCACCACCAAACTTATAGACCCTCATATTTTGGGAATTTGTAAATTTACAAACTTACAAATTTACACATTTACAAATTATATATCACAGGTTTGCCATATGAATGGCTGTTACGGCTCCTTCTATACCTTTGTTGCCCAATTTGCCACCGGCACGGTCAAGTGCCTGTTGTTTGTTGAGTGTGGTCAGTACGGAGAAGATAACGGGTACATGCCCTTGCGCATTCAGTATCGCTACACCTTGCGTAACCGACTGGCACACATAGTCAAAGTGTGGTGTTTCGCCTTGTATCACACAACCAATCACAATGATAGCATCCATATCGGCATATTCGTTGATAGTACGTGCTGCTGCGTAAGTCAGTTCCACTGTACCCGGTACATGCAGGAGAACGATGTTATCCTCATCCACCCCGTGTTTCTCCAATGTGTCCAAGGCTCCTTGCGCCATCGGATAGGTGATATCCGAGTTCCAATTCGCCACTATAATTGCATAGCGCTGACGTTTCAGAACGTCAGCGCTTGGCAATATAGTCGCATCATATTTCGACAAATTGGTAGTCATTACTCTGCTGCGATTGCGATATATTTCTCAATATCCTGTGCTTCCACCGAAGCCGGATAGTCATTCTTGATAGTCTCAAAAGCCTTCTTAGCAGCCTTTTTGTTTCCCTGCTCAAGATATACGAACCCTGCTTTCTTCAGGCTCATCGGAGCAATTATATCGTTGCCCGACTTGGCTGCTGCCTCAAACGCAGAAACGGCTTTGCCGTATTCGCCCATTTCTACATAAGTGTCGCCGAGCAATTGTGAAGCCGCAGGATCAATGGTCAAATCTTTTGCCGAGAATTTCTTGAGGTATTTGGCAGCCTCCTCATACTCGCCGAGTTGGTAGTAGCAGATACCGGCATACAAGGCTGCCAACTTACCGGGTTGATACATCTTGTAGGAATTGGCAATCTCCTCAAAACCGATGCACTCCGCGCCATCCCCATTCAGAGCCTGCTCAAAGTCGCCTGCCATAAAATATACTACAGCCTTGGCGTTCTCATTGCTTGCCTCAAGGGCTTTGGGCTTGAATACATACTGGTTGAGGGCAATAATGCCGCAGATAACCACCACAATAACAGTGATAGTCCAACTCAGTACCGCCGAGTGTTTCTCAATCCACAGACCTACGGTCGAAAGTCCTTCGTTCACTTCCTCCAAATGCTGGTCGTCTTTCTTGAATTTTTCTTCTTCTTGTTTTTTCTTTGACATAATTATGTAGTTTTATATTATTCGATTTGTTATAGGATGCGCTTAGGATGCGCATATGATACAACGTGCAAAGATACAACATTCCGCCGACATACACAAAAATTATGAAAAAAAAAGCGCGAAAAGCAAATTTTACTGCTTTTCGCGCTTATATATTCAGGTGATATTTACAGGCGTTGAAACTCCAGCATACACCAGTCGCCGTCCGTGCGGCTGGCGGTGTGGATAAGTCTGACATTCTTCGCTGTGGCGATGAGAGCAGGGCAGTCGGCGGCATAGAAACCGCTAATCCAAAGAGCACCACCTATGTTGAGATAACGGGCATAGAGCGGCATTTGCGACAGCAGGATATTTCTATGGATATTCGCCATAATCAGGTCGTAATGCCCTGCCGGCGGAGTATCGCCAAGGCTTGTTTCTATCCGGACGCTGTTGAGAGCGGCGTTCTCCTGCGTGTTGAGAACACTCTTGTCGTCAATATCCACTGCCAGCACGTATGCAGCACCTCGGAGAGCGGCAAAAATACCAAGCACCCCTGTGCCGCAGCCGTTATCCAACACGTATTTGCCCGTCAGGTCGGTTTGCAATAGGGCGTTGATCATCATACCCGTGGTCTCGTGGTGTCCTGCTCCGAAAGCGCAATGGGGAATGATCTTCACCCCGAGTGGCAGTTCTTCTATCGGGTGTTCCGCCTCCCACGTAGCGTTCCAGTTCTCGTCGGGACATTCGTCTATAGAGAGCAGCGTAACGCCTTCGGTATCGTCAATGAGTTGCTCTATTTCCGTCCTATGTGTATCAAGTACATCGGTGGGGATATAGGCATCGCTGCCGTCCAACGTGTCAAAACCCAAGTCGAAAAGCGACTGGGCAAACAATTCCTCTTGCCACGGCTCGGCAAAAGAAAAAGAAAACCGGGCTACGGAATACTTCATTATAATGATGAATTATGAATTATGAATTAGGAATGATGAATGAACCTTTTGACTTCCTCCTGCTATCCACCTGCTATCCATCTGACATCCACCTGTGTTTGGCAGGGTTATTCCCAACCGTTGTAGTGGACGTTGGAAACTGAGTATTTGTTCTTTACGGCAGGAGTCTCGGCGGGGTAACCGACAGGGACGATGCACAACGGAATGATATGGTCGGGCAAACCGAGGATGCTTTGCACTTGTGCCACGCGTTCCGCTGACGGGTGAACGCCTGTCCATACGGCACCCAGCCCCATAGCGTGCGCGGCAAGGAGCAGGTTCTCCGTGGCTGCCGATACATCGTTGACCCAAAAATCAGGCAGGTCGGGAATGGCTTTGGTGAGATCGCCGCAAGGCACAAACGCACATCCGGGGTGGTTCTGACAGCGGGAGTTGGGCATCTCGTTGCCGATACGTTGCAGGAGGGCGGTGTCGGTGATGACGATGAATGCCCACGGCTGTTTGTTGATTGCCGACGGGGCTGCCATAGCACATTGCAGGAGAGTGTCAATCTGCGTTTGCGAGAGCGGTTCGCCTGTGAACTGACGCACCGAGGTGCGGGTCAGAATGTTGTCAATAGGAGTTTGCATAGTTTGTTTTGATTGGGTGCAACTGATGAGTGCCATACTCATAAGTGCTGCAAAAAATAGTTTTTTCATATCAGTGTGTATTTGGATACAATTTCAGTGCGGTGCCGACTACGTAGTTGCTGCCGCCGATAAAAATAATATCGTTTGGCATAGTAGCCGACTGTACATATTGCAATGCTTTGGCTATGTCGGGGATCGCCTCTGCTGTAGTGTCCTCGGGGTGCACCTGTTGCCAGCGTTCCAACATCTCTTCGGCAGGAATGGCGCGGTGGGTATCGGGTTGCACAAAGCAGTACCGCACATTCTGCGTCGTGCCGTTTGCAATGCGTGTCGCAGGAAGCAGGCGCATTACTACATCCACATCCTTATCCGACACCATACCGAATACTACAAAAAGTGTGCCTTTGTGATGCGTTTGCAGGTCGCTGAGTTGCTGTGCCACATAGCGCAACCCGTGCGAGTTATGCCCCGTGTCGCAGATAGTGAGAGGCTTGTCGGCAAGTTTCTCCCACCGTCCGCGCAGTCCCGTCAGGCTACATACTTCGGCGAAACCTTTGCGGATAGCCGCCGTGGTGATATGTGTCCCAATGGGGCTGTAGTTTTGCAGCACACGCAGAGCCACATAGGCGGTCTGTTGGTTCTTGTCCTGATAGATACCATGCAACTGACATTCGGGTATGTCGCGCAACCGGCAACGGCGCAGATAGCCGCATTGGTCGGCAAACCAAAGCCGACAGCCGGTGGTCTCCAACCCGTCGCCGAGAATACCGCACGCCTGCGCTTTTTGCAGAAAGACAGGGGCTGTCTGCGGGTCGGTCTCGCCGATGACGCACGGCACATCGGGTTTGATAATGCCCGCTTTCTCGGCGGCGATCTTCGGCAGCGTATCGCCCAAAAACTCGGTATGGTCGAAGCCTATGTTCGTGATAACCGAGAGCATAGGAGTGATGATATTGGTAGAGTCCAATTTGCCGCCCAACCCCACTTCCACGACCGCCACATCCACCTGCATATCTGCAAAATAGGCGAAAGCCAATGCCATAGTGGTCTCGAAGAACGAGGGGCATATCTGCTCCAAGAATGCTTTGTTGTCTTCTACAAACCGCACTATATAGTCTTCGGAAATCATCTGTCCGTTGAGGCGTATGCGCTCGCGGAAATCTGCCAGGTGCGGACTGGTGTACAACCCTACACGCAAGCCCGCAGCCTGCAGCGAAGCGGCAATGAGGTGCGAGGTGCTGCCCTTGCCGTTGGTGCCCGCTATATGCACCGACCGGAAACGCCGGTGTGGGTTGCCGAGGTGCTCCATCAGGCGGAGCGTGTTGTCCAACCCCGGTTTGTATGCTGCCGCACCTACCAAATGGAATGCGGGCTGCGACGCATACAGATATTCGAGTGTCTCTTGATATGTCATATTATTTAACGCCAGTTCGATATAAGTGAATTGTCTTACTTTGTCGCCGTAGGCAATAAGATTTATGGCAATTTATGGATGTAAAAAATCATAGATTTACTTAGATTTCTTGCCGCTTGCGGCAAAGGAATTTCCTATTTCGAACTCACGTTATGTTGTTATCTGTTGTTTAATAGTTGTTGTCAGTTGTTGACCTATAAAGTCTTTCGTTATCTCGAACTCACGTCATATTATTGTTGCATATCTGCGTGCAAGGTCAGTACATTGTCCATTTCTTTCATCTTCAGCCACTTGTAGAAATCGGGCGTGATATGCACCTGCATTGATTTAGAGGTGAGCATAATACGATTGTTGTGGAGCGTGTCGTGCACCTGCACGCACAGGCGCGATTTCCCTTTGTTCGATTCGCATTGTGCCACCAGTTCGTCAATCAACTCCTGTGTTACGTTTTCCAGAGGAATAGACAGGCTGACCGACGACATATAGGCATCCTGCACGTCTTGGAGCAACTCCACTTTCTTCACTGCAAACTCAAATTCCGCCTCATCGTCTTTCTTCTCGTGAAACCAGCGCATACCTGTGCCACGCTGCTGGATAGTCCCCGTTACATAGACGTACAGGCTCGGCTGGAGGTATGCCGAATTGTTTTTGTAGGTTTCTCCGAACAGCACCATCTTATAACTGCCCGAATAATCCTCTATCGTATATCGCCCGTACGGCTTACCCTTTTGCGAGGTGGCATTTTCTGCAGAAGTAACAATTCCGCCGAAACGGATAGTCTGGTTTTTGTATTTCTCCAGAAACTCTTTCGGGGTCAGTTTTTCGGGGTCATCCTCTCCGCCCTCCTTATCCGGGTTGTCTGCCTGTGCTATAGCCGCATTGCGGGCATCGGGTGTGCGCCAAGCGTCGAACTGTGTCAATTGCTCGGTGGTGATGTTGCACATCTGCTGTATCTCAAACTCATAGTCGTCCAGCGGGTGTGCAGAAAGGAAGATTCCAATCAGCGATTTCTCCATATTGAGCCGCTCAATGGTTGACCATTTCTGTACTTGCGGCAGTTCGGGGTGTTGTATCTCTACGGCTGATCCGAGGTCGCCGAAGAGGGAGTTTTGCTGCTGTTGCTTGTCTTGCTGGTACATATTGCCGTAGCGTATCAGCGTCTCAAGTACGTTCTCGCCGCGGCTGTTGGTACCGAGCAGTTGCTCGCGATACAGCCCGTCGAAGCAGTCGAATGCCCCTGCACAGGCGAGGTTCTCGATGGTCTTGCGGTTGCAGGCGGAGAGGTTGACGCGCTCGAGGAAGTCGAAGATATCCTTGTACTTGCCGTTGCGGTTGCGCTCGGTGATAATAGCCTCCACGGCACCCTCGCCCACACCTTTGATTCCGCCCAAGCCGAAGCGGATGTCGCCGTGGCTGTTGACGGTGAAGGTGAGTTCGGACTCGTTGACATCGGGTTCCAGCACCTGTATCTTCATCGCCTTGCACTCGTCCATAAACTTTGTAACCTCCTTGATGTCGTCTTTGGAGACGGTCAGGTTGGCAGCCATGAACTCGGCGGGGTAGTGTGCCTTGAGGTAAGCGGTCTGGTATGCCACCCATGAGTAGCAGGCGGCATGCGACTTGTTGAAGGCATAGGAGGCAAACTTCTCCCAGTCCTTCCAAATCTTGTCAAGCACCTTTTCGTCGTGTCCGTTGGCTTTGCCGCCTGCCATAAACTTGCCTTTCAGTTCCTGCAGTATCGCCATCTGCTTCTTGCCCATCGCCTTGCGCAGTTTGTCGCTCTCACCGCGGGTGAAGTTCGCCAGCAGTCGCGAGAGAAGCATCACCTGCTCCTGATAGACCGTAACACCATAGGTATCTTTCAGGTATTTCTCCATAATCGGAATGTCGTACGTTACGGGTTCGAGTCCCTGCTTGCGGCGGATAAACTGCGGGATATAGTCCATAGGTCCGGGGCGGTAGAGGGCGTTCATAGCGATGATGTCGCCGATGACGGTCGGTTTGAGTTCCCTCATATACTTGCGCATACCCGTGGACTCAAACTGGAACACGCCTATGGTGCGCCCCTCCTGGAACAGTCGGTAGGTCTCTGCATCGTCAATGGGGATATGGTCGATGTCGATGTCAATGCCGTGCGCTTTCTTGATATTCTTGAGGCACTCCTTAATAATAGTAAGCGTTATCAGCCCGAGGAAGTCCATCTTGATGAGTCCCACGCTCTCTATCACGTGTCCATCGTATTCTGTCACTAATACGCGCCGTTTGCTTTCTTTGTCTTCCACGCTTGACAGCGGGGCAAACTTTGTCAGGTCGTCTGCACCGATAATCACGCCGCAGGCGTGGATACCCACCTGCCGGATGGTGTCCTCAAGTTGCAATGCATAGTTGAGCATACTGCGTATCTCGGGTTCGCCCTGCTCGTATTCGCGCTTCAGTTCGTCCACATACTTGTAGCAGTTCTTCAGGTTCACCTTGGGCGGCTTGCCTTTCTCGTCCTTGATGTTGTCGGGAAATTTGCGGTCGGGGATATACGATTTCAGTTCGTTCACCTTAGCCAAAGGCACACGCTGCACGCGCCCTACATCAGAGATAGCCGACTTGGTAGCCATCTTGCCGTAGGTGATGATATGCGCTACATGCGTCTCGCCGTACTTCTTGCTCACCCAATCGAGTACCTTGCCGCGTCCTGCATCATCAAAGTCTGTATCTATATCGGGCAATGACACACGGTCGGGGTTGAGGAAACGCTCGAACAGCAGGTCGTATTTCAGCGGGTCAAGGTCGGTGATGTGCAGGCAGTAGGCTACTACTGAACCCGCCGCCGAACCACGCCCCGGACCTACACTCACGCCCAATTCCTCTCTTGCACCGCGGATAAAATCCATCACGATGAGGAAGTAGCCGGGGAAGCCCATCGTCTTCATCACGTGCAACTCAAATAGGATGCGGTTCACCACCTCGCGCTGCCGCTCGTCCAAATCCGCAGCGTCCCAATAGTGATAATCCAGCCCTTTGGTGTTCTCCAGAAACGGCTTCAACTCGGGGTAACGCTTCTTCGCGCCGTTCCACGTGAGGAAACTCAGGTACTCTGCCTCAAATTTGATACGGTACATACGATCGTACCCGCCGAGGTTCTTGAAACGCTTCTGCGCATCTTTCTCGCTCAGCGGGTTCTGCCCGTGTTCGTCGGTCATAAACTCCTGCCACAGGTCCTGCTCCGTGTATCTCTGCCGTATCTCGTCTTCCGTGCCGAAGTCTTTCGGGATGTCGAACAGCGGCATAATAGGTCCGTGGTCGATGTCGTATATCTCCACTTTGTCCGCTATCTCCTGCGTGTTCGCCAGTGCCTCGGGTATGTCGGAGAAGATGCTGTACATCTCTTCGGGCGTCTTGAGCCACTCCTGCTTGGTGTAGTGCATACGGTTCACGTCGTCCACATAGTGGTTCGTGCTGAGGCAGATAAGTCGGTCGTGCGCCTCGGCGTTCTCCTCTTCCACGAAGTGCGAGTCGTTGGTGCAGATAATCTTTACATTATGCTTGCGGGCAAGGTCTATCAGCACGGGGTTCACCTCTTTCTGCTTTTGATACACCTCCTGGTCGCCGCCCGGTTTGTCGGTTTGGTGGCGTTGCAACTCTATGTAGTAGTCTTCGCCGAACACCGACTTGAACCACTCTATCGTCTCTTCCGCACCCGCAATATCGCCCGCCATAATCTTCTGCGGCAACTCGCCGCCCAAGCATGCCGACGAGCAGATAATACCCTCGTGGAACTCCTGCAGCAGGTCTTTGTCGATACGGCTCGTGTAGTTGAAGGCGTCCGACATAAAACCCGCACTCACTATCTTGCACAGGTTGTGGTAGCCCGTCATGTTCTTGGCAAGCAGTATCAGGTGCCAGCCCGAGCGGTCGATGATGTACTGCCGCCCCTCGCCGTTCACGGCTTTCTCGTCGGTCATCGAGTGCCGCCCGCGCCGCGCACAATATGCCTCACACCCCACAATTGGTTTGAAGGGTACAAACGGCTGTTTCTCGTAGGTCTCGCCTTTCTCCGCTGCGGCTTGCGCCAGTTCTTCCTGACGGGCGTCCCATGCTTCTTTGTTCTTGCTGTTTACTTTCTTGCAGTAGTCAAGCAACTCCTTGATGCCGTACATATTACCGTGGTCTGTCAGTGCCACGGCACCCATGCCGGTCCGCAGACATTTGTCCACTATGTCGGGTACTTTGCTCATTCCGTCCAGTACCGAATACTGCGAGTGTACGTGTAGGTGTGTGAAATTCATTTTGTTAAGTTCTATGGATTTATAAAATGGCTCAATTCGAGTGTTATAAGATGACTCAATCCGTCTGCAAAGTTACGAAAAAAAATATAGATATGCAAACGAAAAAGACGTATGCTTTCAGGTCTATGTTGCTTGTATGTTGCTTGTATGTGATTCGTATGTGATTCGTATGTGATTAGGCGGTTTTTGCTTGTATTTCAGTGAGTTATATTTGTTTTTTTTTGCCGCTCTGATCGGCTGGCTGAACTAATCTCTTTACAATCAACTTGTTACAATGCAAGAGGCTGCCCAACTATTTTTGTTAGACAGCCTCTTGATTATGGCACTGCAATGCGTTTTTTATTTCGCACGGATAAATAACTGTACCGGTGTCCCGTTGAAATCCCACCATTCGCGGAGTTTGTTCTCCAGAAAACGGCGGTACGGTTCCTTGACATACTGCGGCAGGTTGGCAAAGAATATAAATGTGGGCACTTGCGTATTGGGCAACTGTGTACAGTACTTGATCTTGATATACTTGCCCTTCGTTGCGGGGGGCGGATAGTTCTCTATCAGCGGGAGGAACTTGTCGTTCAGTTGCGCCGTCGGTATTTTCTTGTTCTTGTTTTCATAGACGTGCAATGCCGTCTCCATCACCTTGAAGATACGCTGCTTGGTGAGCGCAGAGGTGAAGATAATGGGGAAATCGGTGAAAGGCGCGATACGGTTGCGGATAGCCGCTTCGTATGCCTTGATGTCCGCATTGGTTTTGCTCTCCACCAAGTCCCATTTGTTGATGCAGACCACCAGTCCTTTCTTGTTCTTCTGAATGATGGAGTAGATGTTCAGGTCTTGTGCCTCGATACCGCGCGTCGCATCAATCATCAGGATACATACATCGGAGTTCTCTATCGCACGGATGGAGCGCACCACGGAATAATACTCCAGGTCTTCGTTCACCTTGGCTTTCTTGCGGATACCCGCTGTATCTACGAGGTAAAAATCCTTGCCGAACTTGTTGTAGCGGGTATAGATACTGTCGCGCGTCGTTCCCGGTATGTCGGTTACGATGGTTCGCTCTTCGCCGATAAACGCATTCAATATACTGGATTTACCTGCGTTCGGTCGCCCGACAATGGCGAAACGCGGCAGGTCTTCTATCTCCTCACCGCTGTCGTCTTTCTTGAAGCGCGAGCATATCTCGTCCAGCAGGTCGCCCGTACCCAGTCCGTTCTCTGCACTCAGGATAAACGGTTCGCCCAGTCCGAGTTTGTAGAACTCCGGCGCACCGTACTGCATCTCAAAGGTATCCACTTTGTTCACCCCGAGAACGGTCGGTTTGCCCGCCTGACGGAGCAGGTGTGCCACCTCCATATCGAACCGGGTAACACCTTCGTTCACATCCACTACCAGTAGCACCACATCCGCCTCGCGGATAGCGAGGTCCACTTGGCGGTTGATTTCGCTCTCGAAAGTGTCGTTCGAATTGACTACCCATCCGCCGGTGTCAATCACCGAAAACTCCTTGCCGCACCACTCGGCTTTGCCGTACTGGCGGTCGCGTGTCGTACCTGCGGTGTTCATTACTATGGCCCGCCTTGTTCCCGTCAGGCGGTTGAATAAGGTCGATTTCCCTACGTTGGGACGACCTACGATGGCTAAGATATTTGCCATAAATTACTTCGTGTTTTTTTACTCGCGCGTGCGAGCGTTAATAATATATGTTATTTGGTTCGCGTTCGCTCACGTTGTTGGCGTTGCGTTAATGGCTTCACATTAGTGTCTTCGCGTATCCGCTCTGTTCTCCCCTCCTCTGAAGGAGGGGCAGGGGGAGGTCTATGGTTGGGGAGGTCTCATTCTCACTCCCCACATTCGCTGCAACTGTGGTTGCCGCATTTGTTGCAACCGTCTCCGCAGTTGCCGCCGCAACCTCCGCAGCCGTGATGGCGGATAGCCTCCAACTCGGCAGGGTCTGCATCGCGTACTTCTACAATCTCGCCGGTAAAGTGCAGGTTCTCGCCTGCCAACGGGTGGTTGAGGTCGATAGTTACTTTGAGCGGCGACACTTTGGCTACCTGTGCATTGACGATCTGCCCGTCGGTGGTCTTCATCGGGATGATATTGCCCGTATAGACACGGTCGGAGTCGAACTCGCCGTCGGCATTATAGAAAAGGTGTTTGTCAAGTTCCAACAAGCCCGCCTCGTCATATTCGCCGTAGGCATCTTCCGGGGCAAGACGGAAATCGAACTTGTCGCCCGGTTCCAGTCCGGCAAGGGCTTCTTCAAACTTCGGCAGCATCATTCCCTCGCCTTGGCAGTACACCAGCGGGGTCTTGATAGTGGCTTTCTCTATCATCTCTTCTTTGCCGTCCTCGCCATCGATATACATCTCATAGATGGCTTTCACTACTTTCTGATTTTCGATTTTCATATTTTTACTTTGTGTTTATGGCTCGCTTTGCGAGCGTTAATGACTGCGTGTTGTTGGTTTCACGTTGCCCGTTCTGTTAGCCCCTCCTTTGGAGGGGTTGGGGAGGTCGGGGGCAGGGGAGGTCTTACCACCAGTTCACCCGCGCATTCGTGCTTTGTGTACTTGATTTGTCGTACTTCAGGTCTGCCAGCATCGAGGCGTTCACACCGATGTGGAACGTGTAACTCTTATATGGTCCGAATGGTACGAAACTGGCGGTCATATTCCAGCAGTGCAGGTCGCGGCTGACATTGAAGTTCGCACTCGCAAACTTCTTCGCGCGGAAGTCGTAACTCGTGCTGGCACTCACTTTCCACCCCTGTCCGAGACCCAGACTGCCCGAGAAAGAGAGGTTGTGCGTAAAGACCATCTTATAGTACATCTTGTCGTAGTCGAACTCGCTGCCTGCGCCGTAACGCACCGAGTAACTCACCGACAGACTCCACGGTATATCGGTCTTTACATACCCGTCGTCCACCTCCTGTTTGGCGTTGCTTTTCTTGTTGCTGTTCAGTTTGCCGTTGGTGGCTAATCCGTCGTCCCCCACAGCGATGTCATCCATATTTTGATCGGTGTTCTCACTGCCTTTTTTTTTCTTGTCCTTGTCAAACCACTTGCGGAACGTCTGATTGTTGAATGTGTAACTCAGGCTCGTACTCGTTCCCAAGAAATGAGGAAAGCGTCCGTTGCTCCAGTACTGCTTGTTTGTGCGTACGGGCGTACCGAGAGGATTGAGTTCGTACATATACGGGTCGAACTGCCCGCTGAGATTGATCGTATAGTTCGCTTTAGGTATCTTGATACGCAGATTGACAGAAAAATTGCTCCAGTTCATCGAGTCGGCAATGAAGTTGTATCCCCCCGAAATACTGAAATTGTCAATCAGACTCACTACCTTGAACGGATTCTTGCCCGTGGTGTCTTCCTTGTTGACAATCTTCATCTCAAGGTTGTTGCCGAGGCTGAAACTCAACGCTGCCGCTGCGCCCTGACTTGCATTGCCATAGATACCGTTTGCAAACCGCGAGTAAGTCTGGTGCAGCACCATCGGGTTGCCCGCTTCGTCCGTTTTCTGTATCTTTCGTCCTGTCTCGGGGTCGGTCTCCGTGCCGTAAACAGGCTGGTCGTAACTGCCGTAATACCCCCAGAACGACTTGCCGAAATCGGGGTGGTAACTGAAACTGATCGTCGGGGTCAGCACGTGGCGGAACTTCTCCACTTTGCTTTTCGGGAACAGTTTCTTGCTCGGCGTGTAGAATCCGTATAGTTTGGTCGAGAGCGAGATGCCCACATTGAAATCAAACACGTTGTAAAAACCGTTGGTCGTATCGCGCTGCAACTGTTGCTCCTGCTCGTCCCATGTCTGGTCGATACGCTGGAAATACATACGGTCGGTCATATTGATACTCGGCGTAACGCTCAGATATTTGAATAGCATAAACGATGCCGAGATAGGTACCGAGTGTTTCAGACCCGTCTGCCAGTCGCGCAGAAAGTCGGAATGCAGAAACCGGTTTTCCTTGATGCTGTTCACCGCAATACGCCCGTTGCCCGAATAACTCATACTGATTTTCTCGTACCATTTCTCCTTTCCCACAGGTTTCTTGCGCTTGAAGGGATACACGCGGCTCATACTCACGCTCAGTTCGGGCAGCGTGAGCGAGAGAGTCGAGTCCTTGGTGCGCTGCGTTACCGACGCACTCAGGCTCAGGTTCCACGGGCTGTCGGGGAAACGCTGGGTATAGTTGATAGTCGAACTCTTGGTGTTCTCCGAGTTCAACTGAGGGTTGTAGTAACTGTTGATGTTGCTGCGGTTGTAGCCGCTTGTCGAGAAATTCACGCTCGCCGAGAATGTGCTGTACGGGTTCGCCTTGGCGTCCTGCGAGTGCGTCCACTGGATGCTGAAATTGGTCGCCTTCGAGTAGTTCGGCAGGTCTTTCTCGCCTGTTACGTCGTTGCGGTAGTTGATGCTGATGTTGCCGTTGAATTTGTACCGCTTTATATATTTGGATTGTGCGCGTACCGCCCACGTACCGCGCGTATATATATCGCCCGTTACCTGCAAGTCCATATAGTCGTTAATGGCAAAATAGTACCCGATACCGTTTAGGTACAAGCCGCGCGTACCGTCATCGCCGAAGTTCGGCATAATCAGTCCGCTCGAATACTGGTTGGTAAACGGGAAAAAACCGAACGGAATAGCCAGCGGCACCGGCACATCGCCCACCACCATATAAGCGGGTCCCGTAGCAATATACTCGCCGGGCACTACCTTGGCTTTCGTCATCTTTAGGTAGAAGTGCGGATGGTCGTGCTGGTCGCATGTGGTGTACATTCCGCCGCCCATCATCATCGTGTTGCCCTCCGTCTTTTTGGTCTTGTCGGCTATCACATAACCCTCGCCCTGCTCGGTAACCACCTTGCGGATAAAGCCCTTCTGCGTCTTCAGGTTGTAGGTGATCTGGTCGGATTCGTAACTGTCCTTGCCGTCTTTGAATACGGGGCGGCCGATCCATTCGCCCTCCACCGAGTCCAATACACCTTGCGCAAACACCTGGCTGCTGTCCATATGCACACGGATATACTCGCTGGTCAGTTCCATCTGCTCGTATTTTACGTCGCTTTCGCCGTGCAGATAGGCTATACCGTTGCCCATCAGCACAATCGAATCATTCGCCACATAGTCAATCGGAGCCGTAATGGCACTCGGCTTGTGCGCAGGCTCCTCCGTATTGGCTTTAGAGTCCTTAAAATCTTTAGGGTCTTTAAGGTCTTTAAGGTCTTTAAGGTCTGCGCTTTCCTCCACTACCGCAAGCCCCTCCTCTGGAGGGGTGGGGGAGGTCGGCGCTTGGGAGGTCGTTGAGGTCGTTACCGTCTGCGCATACCCTTGTAATCCCAAGAGCATACCCACCCACAAAGCAATATGTTTCCCGTATGTGCGCATATACGCAAATTAGCGTGCAAAAGTACAAAAAATAATTGACATCTGCAACACCCGTTTCTGCAAAGCCACTACACGTAGATTCAACAAGCAAGAGTAAAATTAGGAAAAAATATAAAATTATGCTATGTATGGGAGACGACGCGTCCCGCGTCGTTATGCGCCACAGGCACACTGAGTGCCGTATTTGTATGATTTTCTTCCCTTTTTCTTGCCGCTTGCGGCATAGGAGACCTTTTGTGCCAACCGATGGCACAGTGTATCTTGGGGTCTGTTTTCTTTCATATAGATAAAAAATACACAAGAATTGTAGTTTTTTGCTTGCATACATTAAATGTTTGTAGTAATTTTGCACCGTCAAGTTCATATTTGTTATATTGTAGCGATATGTGTAAATAACAAAGACTGGCATTTGTTAGAAAAATCCAAATAATTTTCTTTTATTATGAGAACAAAACTTATTTCATTGAGTCTCGTCCTGCTGATGGGAGTGTCAGTATGGGCGCAGACGCCTGCAGCGGTCTCAGTCTATGACGATTGCAGCAAGAACGGCAAAACCGAGGACATTCGTCCGACTGGCGAAGAGAATGGACACACGTGGGTCAATCTTGGTCTGCCGAGCGGGCTGAAATGGGCATCATGCAACGTAGGTGCCACCGCCCCCGAAGACTACGGCAACTACTACGCTTGGGGCGAGACGGAAACCAAAACCGACTACTCGTGGGCAACCTACAAGTATGCCAATGGGGCGTATGACAAACTCACCAAGTACTGCACCAATGCAAGTTCTGGCGACGATGGTTTTACTGACGACAAAACTACGTTAGATCCCGAGGACGATGCTGCTCACGTGAACTGGGGTGGCGAATGGCGTATGCCCACCGATGCCGAATGGACGGAGTTGCGCAACAACTGCACATGGACGTGGACTACACAAAATGGCGTAGAAGGTTATCTCGTAGCAAGCGAGACCAACGGCAACTCTATCTTCCTCCCCGCCGCGGGGTTTCGCTACGACACGAACCTCACCTATGCCGGCTCCTACGGCGACTACTGGTCTTCGTCGCTCGATGCGGACGGCTCGGACCTCGCGTGGTTCGTCTACTTCTATTCGGACCACGTGCGCAGGTACTACTACTACCGCTACGGCGGTCATTCTGTCCGCCCCGTTTGCCCGTAGCATAAGAACCCTCTCACACAGGCAAAGCCCCACACGCTCGTTCCGTGGCTGCGGCGGTCGCACGCCTGCCGCAGCAGGCAAACCGGTGCGACCGGCGGAGACACGGAACGCAATGGAAAACTTTTTCTGACTGAATAAAAAAGCAATATGGCACAACTCAAACCTCACAAGCCAACTGTTCTCCAATGTCTATCTGAACGTGCTTGACCAATATATGAAACGTGTCCTGCATTGTGTGCATTACGGACGCTATGTGGACGATTTCTTTGTGGTCAGTGCGGACAGGGATTGGCTCCATAGGCTGATAAGTCCGGTGCGCAGGTTTGCTATGCAGTCGCTGGGGCTTACCTTGCACGAGGGCAAAACGCAAATCTGCAATGTGAGGTACGGTGTGGAGTTTCTCGGGGCAACCGTCAAGCCTTTCCGCAGTATAGTGAGCAAGCCGGCGTTGCGCAGAATGTGTCCGAAAATCCGGCAATGCTTGCAAAATATACCGCTTTCAAACGATTCGCTTGTGTCGTTCGGCGGTCTTTTATGTCATGGAAAAAATTATCAAACAATAAAACAATTGTTACAATGAAAACCAAACTATTTCTTGGTGCTGTTGCGTTGGCAATAGCAGGGTGGTGCAATGCCACCGACCATCTTACCCTTACACTCTATGCCGACGGCTGCGAGAGTGCAAATACCATCCGGTGTAATACGGGGCAGCAGGTGAATATAACGGCAGTACCCGAAAACGAACACCGTCATTTCACCCGCTGGACAGACGGCAATACCGACAACCCGCGCTTGCTGACAATCACGCAGGATACTACCTTCACGGCAGAATTTGCACTCACCATTGCGGGGCAATGCGGGGATAATCTCTATTGGCAATATGCAGGGCATACGCTCACTATCTCGGGTACGGGGGCAATGTATGACTACAATGAAAGCAATATGCCGTGGCTGCTCCTCAGGGACAGTGTCAAATCGGTGGTTGTCGGACATGGTGCAACCTCTATAGGTCAGTATGCATTTGCCGATATGCCCAAGTTGGCTGAAGTCATGATTGGCAGTGCGGTGGAAAACATCGGAGCAAACGCATTTGCCAATTGCCGCCGCTTGTACGACATCTATTGTTATCCAACCTACCCGCCATTTGCAGAGACGAGTTCCTTTGCCAACTACAATGTGTATCTGAATGTACAGTGTGAGCAACTTCGCGACTACCGGTTGGATGTGGTTTGGGGCAAATTCAAATTCATCCAATGTCTCGGTGCGGAGAATACCACAACCGGTGACGATATTGCGGTAACGCCATCGGGCAACGAAGCGACCTTTGTCTGGAGGGCTGACGGCTCGGCAGGCACCTACACCCTCGAGATACGCAAAGACGGCGTAGTGTTCTGCACCTTGGTCTTCAATGCAAGCGGGCAACTGACCAACATTGCCTTTGCCCCCTCGCGCAACGGACATACACCCGGCCATGCAGCCGAACAGACTGACGCAGGTTTCCGCTTCACGGTTACGGGCTTGAGCGAATCCACGCATTACACCTTCGGTATGACCGTCAAGGACGCGAACAACGCCACCTTGCAGACCTACACGGGCGAGTTTAACACCACAAGCAGTACTGCCATGGCTTTGGATAATGCTGCCGCAGAATCTGTCGCACAAAAGATTGTCCGCAACGGGCAAGTACTCATCCTCCGTGGCGGCAAGACCTACACCACCACCGGCGTAGAAGTAAACGAATAATACCTGATGCACATCAAAGGAGAGGCTGTCTGACAAATAAAAAAGAAAGCCTGTTCTTCAGAAAAAGATTGCCCTTGACGACGCGAGCCGCGTCGTCTCCCACCAAAATAAGAGGCTGCCTATACTTGTTAGGCAGCCTCTTATGT